>NZ_CP027806.1:680000-1020000 GCF_003353065.1 Cyclonatronum proteinivorum | reverse complement strand
ACCCGGACTCGCGTCCAACGCGGAATCTGTTAATCAAACAATCAGACTTTTCCTCGGTAATTGCACCCGACAGCAAACATCAGCATTTGGCTGTTGGCTTTTAGTTATTGGCTTCTGACCTCTGACTTCCGTCTTCTGTCCTCCGTTTTGTGGAGCTAACCGGAGTCGAACCGGTGACCTCCTGCTTGCAAGGCAGGCGCTCTAGCCAGCTGAGCTATAGCCCCTTTAGGATTTTGCACCTGCCGGTGTTGCTTTGCACCTGCCGGCGCTGGTGGTAGTGGGCTTGGGAGGAGTTGAACCTCCGACCTCACGCTTATCAGGCGTGCGCTCTAACCACCTGAGCTACAAGCCCGCTGCGCTTTAAGCCCCGTCACCCTTGCCGGCCTGCGGCCCGCACGGGGTTGGTTCAGGCAATTACTCAGAAGATCGCACAGCTACCTCAAAAGCCGGGCAAACATGCTCCTTAAAAAGGAGGTGATCCAGCCGCACCTTCCGGTACGGCTACCTTGTTACGACTTAGCGCCAGTTATGAGGCTTACCCTGGACACCGGCCTCCCCGAAGGGTTAGCGCGGCGGCGTCAGGTACTCCCCACTTCCATCGCTTGACGGGCGGTGTGTACAAGGCCCGGGAACGTATTCACCGCGTCGTTGCTGATACGCGATTACTAGCGATTCCAACTTCATGGAGTCGGGTTGCAGACTCCAATCCGAACTGGGATTGGCTTTAAGGATTGGCTGCCCCTCGCGGGGTCGCTACCCTCTGTACCAACCATTGTAGCACGTGTGCAGCCCTGGACGTAAGGGCCATGATGACTTGACGTCGTCCCCACCTTCCTCACTACTTGCGTAGGCAGTCTGGCCAGAGTCCCCACCTTTACGTGCTGGTAACTAACCATAGGGGTTGCGCTCGTTGCGGGACTTAACCCAACACCTCACGGCACGAGCTGACGACAGCCATGCAGCACCTTCTGTGGCGCCGGCAAGCCGGTCGGTCACCTTTCGGATCCCTAACCACAAATTTAGCCCAGGTAAGGTTCTTCGCGTTGCATCGAATTAAGCCACATGCTCCACCGCTTGTGCGGGCCCCCGTCAATTCCTTTGAGTTTCATCGTTGCCGACGTACTCCCCAGGTGGTATACTTAATGCGTTAGCTGCAGCACTGATCCTAAAAGGACCAACACCTAGTATACATCGTTTACGGCGTGGACTACCAGGGTATCTAATCCTGTTCGCTACCCACGCTCTCGTGCCTGAGCGTCAGTTGTGACCCGGTTGGCCGCCTACGCCACTGGTGTTCTTCGTAATATCTGTGCATTTCACCGCTACACTACGAATTCCGCCAACCTCTGTCACACTCAAGACTTCCAGTATCCAGGGCCATTTTACCGTTAAGCGGCAAGATTTCACCCCAGACTTAAAAGCCCGCCTGCGCACCCTTTACACCCAATGATTCCGGACAACGCTTGCACCCTCCGTATTACCGCGGCTGCTGGCACGGAGTTAGCCGGTGCTTATTCACCAGGTACCGTCAGGGCCGGTCGAAACCAGCCGGTTCTTCCCTGGTAAAAGCCGTTTACAATCCAAAGGACCTTCTTCCGGCACGCGGCGTGGCTGCGTCAGGCTTTCGCCCATTGCGCAATATTCCTCACTGCTGCCTCCCGTAGGAGTCTGGACCGTGTCTCAGTTCCAGTGTGGGGGACCATCCTCTCAGAACCCCTATGCATCACAGGCTTGGTGAGCCGTTACCTCACCAACTACCTAATGCACCGCAAGCTCATCTACAGGCACCCCGAAGGGCTTTAACAACTGTGGCCATGCGGCCCCGCTGCATTATGCGGTATTAGCCCGGCTTTCGCCGGGTTATCCCCCTCCTGTAGGCAGATTGCTTACGTGTTACGCACCCGTGCGCCAGTCTCATCAGGGGGCAAGCCCCCTGAATCCCCTGCGACTTGCATGTGTTAAGCCCGCCGCCAGCGTTCGTCCTGAGCCAGGATCAAACTCTCCGTTGTAAATTGTTATGCAATTAAGCATCCTAACTAAAAACAACGCATTGTTTGCCTTTGCTTCCTATCATATATCTTTAGAGCGGACATCCGGTAAAACCGAACATCCTAACTCCGGAATCGACTTCTAAGGCTTCGCTATGCGATCTTCTGTCTAATTGTTCACTAAGAAAAAGAACGGTGCAACCTGAAAACGTTGGTGGCAGCGAGCTGCCGAACTTCGTTTTTGTTGCAGATTCCAATGATACGGAATCTTGTAGCCCGTGTCAACACTTAATTTTGAAAGGGCCAAAATTTGTGGCCGCTGTCAAAACCCGTGAGCGCTGGGCGGCCTTAAATATACAACCCAATATCAACCCAACGCAATAGCTATTTTGAACCAATGAGGCAGGGATATGTTTTGGACCGCGGACGGCGGACGGCGGACGGCAGACGGCGGACGGCAGACGGCAGACGGCGGACAGAAGACAGAGGACAGAGGACAGAGGACAGAGGGCAGAGGGCAGAGGACAGCACGTTTCAATTTAGAAGTTGACGCGTTCAGGGGCTGCAGCATAGACATAACGGATAACAGCTATCATCGGGCATTGGGTCATTCATTTGCAACCGGCTTTTACTCAGGATTCAACCATTATGACTCTTTTTAGAAACAAACGTCATCGAATAAGTGCAGCTCAAGACATAGTGAAATCAAGGTTACTTTCTGCAATCAGACTCATAGCTCGGTGCTGTTTACTATCCCCGCCCTAAAATTTCACGGCATTGCTTTACAGCCAACACATACACTATAACAAATTCATTGAGCGCCATCGGGTCTCAGCCAAACCCAACTCATTTTCTTTTTAGTAAAGAATTAATGCAAACCCGCGCATTTCTGATGGTATCTGCTGTAAGTGCTCAAAGACTTCATTCATCAAAACAGATTCAACCGAGCATGGTATTCTGTTACCCATTTGTTACCCATAATTACAATTCTCGCGTTGGTCTATCCACAAACAAAAAAAAGCCTTGAATCGTAAATACATACAATTCAAGGCTTTAACTCTGTGGGACCGGGCGGAATCGAACCGCCGACACACGGATTTTCAGTCCGTTGCTCTACCGACTGAGCTACAGTCCCGATGAGCTTGTTT
This sequence comes from Cyclonatronum proteinivorum, assembly GCF_003353065.1. GTDB lineage: Bacteria > Bacteroidota > Rhodothermia > Balneolales > Cyclonatronaceae > Cyclonatronum > Cyclonatronum proteinivorum. The sequence goes on along the minus strand of NZ_CP027806.1, from coordinate 1,016,864 downwards.
AACAGATTCAAAATATAAGCTGTTTTGGACATCAATAAAAGTGTTTTTTGCCAGAATATATTTTTTATTTTGGCATCCCCTATCATCAGCAATTTCAATGTATTCAGCTCCGTCAGGGTACTGCTATCAGGGCTTCAGTCAAATGCAAACACAAGCTGAACAGCGACTTGGACAGGAAATCACCAAAATAAAAAGGCTATCATCTTTTATGCTACAGTTTATCACGATGATCTTTACAACATTCTTCTTAGGGCTGTTCTTTGCGTTTGCGGATACTCCAAAGTCAGACAGCTGTGAGGCGGTGCAGGATGTCACCCTTGAGGAGTTTCGCTGGAAATACCGCCTGATTGTTTTAACTGCACCCTCGGCTTCTGACCACAGCTTTCAACAACAACTACAGCAGCTTATAGCGGAAGACGCCGGACTTGCTGAACGCGAGCTGCGCATTCTTGCCCTCTTTCAGAAGGGCTGTAGTATGCTTGATGAACAGGAAATATCTTCAGAATCAGCCTCCCGTGTAGCCCGGCAGCTCGAAGCCGGTTTAAGCTCGTTCAGCTTCAGACTTATCGGAAAAGACGGTGGGGTGAAAGCATTCAGCGATGAAATGGTATCCCCTGAATGGCTTTTTGGTATCATCGATCGCATGCCTATGCGGCAGCGCGAAATCAGAAACCGGTAACAGCGCTAAAGCTTCCGATAGTTGACCATTGATTTTGCTACCCTAAACGACCCCTGACCTGCCCATTAAGTTTAGCGGATCAATTCCGAAAATGAGCAGCGCAGCAAGCATCAGACTTGTTAGCAGGGAGAAAAGCACGAGCTTCATCAGGAAAAGAAGTTTGTCTTCGCGGGTGCGCAGTGATCGGGGTACAGGGTACCCATAACGGCGCATGAGCACGTTGGCCAGCCAGGAGCCGCTGATAAAAATGACCAGCAAAATGAAAATGTTCAGAAATATCATAAATCAGATTGGCGCAGTTTCTTTGTTTTAGTGCAGATTATAATTTCAGGGCTGCTTCTTTTGGCAGAAGGGTTTTCAGAGTGCCTAAAGGTACATGTTTTAAAAAGTGTATCCCAAACCCGCGTAAATACGCCATGCTTCCCGCGAAAATCCCAAATCACCCCGGAGCACAAAATCGCGGGTAAAGACTGACAATACACCGCCAATTCCACCAGTCATTCTCCACTGACGCAGATCCGGCATTTGGCCCGGATGCAGAAAAACAGTTCCGGCATCAGTAAATACATGACCGCCAAGCTGCGCATTGTACCAGGGAAGCCGGAAGAGCCAGCCGCGAAACTCAGCGGTCAGGAGCATGCTTCCGTTGTCACGAAAGCGTTCGAGGGGATACCCTCGCAGCGTAAACTCATCTCCCAGCGTTGGCTGCTCATAAAAAGGGGCTTTTCCTATAATCTGCCGGAATTGTGCGCGGCTTGCCAACAAGAGCGGCTCACCGCCCAGTTCGGCAAGAGGCAGGTAAAAAGCTGCAGATCCCTCGGTTTTGATGAGCGTATTTCTGTTTCCCGTTAGTTCCGGAATGAGGGTTAGGCGTCCTGTAAAATAACTGCCTTCGGAAGTACGGTTGATGTTATCGCGTGCATCCCGCCTGAGACCCGCAAAAACGGCATTTCTAATCCCCCCGCTTATGCCAAAAAGCTGCTGCTGCCCAAGCCTGCTGTCGTCAGAGACTTTTGTGCGTATGGCACCGCCGCTTACGCCCGCATCGAGAAAGTATCTGATACGATCTGAAGAGCCCAATGCAAAGCTGTAAACGGCTTCAACCATGAACATCTCCCGTCGGTAATGATATATTTCGCTTCTGAGGTCTGATGCAGAAAATTCAGCCTCCATTCCACGTCCGAAATACAGCGCGTCCGGATCCAGCTGCCCGGCCGCGCTTACTAAAAAATGATCATCCGATGCGAAGCGATGCTCATAAACAATATTCGCGAAGAGCTTTCCCCTTAAGAATATGGTACTTTGCGCGCGGAATTTTCTTCTGAAATGATCATGATCCTGCTCATAGGTGATATGCTGCAGAAAACCGCCAAAACCAAATCCGGAATCACTGCTAAATCCTGCTGTTGGGATTCCCCCTACCGATACTGAATCTGTATTTGAGGCTCTTCCATCGCTGATTGTACCCAGCAAAATAATGCCTGTTAAGGCTACAATATGTAGGATTCGGCTCAAATCTTTCATACAGTAAACATGCTTACGGCAGAAAGCCGGCTGAATATCTGGCTATGTTTGCGTACTGTGAACCTCACGCTTTGAGGCTTCCTTCTTCCTGCAACTGCTCGAGTGTCGCAACAGCATGACGAAAATGAGGTATCACAATACTTCCGCCCACAATCAGCGCAACGTTTAAAGCATCAATGATTTCGGCATGGGTGTACCCTGCAAGCGCGCACTGCTCAAGGTGATAGTCGATGCAGTCGTTGCACCGGAGCACAGCTGAAGCAACAAGGCCGAGCAACTCTTTGGTTTTACCATCGAGGGCACCATCACGATAGGTGTTGGTGTCGAGGTTAAAGAAACGCTTCACCCCGAGATGGTCCAGCCCCATAATTTTTTCATTCATTCGCTGCCTTTCGGCTCTGAAATCGTCGAGTTTACTCACTGAATTAACCTGATACCTGTGTGTTTTCAGGAGGTACGAACAGGCGCCGCAGCATTCCATGGAACGCGGACGACCGTATCTCCATTATATTTATAAATTTAGAAAATTCTCCACTAAAATGAAGGACAACTATGAGCCCCGAAAGAAAGATAAGAAAAGAATTACAGCAAGTAGGAAGCACAGAATATACCGTAATGATTGATTTACGCCTGCCCGACAGATTCGCGCTTGAAGCGCCCAGCCATCACAACAGGCTTCACGTTAGCTTTGAAAACAATGAAGGCAAAACAGAACGGCAGGGTCACATCATCAGAGAGAATCCCGAATTTCCCGTTGGCATTCCGGTGCGGAGTAAAGGCGAAGGGGCTGTCATTTATGTAGACTACGAATTTCGCTATCGCGACAGCACTGATCCGGAAGCACTCTTTCAAACCCGTATTCATTATGAAATCCCGGTAGAAGTTAAAGAAAATGGTTCCGATGAAGTAAAGCTGTCAGAACAGCTGCCGCTTGATGAACTTGAAGCGGTCTGAAATAACTGACCCGAAATGCATACAGGCACATGACTTTCATAGTTATGTGCCTTTTTTTGTTTTACAGGGCGGCAATGCAATGCGCTCATAGAGGACATCCGCTCCGGGGTACTTTGCTGTTCAAAGTTGCTGACTCAATACGCTTCCCAAAGGGCTGCTACCCGTTTTGAATTGTAGAGCGGGAAAATCTGAAACCAAAATCGGGTTCCGTTCCGACCTTGAAATTGCCTATTTTGTGGCACTGTAAGCGGTTACAGCACACGCTAATTCATCCCTTTATCCCAAATCCTTCCTTTACATGAAAAAACCACAGCTGAGCTTTTGGCAAATCTGGAACATGAGTTTCGGTTTCTTGGGTATTCAGTTCGGGTTCGCACTACAGAACGCCAACGTGAGCCGCATTTTTGAAACCCTGGGGGCCGATGTAAGTCAGATTCCCATCCTCTGGATTGCCGCGCCGGTTACCGGACTTATCGTGCAGCCGATTGTAGGCTACCTCAGCGACAACACCTGGAACAGTTTTGGCCGCCGCCGTCCTTTTTTTCTGATCGGTGCGATTCTGGCGTCTGCGGCGCTGTTTATCATGCCGAATTCTCCCTATTTGTGGATTGCCGCCGGGATGCTGTGGATTCTCGACGCCTCTATCAATATCACAATGGAGCCTTTCCGGGCCTTTGTGGGTGATATGCTGCCTTCCGAACAGCGTACCAAAGGGTTCGCGATGCAGTCCTTCTTCATCGGGATTGCAGCATTTATTGGCTCCTTTTTGCCGTGGATGATGACCAACTGGTTTGGCATTTCCAATACAGCGCCCGAAGGGATGATCCCCGATTCAGTGAAGTTTTCCTTTTACTTCGGGGGTATCATTTTCTTCCTCGCAGTGATGTGGACCATTATCAAAACCAAAGAATACAGCCCGGAAGAACTCGAAGCGTTCGAAGAATATGACAAGCAACAACTCGGCATTGATGAAAAAATTGAAACACCGGAGCAATCTTCGGAAGAACGTGCGGGCACCAAACTGCGGCACGGTCCGCTGATTATGGCGCTTGGCGTGTTACTAAGCGCTGCCGTTTACAGTCAGACATGGGCACAGGAGCTTTATATCCTAACAGTTGGTATTGCTGCTATTGGTCTGGTCCTTGTACTCGTCGGGCTTTGGCAGCGCAGCGGAAGCCGAAACGGGATGGTTGTGGTATTTGACGACCTCTACCTCATGCCAAAAACCATGAAACAGCTGGCAGTAGTGCAATTCTTTTCATGGTTCGCGCTCTTCGCGATGTGGATTTACACAACATCAGCCGTAACAAGTCACATCTATGATATGCGTCTGGATGCCGTGGAAGTTGCAGAGCTGAGCGCGACCCTGCCCGGACTTTCGGCACAAACCGATGCCGACTGGTTTTCCCGCTTCGAGCGCATTCAGGGAGATATCGACAGCTATCAGGCGCAGGTTGATGCGGGCCTGTCAAACGTGGTGGCAAGTATGCGGGTCGTCAACTTTTATCTGGAGGAAGGGCGCGCGGAGTTATCAGACGCTACCCGGGCGAGCCTGCGACGTATCGAACAGGAATACAATGCCGGCGCCGATTGGGTCGGGGTCGCCTTCGGAATTTACAATGGCTTCGCGGCACTTGTGGCCTTTATGCTGCCGGTGATTGCCGGTTACACCAACCGTAAAACGACGCACGCCCTTGCCCTGGTTGCAGGCGCAGCCGGGCTGATTTCCATCTACTTTATCAGCAATCCTGTGATGATTCTGGTTTCCATGATTGGTGTTGGCCTGGCCTGGGCAAGTATTCTATCGATGCCGTATGCCATTCTGGCGGGCTCCCTGCCTGCAAGTAAAATGGGTACCTACATGGGGATTTTCAACTTCTTCATCGTACTCCCGCAGATTCTCGCAGCGTCCATCCTGGGCTTTTTAGTGGGCACTGTTTTTGGAGGTCAGGCCATTTACGCACTGGTTCTCGGCGGCTTAACCTGGATTCTTGCTGCCGGACTCACTTTTCTCGTAGATGATGTGGATGATCCCGATAAAATCAAGGCCTGATATGGTAACCGGAATCGGTCAATTAGACTGTGCCTGAGTGCGAAGCCTGTCTTTTCAGTAAAAAACGGAAGCTGACAGCTGTGCGGCTTCCGTTTTTTTTGGAATTGTTGGAATTTATTGAACCTTAACCCGTAATAAGCCTTTTTCAGCATTGGCAAACTGCTTTCCGTTTTATACATTCATTTTTGAGCCTTTTTTAATCACCCAAATTATTTTTTATGAAGCAATCGATGATTCTGCACTCCGTGTACTTCTACTTTAAGACAGATACACCGGAAGAAATCTTTGAACAGCAGCGTGAGCGCATTTTCGAACTTAACAATCAGCTGAGCGTTGTTCAGCTCACTTTTGCAGGTCCGCCGGCAGGTATTGAGCGCGATGTGGTCGACAACAGCTACGGAATGAGCCTGCACATGCTGTTTCAGGATGAAGCCGACCTCAACACCTATCAGCAGCATGAGCTGCACCAAAAATTTGTGGCTGACTTCAAGCCATACTGGACATCCATCAAAGTCTATGATACTTCCGTTTAACAATTCCTTCGCATTGATACTCAATAAAGGACTTGTAGTTTTATGCGGCTGTTTGCTGTTCGCTTTCACAATAACCGCTCTCCCATTCTCAACAATACTTGCGCAGGATCAGCATCAGTTTGTCGTCACTGAATCCGATGTTGTATTCAGTTCCCGTACCCAAATCGAACGGTTCGACGGCATAACAAGCGCTGCAACCGGGTCATTTAATACAGAAACCGGACACTTCCGGTTTGAAGTACCTGTAGATTCCATCCGAACCGGCAACAACCGCAGGGACGCAAAAATGCGCGAGGATTATTTGCTAAGCGAAGATAATCCTTATATTAAGTTCAACGGCTTAGTACAAAACTGGCAGTCCGCATCCCAAACAAACGGCGAGTACATCGCAAAGGGCACCTTTAGTATTGCCGGATTTGAAAGAGAAGTTGAAATTCCAGGTAACATCCTTTTCCAAAAAACGGAAAACAGCGAAAACACAACTGTAGAAATTTCAAGTACTTTTGACATCAAACTTAGCGACTACAACATCACACGTCCCCGCTTTCTGCTCGTTAGGCTTAACGATGTACAGGAAGTCAGCGTATCATTTGTTTTAAGTGCTCAAAGCGGGAATTAAAGCACAAACCGCGAATAATCCCTGCCTGAGCGCTTTAGCCCGCATTATTCACCAAGAAATTTTCTTGCCGGCAAGGCGAAGTTGAAAACTCAGCGGAAGGCTACCTAAGTACCCTGAGCAGGAGTTTTCAACTTCAACGCAGCCAGCGGGGAAATTTTGCAGTCTTTACATAACACTCAAATTTGGGCTACCGGCTTTTTTCACTAAACCAAATTTAAACTTACATTTAGCAAATAAATTCTGTTTAATTGTGAATAATGCGGGTTAGGTTCAGATTCATACTTTTCATTGCACCCTTAATGAGACTCACTTTTTTTACGGGGCTTGCCCTAATGGTTTTCCTAACGGCCTGTTCGGGCGGAAAGTCAACCCTTACGGATGAAGCGCCGGCTGTTAGCCTTGAAAACGTGCGTAATCTCATGATTTTTCATGATGCGCAGGCCGTCAATCAAAGCACCCTCAATTTCGATGTTAGCTGGGCCGAAATCACCCAAACGGAAGTTATCGGCACCGGCATTTGCGTGCATACCGAGCCTAACCCCACTATAAGACACACATGCGTCTCAGCACCCGTTTTATCCGGTAGGGCAGAACTTCAGGTAAGCGGGCTGGATTCCGGGATCACCTACTTTGCACGTCCGTACCTCACAACGGCCTACGAAACCCGCTACGGACCCATGAAGGAAATCCAAACCGACGAATTCAGTGTCATCAGGGTAACCTCCTCTGATTTGATCTCTTTTGCGCGATCAGCCCGAAGTGCAGTGCTCAGAGGTATCGTGACCGGCACAAGCCCGGACGGCATCATGCGCAGAGGCTTTGTATGGGGCAGTGAAGATCGTATGAGTCAGCCGGAGGAAACTGTTGAAATACCGGATGGCCGCCCCTTTCAATTGCCCCTCACCAACCTGCAATTTGGCGTCGATTATTTCTTTCGGGCTTTTGCTATCACGGAAAAAGGTACCGTTTTCGGGGAAACCATCCGTTTCACTTTTCCACCTTATGAAATTGGAGAAATTGGTCCGGCCGGAGGCATCATTTTTTATTATGATGAAAACAACCGTTTCCCTTTCACTTTTCTCGAAGCAGCACCGGCAGGCTGGGGCGGACTAAGTGATGACATTCGGGCAGAATTCCCCTGCTATAATCAGTTTTTAGAAGCTACAAACTACCGCCTGGGCGACGGCAGGGCCAACCTGCAAAAACTTCTGGACCGCTGCAGTCAGTCAGACAACAACATTGCTAAAATTGTCGCTGAACTTAACATCGACGGCTACGCGGACTGGTTCATCCCAAGCCGGGCAGAACTTGAAATTATGCTCAATACCCTTTACGTAAGCGGTCAGAATAAAGCCGGGCTTTCCAATGAGTTTTACTGGAGTTCTACCGAGCAGGACGACGGGGCCGCATGGGGCATTTTTATGGGAACCGGTAATCACCGGCTGCTCCCGAAATGGATGCAGGAAAGGGTCAGACCTATCCGGGCTTTCTAAGCTGACTGCGGCACACGCACTCCTTGCCAACATCCGGCTTCGGATTTACAGCTTTGTACTCACCTCCATTTTCGGCATATTTGCACCTCTGTCATCCTAAACGAACCCCCTTCCCCGGCATGCAAACCACATTTTTTTGCCGCACCTTTTTGGTCCTCATGCTCGCAGCCCTCACCGGTTGCAGCGCGCAGAAACTTTCTCTTGCGGATGAAAACCCCTCACACGTTTTCTTCACGGCAGATGGCGAGCGCATAAACTGGCAGGACGTAGCCGAAACCGCGCGCAGCCACGACATTATTCTGTTTGGTGAACTCCATAATAATGCCATCGCGCACTGGCTGCAGCATGAACTCACGCGCAGCCTGCATGCAGATACCACCCGAAGCCTGATCATCGGCATGGAAATGTTCGAAGCCGATCAGCAGATCATCATGGATGAATACCTCTCAGGCCTGATTACCGACCGTAATTTCGAAGAACAGGCCCGCCTGTGGAACAATTACGCTACCGATTACCGACCCATCGTTCAGTTTGCGCGCGAGCAGGGCATACCCGTAATTGCAACCAACATCCCGCGCCGCTACGCCTCCATGGTATTCCGCGACGGACTCACCGCGCTCGATCAGCTCGATCCGGAAGCCCGTCAATGGATAGCCCCGGTCCCCATTACCGTTGATCTGGAGCTCCCAGGATACGCCAACATCACACAAATGGCCCACGGCCACGGCGGCGACAACCTTGCCCTCTCGCAGGCTTCGAAAGACGCAACCATGGCGCACTTCATTCTGCACTCATTCCGCGAGGGCGAAACACAGCACCTGCACCTTAACGGCGCCTACCACTCTGATAACTTCGAAGGCATCTACTGGTACCTCCGCTACTACGGCTTCGAAGGCAGCATCATGACCATCACCACCACCGATCAGGCCGAACCGGCAGTCTTTAATGAAGAGTATCTCGGGCGGGCAACCGTTGTGCTGCAGGTCCACGAACGCATGACCAAAACCTACTGACCGCCCTCCGCCCCCGGTACGCGCAATCGTATTCAAACCGCATCGCCCGAACCCGGCCACTAAGCGATTCGGAAGTTTTTTTATTTGGGGGAAACTCCGTGAACATCAGGTGCGCCGTGGCAGACTCCGGGCTCCTAAACCTAAGATGGAGGCGTTGCTTTTTTGCAGCAGCAACGCCTCCCCCCTGCCCTGCCTTTCTTTTCCTTTTGCACATCCTCCATAAACAAAAACGGGCCGGCACCTGTAATTTGGCACCGACCCGATTTTGTGATGAAATCACGGGATTCGATTAACCCGCATTATTCACCAAGAAATTTTCTTGCTGGCAAGGCGAAGCTGAAAACTCAGCGGAAGGGTACCTAAGTACCCTGAGCATGAGTTTTCAGCTTTAACGTAGCCAGCGGGGAAATTTCGCAGTCTTTAAACCACACCCAAATTTGGGCTACCGGTGTTTTTCACTAAGTCGAAATTAAACTTACATTTAGCAAATAAATTCTGTTTAATTGTGAATAATGCGGGTTAATTTGCTTCCGTAAGTTCGTCCGCGTGCTTCACAAATTTATCGAGCCAGCGGTGTGTTTCCCACAGCATGTGCATCACAGACTCGCGGGCGCGGTAGCCGTGCGATTCATGCGGCAGCATCACCAGACGTGCCGTGCCCCCAAGACCCTGAATGGCCTGAAAGAGCCGCTCGCTCTGCAGCGGAAAAGTCCCGGAATTGTTATCCGCTTCCCCGTGAATCAGCAGAATAGGGTGCTTAATGTTGTGCGCGTTAAAGAAAGGAGACATGGTGATATACAGATTGGTATCATCCCAAAGGGTACGCTGTTCCCGCTGAAACCCAAACGGGGTCAGGCTTCGGTTGTAGGCGCCGCTCCGCGCAATACCGGCGCGGAACAAATCCGAATTCCCCAGGATGTGCGCGACCATGAACGCGCCATAGCTGTGCCCGCCAATCGCTGCGCGGTTCGGATCTGCAATACCCATATCAGCCACAGCATCGATAGCCGCCTCACTGTTCATAATCAGCTGATCAATAAAGGTATCATTGGGTTCTTTATCGCCTTCTCCGACAATGGGCATGGTTGCGGCGTCGAGCACAGCGTAGCCCTGCGTGATCAGCCACTGCGGTCCCCAGTATCCGATATTCACAAACCGATACGGAGAATCCGAACGCTGTCCGGCGGCATCAGCACTTCTGAACTCCCGCGGATACGCCCAAACCATTAGCGGAAGCCGGCCATCGGTTTCCGGATCGTAGCCCGGCGGAAGCAGCAGGGTTCCGCTCAGGGGCACCCCATCGGCCCGCTCATACGTAACAAGCTCACGCCGCACATCGCGTAAGTCCGGGTTGGGATGTTCGAACTGTGTGAGCGCAATTTCTGTATCCGCCGATAAATCCCGCTGAAAATAATTAGCAGGTACCGTCTGAGACTCCCGCAGCGTAATCACCTGCGAACCGGTGTTATCCAGCATGGTAACGACCCGCTCGTAGAATGGCGAAGCACTTTGCCAAAGGCGCTCCGTTTGTTCCGAAGTGAGGTCAAGCCGGTCCAGAAACGGGCGGTTACCCTCATCTGAAGCACCGAGCGCGGTCAGAAAAATACCGAATCCGCTGTCATCGGTATTCAGCACCATATTACCGGAGTCACTGACGCGCATTTGCGGACTTCCCGGATCGTTGTAAATATCTTCGTAATTGCGGTCCCAAACCAGCAGCTGACTTCCCCGGATGTTATCGGGGGCAACCCGCCACAAGCGCTCGTTGCGGTTATCGAACCAGCGCTCGCGAATAAGGGCAAGCTCGCCATGTCCCCACATAATGCCGCTAAAGCGGTATTCAAGCCGTGCAAGCACATCAGGCGCCCCGGTAAACGGTACTTCCTGCATGAAGACAAGATCGCGCGTATCAGCTTCCACACGGGGATTGCCCTCATCCTGCGCTTCTACCCATACCACCGTAGCCGGCGCATCATTGCGCCAGGTAATGCTGCGCGGACCAACTGACGTAGCATTGAACCCGATGGGGATTTCATTCTGCAGCGGAATTTCAGCGACGGTCTCAACCACATTTCCGTCCGTGTCCCAAATCTCCGTACGTACCGGAAAGCGGGAAGCCGGAACAGTGTACGAAAACGGGCGGTCGGTAAAGGCCACCATAAGATACGCCCCGCCCGGCGCCGGCGACATGCTTCTGATAATGCCGGCCTCACCCACTTCACGGCGGGTAAAATCAGTGACCTGTACTTCTTTAATCTGAGCCGTAAAATAGTACTCGAACAGCGCTTCATCATGTGCATTGCTCAGCATATCCTGATAGGTGCGAGCCGGAGCCGACCGGCCGATATTTTCCTGAATAACAGGTCCGCGCGGGGCAAGTTCCGGTTCCGGCGCGTCGCCTCTGCCCGCAGGTACGGCCCGCACATACAGGATTTCAGAAGAAGGGTGCCAGCTCAGACTCGACCCGAAATAGGTATCATTCACCTGAATATCCGGTACAAGCGAAACAGAGCGGGAAGCTACCGAGCCCATCCAAAGCTCAACCGCATCAAGCGTTGTGTTGGTGAAGGCAAAGCGGGTGCCATCAGGCGACCAGCTCACACTGCCGATGGAAGCATCATCAGGTAAGCCCGAAACGGCGATTTCCTCACCGTTTGCCATATCAACAAGAGCCAGACCTGTAAAACCGCTTGCGCGACTCGGGCCATTGGTGCGCGGGTTAATCCGGATTCCCGCCAGCCTCAGCTCCGGCTGTGCCAGCTCAATAATACCGGGCAGGCCCGCTCTGTGCATCAGCATCATATACTCCCGGTTCGGACTCAGGGATACGGCTGGCGTAGCGGGAGCATCCACAATCGCAACCACCTCCTCAGGCGGCATCTGATAAACAGCATCATCCGTGCCTGTCTGAGCAGTCAAGATGTACGGAAAAAAAAACAGCAAAAAAGTTGTGCAGATGTATTTGATCATTTCTATATTCTTTAATTCGAGCTTCAAAAGGGTTAGGTATTGCTTCAGGCTCGAATATACATCCCTCAGCGCTGAGGGAATTTTTTTGCTTCAATCTTTTTACAAATATAAGGTAGTCTTAATGTTAAATGCGTTAGACTGCCTCCGGACTGTAACAGTTGAGCTTCTTGCCACTATTTTAGGACTCATTATAGCATATTCATCAGAATGGATAAAACGAAAATCATGAGCAGGTCGCGCTTCCTTCAATTAAGCGCAACAGGTTTTCTGGGCATGTTATCCCTGAGCGCATGCCTCAAACCAAATTTTGATGATGAAGACAACAATCAGCAAATGCGGGTAATCTGCCTTGCTGACCTGCATTCTTCTCACCGTCATTTCCCACGTATTCTCAACTTTGTTTCGCAGTTACACCAGCAAAGTGGCGAAAGACAACTCATACTTATCAATGGCGATATTTTTGAAACGAGTAACAAAGTCGCTTCACGCTCCAAAGGCGCGCTGGAGTGGTACTTTCTTGAACGCCTGAGTAAACATGCGCAGGTTGTAGTCAATCTTGGGAATCACGAGGGAGGTCTTGAAAATGATTTTAGTCGCGTAGTTGAGCGTATGCGCCGGCTCGATATTGCTGTTGTTTCTAATATCAGAAACAAGGCTGATGGCAGCAACCTTGCTTCAACAGCCATCACGGTTACCCAAAACAATCAGTTGCTCCGCATTATCGGTCTGTCATGCAGCAATCCTGACACGTACCAGCCCATACACAGGAATACATGGCATTTTCCGGAACCATCCCAATATCTGAATGAAAAACTGGGAAGTCTGCTCCACAATGGCGCGGTACACATTGTGATGAATCACGATGGCTTCATCGCTGATAATGAAGTACTTGATAAAATGCCCGCCGGAAGTGTTGTACTCGGCGGTCACGACCATTTAAGGGCGCACTTGCAAACCGACTCCTGGCTGGCACTGCATACTGCATGGGGAGGCCATCTGTGCGATATCATTGAAATGTCGCCCCGTGACGGTACCAATCCGCGCAGCTACAAAATCACAACTGTTGAGTTTGATGATCACATTGGCGAAGACACTGAAATGGGACAGATGATTAAAACACAGGAGGCACGTCATCTCAACAGTACAGAGAGCGCAACAGCCGGCAGCTTTTTGCAGCATACTACGCCTCATGCATTTATTTCTAATACCGTAAACTGGTTCAGACGCGCTGCAGGTACAGATGCGGCCTTCATCAACAACACAACCTTTGGCCCCGTTTTACCTTTCGGAAAGGTCAGATTCTATGACATTGACAATACTATCCGGTTTGACAGCAGTCTTTTTAAAGCCGAAGTCAGGGGTTCCCAACTCAAGCAAATCATCAAGCGTGCCAATCAGTTTAGCAACCATAAGTGGGAAGAGCGCACCGGTGAATTTGTCGTTGGTGCTTTTCCGAATACGATAGACCCGTTTAAAACCTACACCATAGCCGTGAACGACTGGGTTGCCAAACCTGGAAATCAGCTTGCCTTCTTAGGCATCGATGGGCTTAGCTTCGAAGCACTGCCCGAAGAGTTGTGCATGCGTAATATTGTAGCAAGCAGACTGTCACCCTCTTCTTAAAACACACCAATAAACATGCATTTTTCTCAATGACATTGTTACAGTGTATTGAAAACTGTTATGGGAATCAATTGTCTAAGCGGTTTTACCCGCTATAATACAATCGCCCCATACTTTCCGGTCTGCATGCCCCGTCCTTATTCAGACCTTCCATTTTGTTTAATAAACGCAAGTTTATAGTAACCTTATGCTATAATATTTACTAAAGCATAAGATCCGGACTTGTAGTGTACATAAGCCATCACCCAAGCATAGCCCCGTACACCTCCAAAAGGCTGCCCGTTTATTCGGCGCAGCCTTTTTTATTTACAGAACATGAGACCATAAAAAAGGCTGAACCTTCGTGAGATTCAGCCTTTTTCTCCCTCTTTCCTGCGCTTATTGGGTGTAAGTGTGCACGCTGTTGGCCGCGGAAGGCAGATAGTTTACGCCAAACCAGGCAATCAGCAGAATGATGAAGGCGACCGCGAGCATCCAGTTGGCTTCGGCGGTTTTACCGGGTTTGTGATAGCGGAAATGAATGTAGCCGAGGTATCCGATCCAGGTAAGGAAGGCCCAGGTCTCTTGGGGATCCCACATCCAGTAGTGTCCCCAGGCTTCTTTGCCCCAAAGCGCGCCAAACAGCAGCCCGAGCGTGAGGAAGCCGAGGCCGAGATACACGAGGTTGTCGGCCAGCTGTATGCTCCATTTCCAGTTGAGGCCCAAATACTGTATCGCAAGGCCCTTAACCGCTACGATAGCCGAGGCCGCAAGCAGCGCGTAGGCAAAGATGTACACAATCACGTGCGGCACGAACCAGATGCTTTGCAGGGCAGGCATGAGATCGCGGTCGTAGTTGTCGGGGTAAATCAGGTTGATCGCCACAAATACGATGGCAACAGCGCCGCTGTAGTGCAGAATCCAGCTGTAGTTCCAGCGCATGTAGGTCGCATAGCCGATGACCGGCAGGAACATGGCGTACCACAGGCGGGTTTCGCCCAGGGTGCGCATGGGCGGACGATCGAGAATATCCCAGAGCAGCCAGGCAAATACGGCCAGGACAACTACGCCGGAGAGATAGCTCGCGTGCGCCAGCAGTTTGATGGTTCTGCGCTCCCCGGCAATCAGGAAGAGCGCCATCCCCACGGCCCAGAGGGCTATGGAGGCAAGGGTGAATAAGGTTGGGTCGATGGGCATCATGGCACTATACTTCTAACAGTTCGGGTTCAGGTTTGCGCAGGCGTTCGGGCTGCCTGTTGGGTGCATCTTCGCTAACAGCCGCTTTGAGGGGTTCTGTTTTTGTTTCGATGGATGGCTTTCCGGCTTTATCAAATCCCGCGGTTTGATCCGGCTCCGGATCGGGCGCTTTGCCGAGAGTCATGAGGTAAACCGAACCGGCAATCAGCATGAAAATGCCGAGGTACACGACTGGCAGCCAGGGGTCACGGATGGCTTCGATGGTCGAGGAAGATGACCATTTGCCGAAGCGGTCGTCGTAGCTGAACTGATAGAGCTTCCAGCCGTTGACCGTTACAGGTTTGTTGACTTCCACCCGCGCCTGACGCATCTCGCCGTCGGGAGTGTAGATCACCACATCAGAACTGTAGTGACTCGCCTGCGGGATCGTCATGGCGATGGCCATTTCGTGATCTACCTGCAGCAGCTGATGCGGATACATGAAGCTGCCGCTTGTAATCCAGCCTTCGAGCTGCTGACCGTCTGCATCCGTGACCCGCACAAGCGCGGAGGGCGGTGCGCCGTAGTCCACAACCGGCTCAAAACGACCGTCGATGCGGCCCGACATTTTATGGAACTCGAGGATTTCCACATCCCAGCCGTACAGATTGCCGCGATGGCCTTTCCCCATTTCAAACATCTGATTGATGGATTCCGGCACAATCCGGCCGGTTTCACTGTAGATGATGGCAATCTTGGGATTGAATTCTTCCATGTTGAAGCGCTCGAGTTCTACGGGCATGGGCATCTCGTAATACACGCCGGCACGGTCAACGGCGCCCCACATCACTTCTCCTTCTGTGAGGTCGAAGAAAACGCGCTTGAGATCCGCCGCGCCCAGCAGTCCACCGAGGATGGCAATGTAGAGTCCGGCATGGTTCAGGAAAAAGCCGATGTTCCGGCCTTTCATGGGCGTGAGCCGTTTCAGGGTAGCCATGCCGAGGGAGGCCATGAAGAACATCATCCCGAATAAAAACGGCCAGGAACTTGTCATGTTGGAAAGGCCGAGCTTCTGCACCCAGACCGGGTTACCGGCGTCTTCCTGAAGGTTGAAGCCCATGATGAGGACCAGAAAGGTGAGCAGGGCAATAGAGGTGATGGCGGCAGGTACGCGCGCCAGCCAGTTGACCATCGGCAGGCTGCGCAGAAAGTACCAGGCAAAAATCAGAATACCGGTAAAAATGCTGCCGGTGATGATGTTGACCGGCCAGGAGAGGGCATTGGGGTTGAGTCCTCCAATGGTGAGCTGTAAGGCTGTACCGGTGATTAGCAGACCGAGGCAGATCAGCCAGCCTTCGGTATAGCCCCATGGGCCGGTCCAGACGGGCTTTTTGCGGGGTTGCGAACCCGCTTCGCGTTTATTTTGAGCGTTGTTCAGGCGCATAACACATTAATTATTGGGTTAAAAAAATTAAGTTGCTGCCGTATGCGCGGCGTCTGTCTGATGGCGTGACAGCCGCCGCCTGATGATTTTTTCAGCTTTGCATACGACTGTTGCGGGGTATTACGGGTTGATGTAATTGGTAGGGTTTTCACGACGGCGCACATCCCAGCGCTCGTGTGTTGCGGCAGCTTCCTGCAGCCATTGGGGAACCAGCTCTTCGAGGAAGCGGTCTTTTTCAGCCTGCAGCGCATCTACATCAATGCCAATGTATTGCTGCGCCAATAGCTTGGTAGAAACATCGGGCAGCGGGGGATCGCCGATGTGACCAAGTTCGGCCAGGGTTGTGGCAATCTTGCGGCGCGCGCGGTGTGCCATATCAAGGCCGTCACCGATGGTGCGGGTAAGCTCAAGCGGTGCGTGGAAGGAGCCGCCGTGTGTGGCTGCGGCGTAGTCCCAGCGCCATTGCGCGTGACGAATCAGGTGCAGGGCTTCGCGCATCTGATCTTCGGTTGCGCCCAGATTCCAGGCGAATTCCGCCTCAAGGTGCGCGAGAACGAGCGCGTCTTCCAGCTTCACGCGTACTTCCTTCACCATATCCTGACGGTCGTACACGTTGCGGATCAGCTCGGCTTCACTCTGCCGGTGACAGGTCTGACAGGCTGCCGCGATGTTGTTAAGCGGACTCTGTATCTGATGGTCCGTAAATTTCATGCCGCCTTCGGTTTTGTACGGCATGTGGCAATCCGAGCAGGATACGCCTCTCTGATAATGAATACCGGTGGTGAACACCTCATAGTCAGGGTGCTGCGCCTTAATCATCGGGGCGCGGCTGAGCGGATGAATCCAGTCGGCAAAGCCTCTGTTATCAAAATAGCGGGCCATATCTTCGGCAGTCATACCTTCATCCCAGGGGAATATGAGATAGTTGTCTTCCCCAAAGTAGTACTCCACATGACACTGCGCACAGGTAAGCGAACGCATCTCCTGATGGCTTGCAGTGCTGATATCACGACCGAGGCGTGCAAAGGTTTCGGTCAGGGCCGGCAACGCAAGACTCAGGCTCATGTCATCCGATTCATGGCAGGTTGCACAATTGATGGGATTGACGACTTCATTACCGAAATCAGACCATTGCTTTGCGTAAAATCCGGCTACGCCGTGCTCATCCATCAGGCGCACCACGTCCGGTGATTTACAGGTCCAGCAGGTTGCCGGCATCGGACCGTCACCAGCTTGTTGTGGGGCGCCTGTGCGGAGCGTTTCCCGGGTATCGCTTACCGAGTAGATGTGCCCGCGGGAGAGGTTATAATCACGGGAGAAGCCAAATCCGGCAAACAGAATCACAAATGCGGGATTGTCCTCGAGCAGGTCGCGGCGCTGTGAGCCGAGGTGCTTGCTGCGGAAGGTGGTATCCGCCATTTGGTTATAGGTGTTAAACTGCCGCGGGAAGAAGCTGCCCCATACTTCAGCACGGGGCTCAAGCGGGTCAATTTGGGCGGAGGAAACAAAGGCGAACTGCCCTGCGGTGCGGTTTTCAATAATGGTGTAGGTTAAAACACCCAGCAAAAACACGACAACCATAGTGCCGATAAACAGCAGCCAGCCCAGCCAGGGTCGTTTTTGGATTGAATTACTGATGGAACTCATAATAGAGAAGGATTAAAATATTAGCGGTTTTGCTGTAGCCGGAGCCATTCAGGCATAGTGGATTGCGGTACGGGAACGCGGGCGTTAGGCACGGAAGCTGCACCCCGCACCGTACCGTGCGGCACGTCGCGGTGACAGTCCCAGCAGAGCTGCCCGCGGCCTTCCTGCACGTGATCGAAGGTTACCTGCCCGGACGTCACAAACTGGTTGGTGTGATCGTGGCACCGCTGACAATTCGCCTGCACCACCCGCTGCCCCGCTTCGTGCATCACGATGGGGTCGGGCGTAGTGTTCAGGGTGAAAATGGTCGCGTGCCGGAGCCCGTCCTGCGCCTTGAAGTAATACTGCTTGATGAGATTATCCTGAGGCACGTGACAGTCGTTACAGTTTGCATGCTCGCGGTGCGAGCTGTGAAACCAGGTAGCGAACTGCGGCCCCATTACATGGCAGTTCACACAAGTAGCCGGATCGTCGCTGAGGTAACTCACCGCATTCGATACAACGAAGGCATACCCCCCAATCCCGAACAGCGCGCCCATAAGCACAATAACCGGCACCCGCCAGTTGGGTGGCGGCAGCAGGAAGAGAATAATTTTTTTTATGCGCGTCATAATCGGTAAGGGTTTTTGATGGCTCAACTGCGGTTAGGGTCTTGCTTTTGTTGCTTTTGGCACCGAAGTTAAACCAGTTGACCTATTCCATATTTAAGAGTAGGAATACTTTTTATAATCTAATAAAAAGGTTGGTTATTAGAAACTGTTTTTTGAGCGCACTTCACAAAAAATTTTTATTCAGACAGATTCCAGGGATTCGGCCATATTCTGCTTAGCCCGCATTATTCACCAGGAATTTTACTTGCTGGCAAGGCGATGATAAAGCCGTTTACGCAAATTGCTGAAGATGAAGGCGAATCTTAAGCGAGGCATGGACAGCTGCTACCTGCTTTCACAGGAGAAGCCGTTTAAAGGTGAAAATCTGGAGTCCCTTTCCGAAACGGTGTATGAACAGCGCCATCGCCCCGACCGGCTGTTTGAACCGGCCGGCTCAGCCGTCTGAGCGTAAGCTTCCTTTGAAAAACCAAAAAGCGGCGCAGCTGTTACATGCTTGCGCCGCTTTTTTTATTTAACAGGGCTCAATAAGCTCACATTTCTAATATGTGAAGTGCGCATAAAGTTTTATTTTACGCGCACATTAGTATTAGTATTAATTTCACATCCGAGATTCCCTATCAACCTATAGTATTATTTTGTTATGAATATTCACGAGTATCAGGCCAAGGAAATCCTCAAGCAATACGGGGTTGCTGTACCCGCAGGAATTCCTGCTTTCTCTGTTGAGGAAGCGGTTTCCGCGGCTGAAGAGCTGAAAGCCAAAGGGGCTACATTATTTGTTTTGAAGGCACAGATTCATGCCGGGGGGCGCGGTAAAGGCCGCACCGTAAAAAGCGGCGCCAAAGGCGTGATGCTTTGCAAAACTGTTGAAGAAGTAAAACAAGGCGCGGAGGCCCTGCTCGGGGATACCCTCGTAACTATTCAGACCGGCGAGGCCGGCAAGCAAGTACAGCGCCTGTACGTAACCGATGGCGTTGATATCGCGCATGAATTTTATCTGGGTATCACTCTCGACCGCGCCAAAGGGCAGAATGTGATCATGGTCTCCACCGAAGGTGGTGTTGAAATCGAAAAAGTTGCGGAAGAAACCCCCGAGCTGATTGTGAAAGAGTGGGTTGAGCCGGGTCAGAAGCTGTACCCGAGTCAGGCGCGCCGCCTCGCTTTCGCGCTGGGCCTTACCGGCGACGCATTCAAGAAGGGTGTGAAATTCATTCTGTCGCTCTACGAAGCTTTCGAAGCTACCGACGCATCAATCTTCGAAATCAACCCGCTCGTGCTTACACCCGATAACGACGTGATTGCCCTCGACGCCAAAATCAACTTCGACAGCAACGCCTTGTTCCGCCACAAAGATCTGATGGAACTGCGCGACCTTACCGAAGAAGATCCTGCCGAAGTGGAAGCCGGCAAGTTCAACCTGAACTACATCAAGCTCGACGGCAACGTGGGCTGTATGGTAAACGGCGCGGGTCTCGCTATGGCGACGATGGATATCATCAAGCTTGCGGGCGGCGACCCGGCAAACTTCCTCGATGTGGGCGGTACCGCCAATGTGGAGACCGTGAAAAACGGCTTCAAAATCATCCTCGAAGATCCGAATGTGAAAGTGATTCTTATCAATATCTTCGGTGGTATCGTGCGCTGCGACCGCGTAGCCAATGGTGTACTCGAAGCGGTGAAGGATCCTGAGATTGCGGCCAAAGTGGCCAACGTGCCCATCATCGTGCGCCTTCAGGGCACCAATGCCGAAGAAGCCAAGGAGATCATCGACAACAGCGATCTCAATGTTGTTTCCGCAGTTCTTCTGAAAGAAGCCGCCGCCGAAGTCACCAAGGCGCTGGCGTAAATTTGGTTTTTCGTCCCCTTGTTTTTTTCGGGGGGATAACAGCTGCATTATCAAAACCCGGCTTGTCAGCAATAGCAGGCCGGGTTTTTTATTTTTTGGGGGAATGGGTCTGGTGTTCGTTTGTAATTTCTACGAAGATGTCACCCCTACGGAGTTGGTTGCCGGGCAGGTTCAGCATCATGGCCGTTAATCGTATCGCCATTTCGCGGATAGCGGTGGGTTAAGGAAGATTTGTAGTGCAGGCATTGAAACCCAACAACTATCTTGTTCATCTTGTGAATCTTACAAATCCTGTTCAGCAAAACAGGAAATCCGCGAAAAGCGCCGATCGGTTTTGCTACGAAGGGGGATGGTCTCTCCCGGGTATCGAAATTTTGGCATCAATCCGGCATCGTAGACACGCAAATTTTTGTGTCTCTACAACGGGTTTGCTTCGGGCTATTCGCCCGGCCCCGCATGCGCGCCTTCGGCGCGCGCGGGGGAAATGTGGGGGGGGGCGTGGCAATTTGCTACTACTAAGATGTCACCCCTACGGGGCTGGTTAGCGGGCAGGCTCGACATCGTGGCCGTTAATTGCATCGCAAATTCACCGATAGCGGTGGATTGATGTTATACCAAGATATCACCTGTTACGGAGCTGGTACGCGGGTAGGTCGAGCATCATGGCCGTTAATCGCATCGCCATGTCGCGGATCACTGTGGTTTGATTTCGACGAAGATGTCACCCCTACGGAGTTGGCTTCCGGGCAGGTTAAGCATCGTGGCCATGAATCGCATCGCCATTTCGCGCATAGCGGTGGATTGATTTGCTACGAAGATGTCACCCGTTACGGAGCTGGTACCCAGGTAGCTCGAGCATCGTTACCGTTAATCGTATCGCCATGTCGCGGATCACTGTGGTTTGATTTCGACGAAGATGTCACCCCCATGGAGCTGGCTTCCGGGTAGGTTCAGCATCGTTACCGTTAATCGCATCGCAATTTCGCGGATAGCGGTGGGTTGTGGGGAAGTTTGGCGAATTCCGGCAAAAGCCCTGAAAGGGCGATATAACACAGCACAGGGTGCAAACCCTGTGTCAGGCACCGTCAGCATTCCTGAGCCCTGAAAGGGCGGCATACCTTTGGTGGGGATTTTAAAACGAACACACAAACCGTTCGACCATCGTCATCTGAACACACTTTTGTAACACTACCATAGTGCCACTGCGGAATCCCCAAAGCTTCAAATCCCCAAATCCCCAAATCCCCAAAGTTTCAAAAAAAAAGCCCCCCTTGCCGTGAAGCAAAGAGGAGGCTTTTGCATACCCCCCTAATCAAATCAACCAATCATTTCAATCTAACATCGGGTGAGGGGGGAAAAGATTTTTTTTAGCGCACCAGCATCATTTTGCGAGTGAGGTTCACCGAACCGCTTTGCAGGCGGTACAGGTACATGCCGCTTGCCAGAGAACCGGCGTCGAAGGTTACGGTGTGGGTGCCCGCTGATACGGTGTCGTTAATCAGGGTTGCTACCCGCTGTCCCATGAGGTTGTACACTTCAAGCCGCACCTGATCGCTCACCGGAAGGGTGAACTGAATTTGTGTTGTCGGGTTGAAGGGGTTCGGGTAGTTCTGATTCAGGCTGACCTGCACCGGCACATCTGCGAGCTCCGGATGGAGGCTTGTAGTGCCGAGCCAGCCGATGTTGTCGAAGTACCAGGTGAAGTTTTCGCTGCCATCCCCAATCTCGCCGAGGTCGAAAATCAGCACGATACGGTCATATTCGAAGGCCTGATTCGCACCGCTGAGGTCGAAGGTCAGCTCGGTCCATTCGTTGGCAACGGGTATGGGCTGTTCGGCTTCGAAAAACTGACCGGCGTCTGCGCCGTTTTCAATTTTGAACAGCAAGCTGGAATCATCACGAGGTGCCCAAACCTGAACTGACATGGGGACATCGCCGATTTCGAGCGGATTGGTGAGGAAGAAGCTACTGCCTGCCCAGGGTGCGCCTTCGCCTTTGACCATTTTACCAACGTTTCCGCTGGTGTTGATTCCTGACGGATCGGGGTTGGCAACGACACTTGCAGCACCGCCATCGAAATCTGTAAAGATGGTGCTCCAGTCAAGGTCTTCTTCGAAACTTACCGGAAGCGTCACGGTTGTGGGCGGCTCTGTGCCGGGGCCGCTGCCGAAGGCGAGATCATCCCAGTAATAGAATACGCCGTTGCCTTCAGAACCAAAATCAAAGAATACAGACGCTTTGGTGTAGTTCTTGTCAAAGTTGATGAACTCGGTACCCGGTGCCTGATTGGCGAAATCGAAGGTGAGGGTTTGCCACTCTCCCGGCACGGTGATCATGGCTTCGGTCTCAACACTTACGGTTACATCGGTATGGTCTTCCACCTTTAAGCGGACCGGAACGTTTGAAACCGGCGACCACACGCGCAGCGTCATGGTCGTATTGTCAGGGTCAAACGGAATGGGTTCTGAGAAGCCCGAAACATCGGCTACGGTCGTGCCGGCCCAGGTTGCAGCACCTTCTGGTTTGAGTGTCTGAACGACCCGGTTCGTTGGGTCGATCGGGAAGTTGATGATTTCTGAAACAGTGTCGCCGAAGTCAACCAGCTCATAATCCAGATCGGGATCCTGAAATGTGATCGGCAGCTCGATGTCAGAGGCAGGCGGCGGGTCGGTTCCGCCTTCTTCGCCGGTGAAGGTGACATCATCCCAAAAGTAGGTTCGTTCGCCGGATTCTGCACCAGTAGTGCCAAAATCGAAGAAAACCGAGGCCATGGTGTAGCTGGTGTTAAAGTTGATGGCCGGGGTGCCGGGGGCAGGCTGTGCAAAATCGAACTCAAGGGTATGCCACTCGTTGGCGACGGTAAGCATAACTTCTGTTTCAACACTGAGTGCGCCGTTGGTGTGATCTTCCACCTTCATGCGGACCGGAATATCCGCGACCGGCGACCATACGCGTACGCTCATGGTTGTATTTCCGGGGCTGAACGGAATCGGCTCAGCGAAACCGTCCATGCGGGCAACAGTTGTACCGGCCCAAAGTTCAGCGCCGGCGCCTTTGGTTGACTGCACCACGCGGTTGTCAGCGTTGGTAGGATCAGCTACAATTACGGAGCTGTTTCCGCCGAAATCGTCGAGCTGATAGTCAAGATCGGGGTCTTCGAAGGTTACCGGCAAGGTAATGAGAGAAGCCGGTGGGGGCTCTTCGCCGCCACCGCCGCCGCCAGCGAAGATGAGGTCATCCCAATAAAACGTTTCGCCGGTGCCTTCGGTCCCAAAATCAAAAAACATGGAGGCCTTGGTGTACAGGCGGTCAAAGTTGATGGCTTCGGTTCCGGGCGCTTCGTTGCTGAAATCGAACTCGAGGGTCTGCCATACGCCGGCTTCCGTAACGGTAGCTTCGGTTTCCACACTAACGGTCACATTGGTATGGTCTTCCACCTTCATGCGAACCGGAATACCGGCAACCGGCGACCAAACCCGCGCGGTAATAATGGTGTTGCCCGGTGAGAACGGAATGGGAAGGATAAATCCGTTATCATTGGCGACTGTTGTGCCGGCCCAGGTAGCGGCCCCGGCCAGCTTAACCGATTCTACAACCCTGTTGGCCGGGTCTGTGGGATCCTGAATAATCTGCGACTGATTGTCGCCAAAATCAAAGAGCTCGTAGTCGAGATCGGGATCATTAAAGGTAATCGGGAAATTAATACCATTCGACGGGGCGTCCACTTCACAATCGCCTACAATATGCTCGATAATGGTTGAGGTCGCCAGACCGCCCGCAAAGGCGAATTTAACGGCTACGCGAAAAGTACTGCCTTCCGCATTTCCGGAAAAAGGCCTGCCGAAGCGCTGCCCGCCCAGATGATCCATCTGAACTTCATTAAAATTTGGATTGTATGTTTGGGCGAAGGCTACAAGTCCTTCTTTGGGATCAAGGAGCTCAACTTCGAGACGTACGACATTACCAATGGAGGTAAACTGATAGGTAAAGCCATCATCAAAAGAGCCTTCTGCGGCTTCCGTCCATGTGCCGGTGCATACTTCCGGGAGTTCACTTGGCTGAGCATTACTGCCCGACTGATTAAAAGCCTGCGGGCCTTGTTGGGCTACAGCAAAGGGTGCAGCCATGAGAAGCGCGATGGTACAAAGCGCTGTTAGGATGTGTTTCATTTTGTACAATTTAATTGAAGGATAATATCATCAGAATAGCGCTTTCTCGCAGCTGTAACAACACTCTGCGCGTCTGATGGAAAATTTAGGCTTGTATATAGGATGTATAGGAAGGCCTTACAGCCGTAAAGACTTGTTACAGCATAAAAACTGGCGAAAGCCAAAAAATCAAGGCGCTTTTACAATTTACACCTTGTCTCTTATTTCAATTCCGAACAGTGGAATTTGAATATATACAAAACGCCTTGTGCCCTTTTTTCAGATTTTGCGCTTTTGAACCATCATTTCGGACGGCGTCAGCTGCCTGTCCCGCACGGTTCTTAATCGTCCGCTGTACCCTGTTCAAACAGTTCAAGCTGAATTCCCGGGCGCTGCATGCTGCCCGTTCCCGGCACATGGTCTTCTTCGTCCTGCAGGTTGAGGTTGGATACCGAAATGCCAAGCAAACGCACCGGCCGGATACCAGCCCGGGTTTGGTCAAGTAGGCTGAGGGCGACCTGAAACAGCTCATCTTCCCTGTCGGTCAGGTGATCGAGCGTGCGGGAACGGGTCACGGACTCAAAATCTTCGTAGCGTACCTTGAGGGTGATGGTCTTTCCCATAGCCCCGGCCCTTTGCATGCGCTCCGCTAATTTGGCTGCGATGACGGAAAGCCGCGCTTTCATTTCGGGCAGGGTTTGGAGGTCTTCGGAGAAGGTATTCTCCGCGCCGACCGATTTCCGGATTCGGTTGGGCTTTACCGGGCGGTCATCTATGCCCCGCACGATGTTGTAGTAAAAATGCCCGACCTTGCCGAAATGCCGGAGAAGCTCCGGTTCCGAAAGCTTTTTGAGGTCGGCACCGGTAAACAGGTGCAGGCCGTGCATTTTGGCTTCGGTTGCTTTGCCGACCCCGTGAAATTTGCCTACCGGAAGCTGTTCAAGAAACGGGATCATTTTTTCCGGGGTGATGACCGCGAGCCCGTCCGGCTTGTTGAGGTCGCTCGCAATTTTAGCTACGAACTTATTAACCGCAACGCCGGCGGAAGCCGTAAGTCCCGTTTTGGCCTTGATTTCTTCCTTGATGAGCCGCGCAAGCTGACGGGCTGAAGCGATCCCCCGCTTGTTTTCGGTGATGTCGAGATAGGCTTCATCAAGGGAGAGCGGCTCCACGAGATCGGTGAAGCTGTAGAAGATTTCGCGGATCTGTGCTGAAATTTCTTTGTAGCGTTCAAAGCGGGATTTCACGAAAATGAGGTGCGGGCACAGTTTTACGGCTCTTCGGGCCGGCATGGCAGAGCGGATTCCGTATTTGCGGGCTTCGTAGCTTGCCGCGGCAACTACCCCGCGACCGTCAGGCGAGCCGCCTACGACAACCGGCTTCCCGCGCAGCTCCGGGGCGTCAAGCTGTTCCACAGACGCAAAGAAGGCGTCCATATCCACATGGATGATTTTACGCAGCGGTAAAGGTTCATCAGTCGCCAAATCAGAAAAAGTCAGTTCAACACAAAAATGGGGCTCCGACCTGTGAAGCCATCACCCGAAAAAAATACCCAAAAACACACGCGTACCGGCAAATCGCAGAAATGCGGGTTAGCCCAGTCGCTTGCGCTTGTTGAGGTAGGCCAGAAGCGCAAGATCGAAGGAGGCGCCGGTATCTACTTCTTCATAGTCGATGTGTGCTTCGCTGCAGGCCATTTTGAATGCGTGCGTGTAGGCTTCGATTTCGTTTTTGTAGGCCGTGCGGATTTCGGAGGGGGTCAGGTCCACTTCATCGCCCGTCTCAAGGTCCTGAAACAGGTAGCGGCCGTCCGGGAAGTCGAGCTCGCGTTCGCTGCGTTTTTCGAGCATGTGAAACAGTACAACTTCATGCTTCCGATGACGCAGGTGCTTGAGGGCGTTGAGAAGCTGTTCGTTCTCGCCTATGTTTTCGAATAAATCGCTGATCACGATCACCAGGCTGCGGCGGTGCAGGCGCTCGGCCACTTCGTGCAGGACTTCAGCTGAGGCCGTATTCCGCTGCAGTCCGCTTTCCGGGGCGAGCTTGGTGAAGGCTTCGAGTTTGCTGAACAAAAAGCGCAGATGGGAAGCGGAGGCCTTGGCGGGAAGCATTTCGCCGAGTTCCTGATCAAAGGTGATCAAGCCGCAGGCGTCACGCTGTTTGTGCATCATGTAGAAGAGGGAAGCGGCAAGGTGTGCCCCGTACCCGAGCTTGGTCCACTCCCCGTGATAGCGGAACAGCATGGAGCTGCTCACATCAAGCACCACATGACAGCGGAGGTTGGTCTCTTCTTCGTACTGTTTGATGAAGTAGCGCTCAGATTTTCCAAAAACCTTCCAGTCGATGTGCCGGATTTCGTCGCCCCGGTTGTACGGGCGGTGCTCCGCAAACTCCACACTGAAGCCGTAGTAGGGGCTTTTATGCAGCCCGGTAAGGAAGCCTTCCACAATTTGTCGGGCACGGATTTCAAAGGGACTGATCTGATTGAGAAGCTGTGGCGTGAGCATGAAATAAAATGTCTGAAAAGGTTTGAGAATCAGCCGCGGTGTTGCGACGAAGCTGCATAGTGCGCTGTAAAATACGTATCTTTGCACGATTCCGGCAGCTGTATCAGAAGCTTCACACAGCTGCGCTTTATCTGTTTGATTCGGCAGACCGGAGGTTGCGTATTTTGGGATTTTTTGAAACACGGCCACGGCCGTCAACGCTCCCGTCTTTGCTTCCGGAAACTATACTCTCTACTTACATCCAAATTCTATTCGTTCATGTCAAGCATTATTTCGCATTCGGCGACCCTGCGGTTCCGCCTGAAAGACCTTGATACGCTGCCTGAACCCGGTCGGGTGCTCATGGTGCGTCCTACGCATTTTTCTATTGATTATGTGATTAACCCGCACATGGAAGGACAGGTCGGGAAGGTCAATAAAGAAAAAGCCATGCAGCAATGGGAACAGGTTCGCGACGCTTTTGCCGCTACCGGCAAAGAGGTTGTTGAGCTGGAAGGCGGTAAAAACCTGCCTGATATGGTTTTTTGCGCCAACCAAAGCCTGCCCTACTGCAACCCGGAGGGCGGACACGAGGTCATTATGAGCATTATGAACTCACCCTACCGTCAGCCGGAAGTGCCCCTGATTGCCGACTGGTACGATCAGCAAAACTATGAGCGCCATCATCTTGACGGCGAAATTATCCCCATATTTGAGGGCATGGGCGACGCCATCTGGCACCCGGGACGCCGCCTGCTTTGGGGCGGTCACGGGTTCCGGACATCCAAAGACGCCTACACTTTTATTTCGGAAACCCTGAACGTACCCGTCATTACCCTGGCGCTGCACAAATCCCATTTTTACCATCTTGACACCTGCTTCTGCGCCCTGAATGAAGACAGCGTGCTCATTTATCCGAAAGCCTTTGAGCCCGAAGGCCTGCGACTCATCCGCAGCCTGTTTAAAAATGTGATTGAAGCGCCTGAAGAGGAAGCCATGGACAAATTTGCCTGTAATGCTACCTGTCCTGACGGGAAGCATGTGATCATTCAGAAAGGCGCCAAACAAACCAGCAAAGCGCTGAAAGAGGCCGGTTTTGAGGTGGTTGAAGTTGACACAAGCGAGTTTATTAAATCAGGCGGCAGCGTTTTCTGCATGAAGCTCATGCTTTGGTAAGCCTGCCCGCTGTGTCTTGATTGTTCTCGTCCATTTCATCTTTCGCTCAGCCGGATGACCGTTCCCTTTTTGTGAATGGCATCCGGCTTTTTGATGTTTAAACAACGAATTACAAAATTCGCCCTAATTTATCCGCAACTTCCACTTCCCCTTCACCGAAATCCTTCTTCCTATGATGAACCGTTTATGGCTGCTTTTGATGATCTCTTCCGCACTTTTTATGGGCGTTTCACTCACAGCCTGCACCGCGGAGCATCCCGGAGAGCCCCGTACATCCGGCATGCAGCAATTTCTGGGAGAAGGCTTTTCCTTCAAGTACCCGACCAACGGCAGGCTCGACCTGCAGGGTCAGACCGCTGATTTCCGGCGTAAGCTTACGGTTACCGGACCGGACGTGGTGCTGGGTTTGCCAGGTACCGGGGGCGAATTCAGCAAACCTGCTTTTGCCTTTGAAGTAACCGTTTTTGACAACCCCGGCAGGCTGGACGGACGCAGTTTCGCGACCGGGCACATCCGCCGCAACTTTGACGCCGCCCGTCAGGCCGGAGAACCTACCGGCTTTTGGCCCGTTGATGAAGCAAGCGGTGAAATCGAATCGAGAAATGTGCGCATTCACGGTCACGACGGTCTTGAAGTGGCGTATTTTGCCGGCGACGCGCTCCTGCTCTGCCGCTATGTGGCCGGTGGTGCTACGGCGCTTTCCATCTGCTTCCGCGACATGCCCGCCGAAAATAACCCCATCACGGAGAGCTGGCGCGCGGTTTGGCTGCAGGCTTCCGATTCGATTCGGCTTAAATGATTCGGAAAAGCTAAATCAGGGCGCTTTTATTTTATTGTGAACCTTTTTTTTGTAGTTTCGAAGCTTGCATCTGACCGGGTGCAGGCTTTTTTTGTGTTTTTTTCCGGGTGATGGTTTTTCGGGCTTGTCCTGCTTTGCTGCACCTAACCGCTTTCGGCGCACGGCTTCGGCGGTGCGGCAGGCAAAAAGCGCAGCCGACCCGCACAACCTGCTTAGCCCGGCCTTTTCCTTTTTTCCGAAAACTAAATCTCACTCATGAGCTCCAATCAGGGTTCCAATTCTTCCGGCGCGGGCAACAGCGCCAAGCAAAGCAACTGGTTCACCCGTTTCCTGAACGCGGTAGAATGGCTGGGTAACCTGCTGCCCCATCCCGTAACCCTTTTTGCGCTTTTCTGCGCAGGTGTGATACTCATCAGCGGACTTGCCGAGCTTTTAAGCCTTTCGGTTGAAGATCCCCGGCCCGAAGGTACGGCAGGACGCTCCCCGGATGGCATCATCAGCGCCGTAAGCCTGATGAATGCCGAAGGCCTGCGCCGCATCATTGCCAACCTGGTAACCAACTTTACCGGCTTTGCCCCACTGGGTACGGTACTCGTTGCCTTACTCGGGGTTGGGGTAGCCGAGCACTCGGGCCTGATCAAAACCGCCATCCGCGGCATCGTGCTCAAGGCACTCAGCATTCAGCCGACCGTAAGCGACAGTGACCCCGCCATCCTGCGGGCCATCAAAAAGCCGATCTATTTCGTGCTGCAGCCCAAAATTCTGGTAACCTTTGCGATTGTGTTTTCCGGCATTGTGTCCAATACCGCATCGGAGCTGGGCTATGTGGTGCTGGTGCCGCTCGGGGCGGTTGTATTTTACTCGCTGGGCCGGCACCCGCTTGCGGGCATGGCCGCCGCCTTTGCCGGTGTATCAGGCGGATACAGCGCCAATCTGCTGCTGGGCACCATTGACCCGCTGCTGGCCGGACTCACGCAAGAGGCCGCACAGCTGATCGATCCTACCTACGAGGTGCACGCTGCCGTGAACTACTACTTCATGTTCATGAGCGTATTTGTGATATCGACACTGGGCACCTGGGTCACGGTTTCTATTGTCGAACCCAAACTCGGCCCCTATGATCCGGCCATCGCTTCCGAAAAGCTGGACGCTACCGAAGGCATGGAGCCGCTCACCGATATTGAGCGCAAAGGCCTGTTCTGGACCTTCATTTCAGTTGTTGCCATGTTTGGTGTTCTGGCGCTCATGGTCATTCCGGAATGGGGCGTGCTGCGGAATCCTGATCCGAATGTGACCGATTTCCCCGCAACCATCACGCCTTTTCTGAACGGGATTGTGGCCCTTATTTTTATCGGCTTTATCATCCCGGGCGTGGTGTTCGGGAAAATTACCGGCAGCATCACTTCAGAGCGCGATGTTATTGACGGCATGGCGAAATCAATGAGCACACTCGGCCTATACATCGTAATCGTGTTTTTTGCCGCGCAGTTTGTGGCCTACTTCGGCTGGACCAATCTCGGACAAATTCTGGCAGTGAATGGCGCCAACTTCCTGGAGGCCATGAACCTGACCGGTCCGCTGGTTTTTGTCTTCTTCATCTTTATATCCGGCTTTGTAAATCTCATGCTGGGTTCCGCATCGGCACAGTGGGCCGTAACCGCTCCGATTTTTGTACCCATGCTCATGCTTATCGGGTACAGTCCTGAGGTCATTCAGGCCGCCTACCGTATCGGCGATTCGGTGACCAACATCATCACGCCCATGATGAGCTATTTCGGCCTGATTCTCGCCTTTGCGACCAAATACGACCGCAATCTCGGTATCGGTACCATTATCAGCATGATGTTGCCCTACAGCATCATGTTCCTGCTGGGATGGATCGCGTTGTTTTATGTGATGATTTTCATGCTGGGCTTCCCGCCCGGTCCCGGCGCTGAAATCTACTTTGACATCAGCACGCGCTAAAACCTTGTACTCAAATTAAAAAAGCGATGGCGCCGCAGAGAAATTCCTGCCGGCGCCATCGCTTTTTTTTGGATGTATCAGGATGTTCATGCGGAAAGGTCACGGACATTCAACAAGCATCGGAACCCAAAAAGCAAGGGATTCATCTTAGGCTTGGGAACTTTTGATCTTCCGCCTGCACTCCTGATGTTCACGGGATTTTCCCCAAAAAATAAACCCGGCTAAACCTGCCTGCATAGCGGGAGTCAGGGGGGAGAAGTGCGTGCTGCCCGCCCTTCGGGTGTGGGAAACCTATTTGAGTCCTTTTAAAATATCTTCCATCGTGTGGGTGTCGGAAAGACGGAGGTTGAGGCGGATTCCTTTTTTCACGAGCTCATCCAGGCTTGTTGTTTCAAAGAGCACTTTGAGGGTTTCGCGGGTCTCTCCCCATTTATCGTGAATTGGGCAGGGCTTTCCGTCTCCGCAGCCGGGTAGCCCGAGAATGCACTCCGTAAACAGCTTGTACCCGTCGATGGCGCCGATGATGTCAATCATTTTAATCTGCTCCGGACTGCGCGTAAAGGCGACGCCCCCGTTCGGGCCTTTGTAGGACTTGAGGATATCGGCCGTCGTGAGCTGCTGCAGGATTTTGGTAAGAAAGTGGAAAGAGAGGTCAAGATTATCACTGACTTCCCGTATGGGTACGAACTTGCGGTCTTCTTCGTGACGGGCAGCGATGTAAAGGGCAGCGCGAATGCCGTAAATGCAGGATTTGGAGAGGAGCATATTTAAGAGCTTAATTTCTTAAAATATACCGCCTGAGGCCGTGGAATCAAAGCTTTTTCCGGTCGGGCTGTGCTTTCTTCCGGATTTTCACAGCCGTGCCGTACGCCAGAATTTCTGCGGCGCCCGACATAATGAAGCTTGTTGTGAACTGCACCTGTACAATGGCATCTGCCCCTAAGCTTTCCGCTTCGACTTTCATGCGGTCGATGGCCTGCTCCCGCGCTTCCGCCATCATTTTGGTGTATTCGTTCACTTCCCCGCCCACCAGCATACGCAGTACCGCAATAATATCGCGGCCAATGTTCCGCACGCGGATCGTATTGCCGCGCACCATGCCCAGGGTTTCCGTCACTTCGTACCCTGCAATTTCAGCTGTATTGACTGTTTTCATCTTACAATATCCTTATAGCGTTCATTTTTACGGGTAAACCAGCGCTCACGGGCAAGGGAGACCAACAGGATGAGGGTACCGGCGGTGAGTAACACGACCGCCGCTTTCACCCAGAAGGGCAGCGCCGGTTCGGTGAGGATTTCTTCAAGGGCAATCCATGCGGTGTAGCCCAGCAACAGCAAGGCGCCCAGGGTAAACAACACCCAGCCAAATCCCCGCTCAATGCGGGTAAAGAGCTGCTGATTCCAGGTATCCCAGAACTCCGGCACGGGCTCGGTAAGCTTTTGATTTTTCATGAGGTTCTGATTTCGTTTCAGGGTTTCGTATTCAAGACGTAAGGCCGGATCTTTGCGCAGCAAGGCCTGAAAGGCTTCGCTGTGCTCAGGGCTCAGTTCGCCATCGAGGGCAGCCATCATCAGCGCTTCATTGCGTGCACGTTTTTCGTCAGGGGTATTCATAACCTGCCTTCTCCAGTTCATTTTTGAGTCTTTTTCGGGCGGTGTACAAGCGGGACATGACCGTGCCCTGCGGGATCTGCAAAAGCTCTGCGAGAGCGGCATAGCTGCAGCCATCAAGCTCGCGAAGCACCAAAATTTCGCGGTCCGCTGCATTCAGCCGCCCGAGACACTGTTCGAGAAGCCGGGCATGCTCGCTGTTTTCCAGCTGCTGCTGCGGGTCGGCATCAGCTGATACGGGCGTAAGCCAGCCTGCAGCTTCGCTAACCGGCTGCTCCGGTCTGCGACCGTCATCACGCAGGCGGTTCAGGCCCAGCCGCCTGAGGGCGGTATAAAACCAGGGATACAGCGGCCGCTCCGGATCAAGCCTGCCCCGGTGCTGCCATAGCGCAATAAATGCCTGCTGCGAAAGGTCAGCGGCATCTTCATGCGTGCGCACGAGCATCAGCGCATGCGCGTACGCCTGCTTTCGAAGCAATTCCACCACTGCGCGGAACGCTTCCCGGTCGCCTGCTTTCAGGCGGCTGACGAGCTGCGGACTGACTTGTATCAATGCTGATTTCATATCCCGGATTATTCACAATTTAACAGGATTTATTTGTTAAATACATGTTTATAATTGGCTTAGAGCAAAATACAGGTAGCTCAAAATTGAGTGTGTTGAAAAGACTGCGCACCGAGCGCAGCGATTCCCGCGCAGCGAAATTTCCCCGCTGGCTGCGTTGAAGCTGAAAACTCATGCTCAGGGTACTTAGGTACCCTTCCTCTGAGTTTTCAGCTTCGCCTTGCCAGCAAGAAAATTTCTTGGTGAATAATGCGTGATATATCGGTTGCCTTTACAGAAGTGTACACCGCAGGAGAGCATTTATTCGGCTGCATCAACCTTTTTTTGCATTCGTGTGAAGATACACGCTTTGAGCTTTGCTAAATGCTTAAATTACACCCCTTACCATGTTTCAGCATTTAAAAATAATGACAGATGAATCATCTGCAAGACTTCATTCGACTGCTGCTGCTTTCCGCCGTCATGGTGTGCTTCACCGCTCCGGAAGCTGCATCCCAAACACAGGCATCCAAAACGTCCGCACGCGCTTCTGCATCGGGAGCGTCTGTGTCTGCACCCGCTTCATTCACTGGTCTTGACATCAATGCAGCTTCGACGGCCGCCGTACAAATCGTAACGCCCCGTTCAACCGGCTCCGGCTCCCTGCACATCCTGGAAGACCTCGCCCTGGTCATTACCAACCGGCACGTCGTAATGGGGCATGATGAAATCGAAGTGCATACCCTGCACGATATCTTCGAACCTGCACGCCCGACCTACATCGCCGCCCTTTCCTACTACTCCATGGAATACGATTTTGCAGTCTATCAGATCGTGCGCGATATGAGCGGAAACCGGGTCAGCACAGATCAGGTGCGCCGCGGCACTCACCGCAACGGCCTCGCCCTGCAACCGCTCACCTCCGTGGAAACGGATACGCCCCTGAACCGGGGAGACCGCATTTCCATCCTGTCCTTTCCCGGCATAGGCGATAACGAGCTGGTGTATTCGCAGGGTATCATCTCATCCCTGAAGTTTGAAGAATACGAAGGTCAGCGGCTTCCGGAATTTATCCGCACCAATGCCGAATTCTCCCCGGGCAGTAGCGGGGGCATCGCCCTCAACAGCGACGGACTGTTCATCGGCATACCGACCTATGTCCGCACCGAAGAACAGACCGGTGCCCGCCTGGGCAGTATTCTGAGCATACACATGATTGCCGCGGTATCCGAAGCCGGCAATTACCACACAAGCTGGAACGACCTCTACACCGATGTAGCGGTGCAGCACGGCCTTGCGCCCCGGATCAACGGCGAGCCCTACTTCGGATCGCACCGCCTTCGCGCAGGCTTCACGCCGGACCCCTACCAAATCGGCATCACGGCAGGCGGAGATATTGATATCTCATACCTGGGCGGAGACTGCGTCGGGCATATTTCGCAAAATCCCGACGCGCAGCTGCACTGGAGCGGTTCCTCGCCCTACCTCACCTTCAAATTTCTGCCCGACCAGCAAGGTGACGACACCACCCTCATCATCAATGCGCCCGACGGCAGCTGGTACTGCAACGACGACGCCCACAGCAATACCCTCGATCCCGCCCTCACCTTCTTCAACCCCGACGAAGGCCGTTTTGACATCTGGGTCGGCACCTTCCACGACGGACCCCTGATTTCTGGGCAGCTTCACATTACCGAACTCGAAATGGCTGGTACGGATCCCTTCGCAGCTGAAGCCGAACAGGGCTTCGCAGCTGAAGCCGAACAGGGCTTCGAGCTAAACCCGACCCGCCTCCATTTTCAGGCGCGGCCCAGCGCAGCCATCCTGCGCCTCACCACCGGATTCACGCCCGATCCCCATACTCTCGAAGCCACCGCCGGTGGTCCCGTCAGCCTGGAAGAAGAAACCAACTACCTTTGCGCAGGATATGCCGGCGAAGCACCCGCTGTCCGTTTCGACTGGAGCGGCGAAGCCCACACCCTGCAGTTCTTCTTCCGCGCGCATGATGACTTAGACGACGCCACCATCCTCATCCGCGATCCCGAAGGGCTGTACCACTGCAACGACGATGTCTTCCCAGGCAACCTGAATCCCGGCCTGAACTTCAATACCCCCCTGGAAGGCCGCTACCATATCTGGCTCGGCACCTTCCGCGAAGGCGAACGCGCACCCGGTCAGCTTGAAATCTCCGAAGGCTACATCGAAGAATTCTACTTCCACGACGACTTTGAAGACGACTTTTACTACGATGAGCCCCACACCGGCAGCGGCCTCAACTGGACCACCGATCCGCATTTTGGCACCATCAACCTGCGGGAAGGCTTCACTCCTGATCCGCATAGCGTGCAGATAACCGCCGGCGGCAGCAACAGCGTCCGTGCCCTCAACCTGGGCTCAGGCTGCACCGGATTTGCCGCAACCGCGCCCGACCTCCGCCTGCACTGGAGCGGCGACACCGGCCTCCTGAACATCTTCTTTGAAGCCAACAACCCCGGCGACGACACCACCCTCATCATCAACGCGCCCGACGGCAGCTGGCACTGCAACGACGACGACCACAGCGGCACCCTCAACCCGCAGCTGCACTTCAGCAACCCGGCCTCGGGTCAGTACGACATCTGGGTCGGCACCTTCCACCAAGGCGAATCCATCACCGGCATGCTGCACATCTCAGAGCTCCGCTCCCAAAACCCGCGCTAAACCGATTACACAGGCACGCATCATCCCGGTGCGTGCCTTTTTTATGCGCCCTTAAAACATCCGTCCGTAAGCCTGACGCAAGGCGTCTCAAAAGATCTGCGTTTTATTTTTTTGGGGGAAAACTCCGTGAGCATCACGGTCTTTCGTGGCAGATCAGCGTTCCCAAATCATAATTTGAATCCCTTGCTTTTTTTGGGGCGCAAAAAACTCGCAGCACCTGAACAAAGCACCTGTGCTACTCCAGCACCACAAAAACGCTGATACGCTCCACGATCCCTGGGCCAATCCCCCGAATACGCTGCAAATCATCCAGATCAGTGAACGGGCCGTTCGCCTGCCGGTACGCAATGATGGCCTCTGCGCGGGCCGGACCAATCATGGGCAGCAACACCAGCTCTTCAAGCGGGGCGGTATTCAGGTTAATCGGAAAATCGGGGGCGGACCGAACGCGGGCCTCCAAATCTTCCTGCGTACGCGCAACGCGCTGCCCCACTTTATCGGGCTCAGCCCAAAGGTTAAGTCCTTCAGCCCGCGCCTTCTCCGCAAGCGCCCGCCAGGCCGCGGCTGAATCCGGGTGCTGTTGGTTAAACCGGCTGTAGGCCGCCATGCCATTGAGAAGCATCTTACGGTTCACGGAAATCTCATTCCCTGCCGAATCGCGCGCCGTCACATACGCATGAAACCGGCTGAAGCGGTTCTCGGGGACATCCCCGAACGGTCCCTGAATCCGGACCTCCCGTCCTTCCAGCAAGCGGGTCAGGTATGCCGATGACGCACCGGCATGGTGAAACGAACTGTCCGGCCCTGCGAACAGCCGCGGCGCATCCACGCCAATAAGGCTAACCGGATACCGGAAGTTGGGCGTAAGCTCTGCCTGAAACACCTGCCCGTCGGTTACAGACGCCACGCGGTACCACACATCGGGGTCCATCGCGGGCACCGGCGGCTCCGCTTCCCCGCGGGCACGGGCCTTCACCGCCCCGAACTCCTGCACAAACTGATTGGCAACCTCCCCGCAGTGTATGATGAGCATAAACTCATCATTGGCATACTCGGCAGCGGCCGAAAAATTATAGGAGCCGGTAACCACCACCGGCACGGCATCGGCTGCATCCGTAAGCGCGTCAATCAGCAAGGTCTTATGGTGCAGCTTACGCAGCTCACGGCCCGGCAGCACGCTTCGGCCAAACATCCGCGCCTCGGGCACCGTCCATATTTCCCCTTGTGCACGGTAACGCCCGAAAAAGGCACGGTCAATCACCCCGCCCAGCGACACATCCGCCTGCGCACTCCTCGCCCAGATGGCCTGACTGATCGGGATTCCCGGCGTGATGGAAAACGCCATAAAAGCCAGATCGTAGCTGGCCGCCTCCACCAGCTCCACCACCCGCTCGCTGATACTGGGCTTGGTCCGGCTACTGTTCATGGGCGAAAAATAAAGCTCAACCCGCGTATCCCCCACCCAGTGCTGATGTCGCCCGACATCCGGCTTGTGCCGCTTGAAACGCGCCCGGGATGGATTGGGCAGCGCGCCATCACTCCCCCACATAATGTTGAACTCCAGCTCAAACGCTTGGGTAATGCCAGAGTCCTTAATCACGTAGGTGACATTGGTGTTGTAGGGTCCGGTGTAGGTCAGATTCATGGAGCCCGCCCAGGTATAAAAATCATCCGGATCCGGGCTTTGGGCATCTATAACCGCAAATTTATGGTGCATAAAACTCGTTGCGCCCGGTATCCGGTTGACGTCCGTTCGGCCATCGGACCAGTACACGGTGCCGTTGTCATCCATCACAATAACGTCCCCTTCGCGTAGCATTTCCCACAGCGGATCCGTGAGATCAGGCCTGCGGTCGCGATTCCCCTGATCGATAATGACCCGCACCCGAAGTCCGCGCGCACGCGCATCAGTCAGCGCCTGTCCCACCCGTGGATTCTGAAAATCATAAACAGCCACATCCACACTGTAGCGGGCAGCATCAATCAGGTCGGTCAGCGTGCCAATCAGGTCATAGTTGTCATTCACCGCAATGCCGTTCCGTGACAGGCTTGTATCAGCCGGCATGTTAAAATAAAACCGCATCCACTCCACCGTAGATGTGTCCGCTGCAGCGGCTTCCCGCTCAGCCGTAGCCGTAGCTGAAGCCTGCGGTGCCCAAAGTCCGGCAATCAGCAACAGACACAGCAAAAGCTGCGAACAGGCATGGAACAGCGTCCTTCGCCCGCAAGCGCGGTTACGGCCGGGCTGCGCGTGGTTTGGGGGTAAGGTTTCGGTGGAAGGCATCACGCCCCGAGCGGGCGTCCGAAACAGCTCCCGCTGCCGGGAGTTTCCGGTACGGAACACCTCTGCGATCATCAATAAATCATCTTTCATCATAACGAACTTTCTGCCTGTCTGCGGTTAAGGGACGATGGTTTCGCAGCCCGGCCTCCGCAGCGGATGAACCGGCGAACAGATCTGAGTACAAAAATGAGCCTGACCTGACAGAACAAAACAGAGGGTACCGGGTACCATAGGTGTGCCAGACAGAGCGGACGGGGCGCAAACCACAGCTTTCACAATATACGGTTAAGCCCTATTTTAAAAGGCCGCACACTTCCGTAAAATCAGCCCTTCATGAAACCTGTCTTCAATTCTCAATACTGGAATTTTCGCTACCTGACGTTGCTTTTTATCGGATTCCTGCTCATTTGGTTCAGTTTCTTTGATGATCACAGCCTGCTTACCCGCTATCAGCTGCACAAACAGCACAGCGACCTCAGGCAGCAAATTGAGCAATTGCAGGAAGAAACCAGAAAAGTTGAACAGCAAATTCAGGCCCTCGAAACCGATCCGGCCAGATTTGAGCGCCTCGCCCGCGAAGCCTACGGCATGCGCAGGCCCGGTGAAGTGATTTACGAATTTCGCAGCAAACCCTAAGCGGCAGTCCTGAGTCTTTTTTTATCCATCAGAAAGTATAGTTTTTATGAACGTATCCATTGGCTTCGACCTTGGCGGCACGAATATGAAGGCTGGCATTGTCCATCCCGAAAAAGGTGTTTTAAAACAGGTATCCATTCCCACACAAGCCGACGACGGTCTCGAAGCAACACTCGACCGCATGGCCAAACTCATCAAAGAAGTCTCTGACGACGCTGAAGGCGACATTACGGGCGTCGGCATAGGCGCGCCGGGCATGATCAGCTTAGACCGCCGCTCGGTTCATAACCCGCCCAACCTCAAAGGCTGGTACGTTGTGCCGCTGGCCGAAGAAATCAGAAAACACACCGGCTTTAATGCGCTGGTGGAAAATGACGCCAACCTTATGGCGCTCGGCTCCGCCCGCTACGGGTCAGGCAAGCCCTATCAGCATTTCATCATGATCACGCTGGGTACCGGCGTTGGCGGCGGCATCATTTTCAACAACAAAATCTTCCGCGGTGCCACCGGCGCTGCTGCCGAGCTTGGGCATATTTCCATCGACTATGACGGCGCGGTCTGCAACAGCACGGTTCCCGGCGCCATTGAAGCCTACCTCGGGCAGCGGTTTATGAGTCAGCGCGCCGCCGATGAAATCCGCAAGCACCCTGAGAGCGAGCTCTACAAAACCTATGCGGGCAATTTTGAAGCCCTCGACCCGCGTCACCTCAGCGAAGCCGCCAACCGCGGCAACACCCTTGCCATCGACATCCTTGCCGACGCAGGCCGCAAGCTGGGCTATGCAATCGTGA
Organism: Cyclonatronum proteinivorum; assembly: GCF_003353065.1. Classification (GTDB taxonomy): domain Bacteria; phylum Bacteroidota; class Rhodothermia; order Balneolales; family Cyclonatronaceae; genus Cyclonatronum; species Cyclonatronum proteinivorum. The sequence goes on along the minus strand of NZ_CP027806.1, from coordinate 977,560 downwards.
ACTACGTGCACACCCTCGACATCCGCAAAATTGTAATCAGCGGCGGTGTTGCGCAGGCCGGCGACCACATCCTGAAGCCCTGCTTTCAGGCTGCCATGGAACGGCTCATGCCACCCTTCCGGTCCGATTTCGAGATCATCCCAGAACTGCTCGGCAATGAAGCGGCCCTGCTCGGTGCCGGCACCCTCGCCCTTGAGAACCTCTAAGCCACAGCGGTCCGTGCAATGCTTCAGCATGTCCCCCGAAAGTACGGCGGTTGTTCCGGGCGCAAATACCGAGCTAAGGCACCTGGCTTTGAGAAAACCTGCTTTCATCTAATTTCAAAACCATCAGCTATTTGCAGAGCAACCCGTACCGTACTGTGAATATCCCGGATTAACCCGGCAGCTTTATGAAGGCCGCATCCCATCAACTTATCCTCCGCACCGCAAACGGCAACCGGAGCGCTGTACCCGCAGCGCTTCTTTTTTTGCCCCTGACGGTACTGAGCGTCCTGCTGTTTGTACTTTGGAGTGGCAGCTGGAGCGGAAGCGGAAATGCGCTGATGGCCTCGCCCCATGAACGGGCTCCGGAAACGGCTTCGCGGTTTTGGGCACTTGCGCCGGATACGACCGAAGCTGTTCCCGCCGATACCCTGCCCGCCCCGCCTGTGCCCGCGCTGCCCGACACCCTGCTGCCCGCTGAAAGCACGGATGGCCGCCCCGATTCCGTAATCAGCCCCGACTTTGGCGATCCTTTCTCTCCGGCTGAAAGTCCGGCCCCACAGGCTGCCGGCGCCGGACAAAACGGCGGCCTCACCGACGCCATCAGCTTCACCGCGCGCGACTCGCTCATCATCCGCCTCGACGGGCAGCGCATGGCGGAACTCTTCGGCAACGCCCGCGTCTCCCATCCCGCCGGTCAGCTGTCTGCAGGCGCCATCACCCTTGATCTCGAAAATAACCTGGCCATAGCCGAAGCCCGGCGCCTCCCCATCGACACTACGGATACTTCCGCCCTGTTCCGCCGCTGGATTACGCGGCAGGGCCCCTTCGCCGCCCCGGTCGATACGCTCAGCATCCCAACCCTCACGCGGGAAGGAGACGAAATCACAAGCCGCCGGATCATGTTCAATTTCGTAACCGAGCAAGGTAAGTTTGATGTAGCCCGGGTAGGCATAGATCAGGGCACCCTCACCGGGACCGCGGTTAAGGCCCCGACGCCCCACGTTGTGTTTATCGAAGACGCCATTTTCTCCAGCTGCGACCTCGATCATCCGCACTACTACATCCGGGCAAGACGCATGAAAATGGTTGATGAAGAAGAAGTCTTTTTTGTAGGCGCACAGCTGTACCTGCTTGATATTCCCTACCCGGTCATTTTCCCGTTCGGCTACCTGCCCTCACGCCTGCAACAGCGCCGCAGCGGCCTGCTCGAACCCAGCCTTGTGCTGCAGGATCAGTCGACCCGCGGCCTCGGTATTGAAAACGTGGGCTGGTTTCAGTACTTCAACGACTACCTCACCGGCAGCATACGAACCAACGTGTACACAAGCGGCACCTTCTTCGCCGACGGAACGGCCAACTATGCCCTGCGGGGGAGTTACTCCGGCTCGGTCCGCCTCGGTTACTCCCGCGAGCGCGGTCTGGAAAGCACCGACCCCGACTTCAGCCGTACCATCAACCGGCGGCTTGAAATCAACCATCAGCAAACCATCAATCCTTTCGCCAACCTTTCTGCGAACATCAACCTGCGCACGGCAGACTACTTCCGGCGGAACAGCTACGACATCAGTGAGCGGGCCGAGACCTCTACAAGCTCACGGGCAAGTTTCAACTTCAGGCACCCGGAAGGACTTTACACCTTCGGGGTTTCCATGCAGCAATCGCAGAACTTTGCCACCAATCAGGTGCAGTTTCAGGGACCAAATGCAAACTACAGCTTCCGGCGGTTCAACCCCTTTGAACGGCGGCGCTCCGGGGGCGATCAGCGCTGGTATGACACCCTCAGCCTTTCGTACGGCGGGCAATTCTCATCCCGATTCAACTTCACCCCGCTGCGCGACGGGCAGGGCGAACCGATTTCTGACATCAACTGGTTTGAAGCCCTGTTTTCTCCCTCCAAATTCCGGGAAGCTACCGGCGAGATCGGTCACGTACGCTACGGCCTCACACAGCGCGCAGAGCTCACGAGTCAGCTCACCACAAGTGAGTTCCTGAACGTGACCGCAAGAGGTCGGCTCAACGAATTCTGGTACCCGGATACGGTTCGGAAAACCTTCAACCCGGAAACCAATCAGGTAGAAGACCGCATTGAACAGGGCTTTGCAGCCGCGCGGACCTTCAACACTTCGCTGAGCTTCAACACCGCCATTTTCGGGATTTCGGAAGCGCGGATCGGCAGCTTCGAGCGCTTTCGTCATACCATGCGCCCCTCCGTCACCTTCACCTATCAGCCTGATTTTTCCTCCGATTTCTGGGGATACTTCCGGGAAGTTGAAACCGACACCCTGGGCAACACCCGGCGCTACTCCATTTTTGAGCGGGGCGTACTGGGCGGACCGGGTGCGGGGGAACAGCGGGCCATCAGCTTCTCCCTGGCCAACGTGCTGGAAACCAAACAGGTGCGCCGCGACAGCCTCGGCGAGCGCAGCGAACGCAACCTCCGGCTGGTTGACAACCTCAACGCCTCCCTGAGCTACAACTTTGCTGCCGAGCAATTCCGGCTGAGCGAGCTCAACCTCACGTTTTCTTCCAACATCCTGCAGAACATCCGGATCAATGCCGGCGCCTCCTTCAACTTCTATGCGCAGGATTCCCTCGGGATCGCCATCAACGAGTACATCTGGGAAAACAGCGGGCGCGTTGCCCGGCTCACCCGCTACAACATCAACGCAAGCACAACGGTGAGCGGGGGCGGGGGGGCGCGTGGCGGTCCGAGTATTCGTCCCGGCCCCATGTACTATCCGCGGTTCTACGACGCCTTCGATCAGACCATGTTCCGGGGCATAGACCCCGGATTTAATCAGGAACCGGTGCCGGATTTCCGCGTGCCCTGGTCGGCTTCACTGCGCTTCACCTACTCCTGGCGTTTTGTGAACTTCAACAATCAGGTACGCTCAGCGGTGCTCAACGCCGACAACATCATGATACAGCTCACCGACGGCTGGCGTATACGGACTTCGCTGGGCTACGACTTCATCCAACGCGACCTCACGCCATCCCGCTTCGGTGTTGACCGCAACCTGCACTGCTGGTCGATGAGCTTTGAATGGAACCCCTTCGGCGACTTCAAGTTCTTCCTGTTCTCGCTGCGGGTCAACGACTCCCAAATGCGAAGCCTCTTCCAGGCCCTGCCCGGCTTCGACCGTCTCGAGCGCCGCAACAGCCCGATCGGGCGCCGGTAAGTTGGGCGTTTTTGGGGATTGCGGAAAAGCCTTAATTTGAAACTGATGAATAATCAACTTGACCCTGTTTCACGAAATGCGCAAATCCTGATCGTATGCACGACCTCGAGCAAATAAAGACCTACATTAAGCCCATTCTGGAAAAATACGGTATTCGTAAGGCCGGTATTTTTGGGTCTGCTGCGCGCAGGGAATCTGTGATTCACGACCTTGACCTTCTTGTCAAAATCGAAAGAAAAATCAGCCTGCTGGAATTCATCAGAATTAAACACGAGCTGGAAGATGTCCTTGGGATGAAAGTCGATCTCGTAGAGTACAGTGCCATAAAGCCCGCATTACGAGATGAAATTTTAAAAAGCGAAGTAGCGGTATATTAAGTATCATCCATCCGATTTTTCTCAACTCCTGTTTCCCTCCACATGCCCGCACCCCAAAAACCCGTCATCCCTGAAGACCCTACTTCCAAGCGCGGGATGAAGCTGCCGCGCAAATCCAAAGCACAGAAAGAGCGCGCGCTCGTCATCCTCAGCAAGCTCTACGAATATTACCCCAACCCGCACTGCGAGCTCAATTACAGCAACCCCTTCGAGCTGCTGATCGCCACCATCCTCAGCGCGCAGTGCACCGATGTCCGGGTGAACATGGTCACCGAAAAACTGTTCCGCGATTTCCCGACCGTCGATTCCTTCGCCGAAGCCAGCCTTGAAGCGCTTGAAGAAGCGGTACGCCCCACCGGCTTTTACCGGAACAAGGCCAAATCCATCAAAGAAACAGCCATCACCGTGCGCGATCAGTTCGGGGGCGAAGTGCCGCAGACCATGGATGAGCTGCTCACGATGCGGGGCGCGGCCCGCAAGACCGCGAACGTAGTACTTGGCAACGCCTTCGGAATCAATGTCGGGGTAGTTGTGGATACGCACGTGCGCCGGTTTTCGAACCGCTTCGGCCTGAGCAAGCACAGCAACCCGGACAAAATCGAGCGCGACCTCATGGCGCTCTTCCCCCGCGAAAACTGGACCGACCTCAGCCATCTCATGATTCATCACGGGCGCGCCTGCTGCAAAGCCCGCTTTTCCACGCCCCCCGATCACGAACTTTGCGTGAACTACGGCACCAAATGCGAGTGCCAGAAAATGCGGAAAATGGCAGAAGAATCAGCGGAAGCCTGACGCTTCAGTCAGGCGCATGACGGATTCCGGGGGTTCGCAGGCTAATGGATTCCCGCGTCCCGGCTTCTTCCGGTTACCTTTTTCCGGAACGGGCAGATTTTCCCGTGCGGCTGTTTTTGCCCTTATCCGCAGTGCCCTTCCGTTTGCCCGAACCGGTGCCGGGCTTCGGTTTACCAGACTTGCGGCTGCTGCCCGATGACGCTTTTCTGCCCCCTTTTGAACTACCTTTGCCGGTTTTGGAACCGGCTTCCCCTTCGCTTTTATGTGCGCTGCCGGCCTTAGCATTCCGTGAAGCACTCCGCTTTCGGGCCCGGCGCGGAGCCGGCTCTTTTCTTGAGCCTTCAACGGCTTTTAAAAGCGCTGCGGTTTCGGTGTCGGTAAGAAAGCGCCAGCTTCCGGTTTCAATCCCGCTCAGCGTCAGGTGCATGATCCGGACGCGCTGCAGACGCGTTACGGCATAGCCCAGGACTTCGCACATCCGGCGAATCTGCCTGTTCAGGCCCTGATTCAGCACAATGCGAAACGTATTCGTATTGATTTTCTCAACTTCGCAGCGGCGGGTCATTACCCCAAGAATGGAAACGCCTTCGCCCATCTGATGCACAAAATCAGGCGTAATCGGTTTATCGACCGAAACGATGTATTCTTTGTCGTGCTTGTTGCTCGCTCTCAGAATTTTGTTCACGATATCGCCGTCGTTGGTGAACAGGATGAGCCCTTCTGAATCCTTATCAAGGCGCCCGACGGGAAATACGCGTCCGCCGTGATATCCGAGCGCTTTAATGATGTTATCGGGATCCGTGCGGTCGGTGGTGGTGGTGACCCCAACCGGCTTGTTGTAGGCCAGATAAACATGGGGAGCGCGGCGCTCAAGCAAATTGCCGTTCACCATGATGTCATCATTTGATGAAACAACTTCCCCGATTTGCGCGACCCGCCCGTTGACGCGCACCTTCCCCTGTTCAATCATGCGATCGGCCTGCCGGCGCGAACAAATACCGGCTTCACTGATAAATTTATTAAGACGGACAGACATGGGGATTAGGAGTCAGGGTGGAAAGCTTTAAGAGCATTTAGCTGTTTAAGAGAGATCTCCAAAATACCGAAATATTTTTCGGCTGTCCTAATTTTCAAAACTCCCCCAACGGAATCCGTCAGCTTCGAAGGCTGTTGCTGATTCGGTTTTTTGTCCGCGTGTTTAACCCGCATTATTCACAATTAAACGGAATTTATTTGCTAAATGTATGTTTAAATTTGGTTTAGTGAAAAATGACGGTAGCCAAAATTTGAGTGCGATGTAAAGACTGCGAAATTTCCCCGCTGGCTGCGTTGAAGCTGAAAACTCATGCTCAGGGTACTTAGGTACCCTTCCGCTGAGTTTTCAGCTTCGCCTTGCCAGCAAGAAAATTTCTTGGTGAATAATGCGGGTTAAGCGCGATTTCTAATTTCGGCCTGGGCCGCCACGTTCGCGTCCGCTTTCGGAAGCCGGACCTGTACCGCGCTGCTGCTGCCTTCTGAGCTGTGCTTCCCGGGAGTAGAGAGAGTCCCAGACGGCAAGCTGCTGCTGATCGAGCACGGTTGCAAGCTCATAATGAAAAGCTGCGTCGTGCGCCGCCATGGCGTCCCGAAACTGCTGACGGCTTTGCTGCATGAGATTGCGGCGTTCGCTGTGGTTAAGGCGAATAATTTCGAAAAGGGGCTGCTGCTGTGCTTCCGTGAGCTGCAGGTGTTCGGTCATGTGATCCTGCATTTCGCGTATTCTGCGCTGCAACCCTTCCCCCTGCGGACCATCATAGCCGCGGAAGTCCGGTTCCGTTTGAACTGCGGGGGGCGTTTCGGGTGAAGGTGTTCCGGAGGCGCCGGTAACGACCGCGATAAAATAGCCGCTCACCAGACCGGCGACAAAAAGGCCCAGGAAAGAGAGAGCCGCTTTAAGGGTTGTATTACTCATATTGGTCTTGCTGTTGCGGTGTGAAGTAAAACGGAAACTCAGAGGCCATCAGCTGCTGCTGATGGAAATGCTGCCGCTCATCCTGCTGATAAACCCAGTCGGTGATCTGATCTTCGCCGAATTCATAGGATTGCGGCGACATCAGCCATGCGCCCGCGAGTACAATGATGAGCGCGGCGGCGGCGGCCATATATTTGGGAAACCAGGAAATGACGACAGCTGTGAACTCCGTACCGAGCGCCGTGCGAATTTCCTGAAGCTGTGCCGGATTGGCGTCCCTGACGGGAATCGCGGCCGATAACAGGGCTGCCGGAGGCGCCATCTGCTGCGCGGATTCCCAGTCGGCTTTGAGGTCGGGATGGGCTTCGAGCGCCTGTTCCAGCTGCTGCCGCTGCTGCGGGCTGACGTCGCCTTCGAGGCAGTCGAACATCAGGGCTTCGAGTTGTTCACGTGTCATGTTCATATCCGGCTTTGGTTAACAATTCTTTGAGCATGAGCCGCGCCCGGAAGAGCCGGCTTTTGACGGTACCTTCTTTGAGATCGGCAATTTCTGCAATTTCAGCTATGGAGAGGCCTTCCATTTCACGCATTACGATGAGGTCGCGATAGTCGGGTTCAAGCTGCGCGATGGCCTGCTGCACCATCCTGACCGATTCCCTGCTGTCGATGGTATCGGTATCGTCATCAAACCCGAAGCGGGTTTCGTCCATTTCGCTGTCGGCCTGATAACGGCGGCGCGTGCGCAGCCGGCGGAGGGCGTCAATGCTGGTGTTGCGTGCAATGCGGAAGAGCCAGGTGTAAAGCGCCGAATCTTCCGTAAAGCTGTCTATGCTGCGGACCGCTTTGAGGAAAACTTCCTGCGTGAGGTCCGCTGCGTCTATCCCGCTGCCCAGCGTGTATACGCGCACGGACCGCTCAATGCGGGGGTACAGCTCTTCGAGCTGTTCATCAAGCTGCTGCTGCGGGCTTTTTTGCGCGAACACGAAAGGAAGCGGTTATGGGTTGGATGGACGAAGGTTTCGGGAACAAGGCTGAAAAAATACCGGTGCTTTTAATAAAGCACCGGCTTTTTCAGCTTAACCCGCATTATTCACAATTAAACAGGATTTATTTGCTAAGTGTTTGTTTAAATTTGTCTTAGCAAGAAGAACTGGTAGCCCAAATTTGAGTGTGGTGTAAAGACTGCGAAATTTCCCCGCTGGCGGCGTTGAAGCTGAAAACTCAGCGGAAGGGTACCTAAGTACCCTGAGCATGAGTTTTCAGCTTCGCCTTGCCAGCAAGAAAATTTCTTGGTGAATAATGCGGGTTATGCTACATGTTACACAATACAAAACAGTCGGGTCGAAAAACAAGGGCGGACGCTGTTGATGGCTGATTTACCGCGCCCTGACGGGTTTTAGCGGTTGTTTCTTCGGTTCGGACGGTCCTGATTGTTACCGCGGCTGTCGCGTCCCCGCATGTCCTGCCGGTTTTGCGGCATGAGCTGATTCCATTCTTCGGTCCACAGCGCAAACTCTTCTTCGGTCAGGATTTCACGAATCTGCTCGTTAAGCTGTTCGCGGTGTACCTGAAGCCGCTGCCGCTGCTGTCTTTCTTCACCGGCTTCAGCCTGCGTGCGCATGCTACGCTGCATGGCTTCCCGCACAGGAGCCATTTCTTCGCGGAAGTTCGCATGCACTTCCGTAAGCTGACGGGTTGTCTCTTCGCTGAAGCCAAGGTCTTCCGCTACGACTTCGATATAGGCGGTTCGCATGAGGTCCCGCTGCGCTTCCCGGCTTTGAATGCGTTCGTCGCGGATTTGGGCAAGCTGATCGCGCTGATCTTGTGTGAGAACGGCGTCGATCTGTGCGTGCAGGTCTGCACGGTTTTCTGCAAGTGCTGCCCGGTTACCGGCTTGTGCCTGACGGTTGGAACCGCGCTGACGTCCGGCGAACTCCCGTCGCTGCTGCTGCATGGTGCGACGGAAATCAACCCGGATACGGGCAATCTCGGCCTGCTGCTGTTCCGTAAGGTTTATTTCATTGCCGTATACAAGTGCCATGGTGTGCAGGTCAGCGGCACGGTTACTCATCTGACCGCGCTGCTGTGCCTGAAGGTCTGCAAAACCAAGTATTAACAAGGCTGCGGCTATTGCGCTGGTTAAAATCTTGTAGTAATTCATAGCATTACTCCTGTTGAAGGATGGGGATGGATGTTGTTTCATTACGCCCCTTTAGACGCCCTGCCGCGGCTTACGTTCGCACATTACGGCGGCAAAGTGGCTTTACCTAAACAGTCAGCACCATGAATTTTAATTGAATTCCGGCCTTACATTGCGCTAAGAGCCGTTTTTGGCGGGGTTTACAGCCCGTACAGAAATACTTTTTGTTTTGGCTTGTAATAAGGGTAAATTAGGTAAGCAATTTTGATACGCTTAAGTTGTATGGATGTACAAAGTATGGCGCAAGATTGTATCCGTTATATTTTACAACAAAATTTCAGTAATTATGTCAGCAGAACAAGTATCCGGCCGCGTTAAATGGTTTAACGATGATAAAGGCTTTGGATTTATCGAACAAGAAAACGGCCCGGATGTCTTTGTACATCACAGTGCTATTAACCTTCCCGGTTTCAAAACCCTTAAAGAAGGTCAGTACGTTACTATGAATGTAACCGAAAGCGCCAAAGGACTTCAGGCTGAGAACGTAAACCCTGAATAAGGTTTACACTCAGCTTCAATCTCCGGCCGCTTCTGCTTTTGCAGGGGCGGCTTTTTTTATGCCCTGTATTTTTTCCGGGCATGTTTGTGATTGCCCAAATAAAAAGTGTTAACACCCGAAAATGAATCCTGTGACTTATTTCGCGTCATACAAAGAGTACGGGACTGTTCATGCTTTGAAAGCCCTTAAGCCTGAATCTTGGCAATCTGAGCACTATAGCTGTCAGTTTCTTATATTGGCATTCAAATATCTGATTTACCCATCGGCTTAACGGTTTAGTGCTATCATGCTTTCAAGAGCTTTATTCTTCCTGACCTTTACTTTAGCTTTATCCGGGCTTTTTCCGCTACATGCGCAAACAGGGCAGGCTTCAGGCTCATTTTTCGGTGTAAACAGCGGCAGTGCGGGGACTTCGTTCAGCCCTGAGCTGCACTTTTACGGCGCTTTTCGGCCGGTTTTCACCCATGTTGAAACAACGGAACGCGATGGCAGCTCGGGGACCGTATCTGCGCTTAATGCGCGGCTGCACCTGGGCAGCCGGCTGGATGTGACCCCTGATTTCTGGCTGCAAACCCGGCTTGCTGTTCGGGTTGCTTCCAATCAGAACAACTTCCGCTTCATTTTTGAAGACCATACACCCGGAAGCGGCAGCTACCCCGCAGGCACCGCAACCTTTGACGAGCTGTTCGCGGCTTTTAATCTCACCCCAAGCCTGCACCTGCGCGCCGGACGCTTTCAGGCCCGCTACCCGCTCGCCGGTTTCATCCCTAAGGGCATGGACCGGTACTACGGGGCCAACCTGAGCATTGGTCATACCGATGGCCTGTGGCTCCGCTGGGATGCCCATCGGGACTGGCGGCTGCACGGGGTTGTGAGTCATAATGGCAGCCGTGGTTCTACGCACGCCGGCAGGTCACCCATGAACTTTCAGGATGATGCCGCACGCCTGTCCTGGTTTTTCAATGCCGAGCACCGCAACACGAGCGGCCTTTGGGTGCAGCGGGAGCTGAGTATTTCACACACATCAAATGTGATTCCCGAAGACGGTTCGCTTCAAAACTATACGGCGGTTACAGCTCGGGCCATGCTTCGGCTGCCCGTCCAAACCCGGTCCGGGGAGTTTTGGGCCGGCACTGAGCTGGGTGTCGTGCCCAACGCGCCCGGGATCGAAACGGTGACACCCGGTATCCGCAATGACCGCAGCTTCATTACCGGGGCAGCCGTGAGCTGGCAGGTTTCCGCCTATGCCAACGAAGTGCTGCCCGGACATCTGTTCGGCGTCCTTTACGGGGAAACCGAGCCGCATTGGCTGGTTTCATCGAGTTTCAGCGGGAACACAACCATGGCCGAGTTTCGTCACCGGTTTATCCTGTCCGATACCCTGAATTTTGAATGGCGAATCCGGTACCGCACGGATTTGTACCGGCCTTCAACCTCTGACCAAAGCCGTCAGATTGCCGACTTCTATGCCCGCTTCACCTACCGCTTTTAGTGCCCTATTGTTGATGATACCCATAGGTTGATGCCGGCCAGGAAAATCATAGGCATGCTGTGTGAACCATGCGGGTTAATAAATAGCGCGGGTTTTGGATGGTCAGATGAGATGTACTTCCATGCGACGGCTGGCGGTCATTTACGGGTCAGGACCAAAAAAAAGCAAGGGACCCATCTTAGGTTTGGGATCTTTCAATCTACCCCGTACCCCCTGATGTTCACGAAATTTTCCCCAAAAAAAACGACCGCTCAAATTTGTCACGGGATTGGGGCTCAGGCGCAGGGGCTTCGTTTTGCAGCTTGCGTACCAGCAAAAAAGCCCCGGACAGCGTGCTGTGCCCGGGGCTTTTTGTTTTTGGGATGCGGAATATCCGGACCGGCTTAGCGGCGGAATTCCTTCATGAAGGCGACGAGGGCTTCCACGCTTTCGGTTTCGCAGGCGTTGTAGATGCTCGCGCGGAATCCGCCTACGCTGCGATGGCCCTTGAGGCCCTTCAGGTTACGCTTTTCGGCTTCCTGCAGGAAAGCTTTGTTCAGCTCTTCATCTTTAAGACGGAAGGTCACATTCATGTGTGAGCGGGAGGCCGGCTCGGTTGTGCCGCTGTAGAAATCATCGGCGTCGATCTCATTGTACAGGAGCTGTGCTTTGTGCGCGTTGCGGCTTTCCATCTGCGCGAGTCCGCCATTTTTTTCGATCCAGGCAAGCACTTTGTTGAACATGTACACCCCAAAAACGGGGGGCGTGTTGAACATGGTGCCGAGATGCGTGTTGTAGTTGAGGATGGTCGGGATGCCGTCTTTCTTCCCTTTTTGGAGGAAATCTTTGCGGATGATGACGATGGTAAGCCCCGCAGGTCCGGCGTTTTTTTGGGCGCCGGCATAGATGATGCCGTAGCGGTTTACATCGAGCGGACGGCTCAGGAAATCGGAGGAGGCGTCGCACACCAGCGGTACACCGGCGGTTTCCGGCTCTTTGCGAAACTGCGTGCCGAAAATGGTGTTGTTGGATGTAAAATGAACGTACTCGGCACCTTCCGTGAGCGTGAGTTCACTGTCGGCAGGCACGCGGCTGAAATTGAGCTCTTCTGAGCTGTACGCTACATTTACGCGGCCGAAAAGTTTGGCTTCTTTAATCGCTTTTTTGGACCAGGTTCCGGTATTGATGTAGTCGGCGGTCTGTGAGGTTCCCAAAAAGTTGAAGGGCACCATCATAAACTGATGGCTCGCACCGCCCTGTAAAAAGAGGACTTCGAAATCGTCTCCCAGGCCCAGAATGCGGGTCAGGCGCTCGCGGGCCTGACGATCGACTTCAACATACTCGGCTCCGCGGTGACTGAGCTCGATGACGGATGAACCTGAACCAGCGAAATCCAGAAACTCCTGCTGTGCTTCCTGAAGGGTTTCGAGGGGAAGGGCGGCGGGACCTGCGCTGAAATTATGTGCACGTGACATAGCTAATAAATACTATTTTTGGATGATGGGTTTTGTGACTTAACTATTTTAAAGGGCGTCTTTATTCCGGGTAATTATTTTTTTCTGATGCTGCCGGCTGTGCGTCTAACACCGTTCGGATTAAAAACGATGCACCAGCAAGCCGGACCGGAGCTTGGGCTCAAACCAGGTTGATTTAGGCGGCATAAGCAAGCCGGCGTCTGAAACGTCCATCAGCTCCTGAATGCTTGTGGGATAAACGCTGAAGCCGACAGCTGCCTTCCCGCTGTCTACCAGTTTTTCGAGTTCAGCTGTGCCCCGAATGCCGCCGATGAATGAGATATTGGCGTCGGTTCGCGGGTTGCCGATACCAAAGTAAGGTTCAAAAACAAACTGCTGCAGCCGGGCGGCGTCAAGCACGCCAACCGGTCCGGCATTGGCTTCTACCGGCAGCCTAAAGCTGTACCAGCTTCCGCCGTAATATGCGCAAACCGTGCCCTTTTGCTGCGGTACCGGGTCTGTAACAGGCTGCAACGACAGTTCCTGCTTAAAGCGCGCAAACGCCGCGTCATCCGCCTGATGAATGACGCGGTTGTATGCGAGAATTTCCATCTGATTTTTGGGAAAGATGACGGCCGGGAAAAAATTGTAGGCTTCGTTGCCGGTGTGTCCGGGGTTTGTTGCGACCTTGTGCTCCACAAGCCGCGAAGCGCTCTTGCAGCGGTGATGGCCGTCTGCCACATACAGCGCATTCAGGCCGGAAAAAGCGTCTTTCAGCGGACCTTCCGCCGGCTGTTTCCAGATGGTGTGCTGCACGCCGTCGGGGGCCGTGAAATCGAAAAGCGGGCTGTCTGTTTGTGCTTCGGACAGCAAGCGCGTGATTTCGTCGGTTTCGCCGCAGGTGAGCATAACCGGCTCGGCATGGGCTTCCTGCTCACGAATGTGCCGGGTGCGGTCGTCTTCCTTGTCGGGGCGGGTAAGTTCATGCTTCAGGATGAGATCGTTGTCGTAGTCAGTAACGCTCACGCAGGTAAACAGACCGGTTTGGGCACGGCCTTTCCAAACAAGCCGGTAAACATACAACGCGGGGGCTTCTTCCTGCACCAGCAAGCCGCTGCTGCACATCTCTTTAAGTTTTTCGGCACCGGCCGCGTACACTTCATCCGAATGCTCATCAGTGCCTTCGGGGAAATTAATCTCGGGGCGGATGACGTGCAGAAAACTTTCGGGCAGGCCTTCGGCAAGCTCGCGTGCTTCGCTCGTGCTGATCACATCATAAGGCACGCAGGCGACCTGCGGTGCACGTGCGGGTTCGGGTCTCCAGGCGCGAAAAGGCTTGATGGTTATCATAAATAAACAAAATGGATTAGACCGCTTTCAGCTTTCGGGCAATGCTTGGGTGAAAAACGGTATATTAAGAAGTAATGTTAAACACGAACGCTGCCTGAAGCACCCGTCTCCGGGCAGCCCTGATAAGCCCGCTAAAATACAAAATTACGCTTCAAAGCTGTATGGAACTCCCTTTAAAAGAACTGCCGGAAGAAAAAAAACAAATGCTGCTCTTTATGATGCTGCTGCAGCAATACGAAAAAATCGCTTTGATGAATCTGGGGGAGATCCCCAACCCTGTTCACAATCAGAAAGAAGTGGACCTAAAAGCGGCCCGCTTTGCCACAGACACCATCAACATGCTGCGCAGCTACACCGCCGGCAACCTGAACGAAGACACCGCTGCCTATCTGGAAAGCCTGTACAGCAAAGTCAACGGCAAACTGCAGGAGCTGCTTCGGCAGGAAGCGCAACAAAAAAAGGACGACGCTGAACCGGAATCCGCCAACGGGACTGCCGGCAATGTCTGAAACCGATTATAAACCCGTCACCGCGGCAGGCGGCGTATTGTTCAAAGAAATCGCCGGTGAGCCACAGGTGCTCATGATTTACCGCAACGGCTTCTGGGATCTCCCAAAAGGGAAACTTGACGCAGGCGAAAGCATTCCCGAGTGCGCCATACGCGAAGTAGCGGAAGAAACCGGCTGTCCGCTGCCTGAAATCGTAACCGAACTCGGCACAACCTATCACAGCTACACGGATAAATGGGGCGATTTTGCCAAAACCACCTGGTGGTACGCCATGCAGACCGACGCCCGGAAATTCACCCCGCAGACCGAAGAAGGGATCACCAAGGTGTGCTGGATCGAAACCGACCGCGCGCTCGAAATCGCCGGCTTCGATAACCTGAAAGATATCCTGCTGCGCTTCAAATCCTGGTATCAGCATACCCGAACGCAACAGCATTAACCCAGATCAGAACCGTACTACGCAGGTCTTATTCCTGCCACCCTGCCGGACGACGAGCTTTACAGCCGGGCCTGGTTTTTTTATTTTTTGGGGGAAACTCAGTGAACATCACGGTCTTTCGCGGCAGGTTATGCATCCCAAACCTACGGCAAATGCGTTGCTTTTTTGGGTACGGATAGCGCTTCTGGCCGTCGGGGTCGGTTCAGGCAGATTTGACGACGAAATTTGCGCGGCCGCTTATCTTCAGATCAGGATTCTCCATGCTATCCCGCATTTTTGGCATTGAAAAGGATTTGATTACCTGAATGATAGTATAAATTAGCCTGGTGAAAAGCTGCGATTACTCAAATTTAAGTGTGATACAAAGGCTGCTCGCCGAGCGAAATGATTCCCGCGAAGAGAAATTCTATTGGTAAATAATGCGGGCTATGAAAGGCTGTGAACAAGCCCCCGGGCAACGTACTACCCCAAAATACCGGACATAAAAAAAGCTGTCTCCGAAAAGTCGGAAACAGCTTTTTTAATTTAAAGTCTGATGGAATTACTGCAGACGGAAAATTACAGGCTGCGTCATCTGAACGCGAACGGGGCGTCCGCGCTGCATGCCTGGGGTGAAACGCATTTGCGAAATCGCAGCAACTGCGGCTTCATCAAGACCACCGGCACCTGCACTTCTTACAACCTGTGGATTCTGTACACGGCCTTGCTCATCCACGATGAACTGAATGATCACACGACCTTCAATACCTGCACGACGGGCCATATCCGGATAGCGGAGGGCGTCATAAAGTGCTGCCTGACCGCCTACCATTTCAGGCATGTTTTCAACGACGACAAAAACTTCGTCTTCGAAATCATCGTCTGGTGGCGGAGGTGGTGGCGGAGCATCGAAGCCTGCATCCATATCGAGGAAGGCATCCATGTCGAGAAGATCATCATCGATGATGGCGTCATCCGGTACTTCAATAGGTACGGGAGGACGCGGTGGTGGTGGTGGCACCTCGATGATTTCGGTCTGTACAATATCTTCGATTTCGAGTTCGATACGTTCAATTTGCTCGATTACGAACTCGCCACCGAAATCCATGTTGAACTTAAAAAGCCCAACGGCTACGAGAAGCGCTATCACAAGACTGCTTTGCAGCGTAATCTGATAGTCTTTCCGTAAATCTTTTTCCGGTTTTTTCTTAGGACCCATGATTAATCAATAGAGTTAGTTGAGTAAGCGTGGATAAATATAGTGTATATTTATCAAAACACAAATTAAGCGCTAATATTTCAGCTGATTTCTTGTATCGGTAAACCCTTATTAAACAGCATTATCCGAATGCGATTAAAGGATTAGTAATGCAGCGGCCCGATCAACCTTACCCGTTACTTTTGTTTTTTGTGAGTTTAGCGGCCTTGGGAAGTTCGATATACAGCCGGCGGTACAGCCACAGCAACAGGCCCGCAAGTGAGACCCCAATGGTATTATACCCGATATCAGCAAGGCTTCCGGTACGGCCATAGGGCATCAGCGCCTGCATCATTTCGACCGTAGCGCCGAACAGAATGCCTATAATGAGCATCGCATATAGCGGAAAAAAGGGACGCTTGAAGAAAACAATCATCGTAAGGCCAAACAAAAAGGTCCAGCCACCAAACAAGATGATGTGCCCTAACTTTGGGTCTCCCCAACGCGCTGCGGTGACCAGCATATCTCCGGGGAAGAGTGTCAGGTATAAAGCCAGAATCATCCACCCGATCAGTAGCAAGGGCAAAACCGGTGAGATTTTGGTAAGAAGGCTATGCGGATTCAAAACATCCCTCCTGCTTCCGGCGCTGAAGGCGAAACCGCCGACTCATGCTGACAGGTTGCCCGAGCGTAGCTCTCCAGCATGGCGAGTGCACTCACATCCAGCATGCTTTCCGCTGTTACCGTGCTATCCGGAAGACGCGAGAGCATACCGGCCATAAGCCCGGCAAGGACATCTCCGAAACCGGTTCTCGAAAAAATGCGGGTATCATAAGTTGTAATGCGGCATTCATTCCGGGTTGCGAGGAGTGCCGGACTTCCCTTTGCCAGAAAAACCATGTTGTCGCGGCAGGGGAAATGATTCAGCGCCTGCGCAAGCTGCTCCGGCTGAGCTATGCTGAACCCAAGTAGCTGCTCCTGCTCGCCGGGGTGCGGGGTAACGATTAAGCGCAGGTCATCGGGAAGCTTCTCCGTATGACCGCTCAGCGCGCGGACGCCGTCAGCGTCGAGTACTACGGGTGCCTTTACCAATCGCAGGAGCTGCCGTACCGCCGCCGCGGTTTCAGGATGGGTGCCAAGGCCGGGTCCCAGAACCAATACTCCGGGCCGGGCTGCGATGACCTCGGCTACAGCACGAACGGCATCCGCTTTAAACAGCCCGCTACCGTCACCGGGAATCATTTTTCGGGTGATATCCACAAAATGCGCATCATAAGCGGGGGAGACTTCCGGTGTCGTGAACACCTGCACCGAGCCGCAGCCCGTACTCCACGCAGCTTTTGCGGTCAGAATCACGGCGCCGGTCAGACCCGGCGAACCGCCCAGCACATACACATTGCCGTTCTGATATTTATGGCGGACTTCGCGCCCCTCGCGGAGCTTCCTTAGCTTGTTTTCAAGCTGCGGCTTACCCCCGGGCGAAAGACTTCGAAGTACCGCACCTTCGGCCTCCCGCAGCAAATGTGCCGGAAACGGCAGCGGACAAAGCACGCGCTTTCCACTCAGCGCTGCCCCTCTGCCGAGATAACAGCCGGCTTTCGCGGTACCAAACATCAGGGTCGTATGGGCCTGCAGTGCGGTACCCATCACCGCACCGGAATCCGCATGAAGTCCGCTTGGGATATCCATCGCAAAAACCCGCGCCTGCCAGCGGTTGATTTCCGCTATCATCTCCGCGAGCGGTCCCGTCACGTCCCGCTGCAAACCTGTGCCGAAAAGGCCGTCAATGACCGTGCAGTACACGCGGCCAGGCAGGACTCCCTCAAAAAAGCGCAGCGGAAGTTCGGGATCGGCCTCCAGCATTTTTTCGAGTATGCGAAGATTTGCAGCGGCGTCTGCCGACATCCCCGTTTTGCCCAGGGCAAGACAGACATCAACCGAAAACCCCTTCATCAGCAGCAGGCGGGAAACCGCAAGGGCATCACCCGCATTATTGCCTTTGCCGCAAAAACTCAGGACACGCACTGGGCCGGGCTGCATCTCAAAGATGTGGTCCGCGGCCCGCTGCGCCGCAACTTCCATGAGCGTGAAGCCGGGTATACCGAGTTCTTCAATCGTGCGGCGGTCAATATCGCGCGATTGTGCTGCGGTAAAAAGCCGGTTTTCAAAGCCGGGAGGTATCATGCAGAATTTGAATTGGTATGGATGGTTTCAGACAGGATAAAATGCGAGAGAAATTGCTGCAACCAAAATCCCGAAAAGGAGTCCGGCAGCGGTTTGCGCAGGCGTGTGCGCTTTTAGGGTGATGCGCGCCCAAACGACACTGCCACTAATCAGCAGGCACAGGATTCCGATCAGGACTGAGACAGCAGGATCAAACAGCTGTACCCCCGCCCAAACCGCATAGCCCGAAGCGATTGCGATGGCCGTGCAGTGTATGCTTATTTTCCACCAAAGGGTGATGAAGGAGGCCACAATACTACTCCAAAGCAGGGCAAAAGCCGCATTTTGGATGAGACCGAAAGGACCATCAGCCCACATCAGCAACGCAAAGCCCGCAATATTGAGCACTATCCCAACCAGAAACGGAATGTGCCTTCGGCTCCGATTCCGGATTTCAAGGGATTCAATGCGTTTGGATTTCAGGAAAATCAGCAGTACTCCAAAAGGGAGCAACGCAAAGAAAACGACCGCTATCACCAGCAGCTTTTGGGCAGTACCCGGATCATGCCCGGCACGCCCCAGCAGCCAAAACAGCGGCAATACGAGCATCAGCGGATTAAACACCGTTGAAATCCATTGGGCTAAGGTGTGGTGGTTTGCGTGCAAAGCGGGGGGTGGCTGTTCAAACATTAAAAAAAATCAAAACGGTCTTTCATCTCTGTTGTGTTGAAGGATTGCGCTCAATTGTATTAAAGGATGGCGCTTCAAATGAACCAGCATGCGTTCCTTTGAATGGAATTATGTGTTTAGCTTCAGTAGCAATGCCATTTATGAGCGCATCAAGCACTTCCGGATGGCTGTAAAACTGATAATACCAAACGGAAAAGAAACCCCAGCCTTTAGCTAAATTCACGATGTTCTCAAGATCTGTTTCCCGGGGTGTTGCCTTGTACTTCTTCAATTGCCTGTTAGCAATATCTATTGTCGCTAACCTGCTTTCCCATCTGTCATCACCAAATTCAGCGTAATGCGGATGTCCAGGGTGTCTGTCCAAGCCCACTAAATCAATAAAAGCTTTAGTTTTAATTAAATCTGATTCGGTCACATTAGCCTTTATCCCGACTGTACCAGCTGCTGTAATTTCGATGAAGTGTAGTAAGTTATTTTGGTGAGGCAAATATGGGTTTGTCAGAGCAATATCTTTGTTGGACTTAATGCTATTACAATTGCTGCATGCCAATAAAAAATTATTCCAATCAAATTTAAGATCATCATAGATTAGACCGCCTTCCTTGTTTCTCACCTTTTGACCTTTTATGTGCTCAATGTGAAGAGAAGATCGGTCTATTTGTTTCTCACAGTACGAACAAAAAGAACCGATTTCGTTAACAAGATCGATTTTCGCTTTTCGCCAAGGCCGATAATGACCGGATGTTTTATCTTTCACTGACTTTACAACAGGTCTCATCGCAGCTATTGTTTGGGCAATTCTGACTCTAACAGGGCTACATAAGCCGGGTCTTTGCTATACTTGACCCTGAGACTATCCAACAGCCTCTTTGCTTTTGCTATTTCATCCGGAGACGCTTTGTCTTTTACTAAATCAAAATATTCCTTAGCTCTCATTTGCATTTCGGAAAAATGGATACTTCTTTTCACATTTAGAACACCCATTTCATTTTCTGAGATCTCTTCTACACTATACTTATCAGGATCATGATCAAGGCCTTTTACTTCGTCGAGATTAATAAGTTCGTCTGCCTTCAAACTTTGAACAATAAAAGGTGAATGCGTTGTAGCGACAAACTGAATGTTTTTAAACACCTTTTTCAGATCTGACACGATTCTTTTTTGCCAGTTGGGATGCAGGTGAAGGTCAAGCTCGTCAATTAAAACAAGACCGGGTGTATGGCTTACAGCATCATCGCCTAAATGAGGATTCAACTTAATACAGCGATAAGCGATATCTGCAACCATACCGATTAAATTTCGATATCCATCACTCAACTGACTAAATAACAACCTCTCCGGATGGTCACCTTTCCTGAAAATGCCGACTAAATCTTCGTCTTTAAAGCTATAGGACATGTCAGTCCAATGGTCATCGGGAATCATTGAAATAATGGCTTTTTTAAAGCTTTCAAGCAGGCTTTTCTCTTTCGGAGAGCCAAATTTCCTGATTTCGTCTTCGTAGGTTTTGTACCACGAAAGAAACTCTTTGCTTGATGATTTCGGAGAAAGGCATCTTGTATAGGCAAGCGCTACACCTTCCCCCTGTTTTTTGTAAACAGCTTTCTTTTCTTCGTGTTCAGCCCACAAACGTCCGGTACCATGATATGCAATTACAGGAAATGTAACGCCCCCGTTCTTTCGGCTTTCCTGCAACATCTCCGTAGCCAGAGACTCAATATTTTTAGCATTTACATAGGTTGTTGTGGTTTTCTGACTCAGTTTGTCAACCGTCCTTTTCCATCCTTCTTCCAGATAAATACCATTTACTTCCCCAATACATTCTATTTCTGCCGGAAGCTGTGGTCTTGGCTGCCCTTCAATCGTTTTTACCCTTACCTCTCTTTTATTTATTCCCCGTGCTTCATGTTTAGCAACATCTATGCCCCGCAGAAAGCTTCCGGCACAAATTGCAAGCGCGTCCAAAACAGTAGTCTTACCCTTTGCATTATCTCCTATAAAGACCGTAAATCTTGGGTTTAATTCAAACGTTTCGTCTGTAAAACCTTTGAAGTTGACTATTTTGACTTTGTCTATTCTCATTTATGCCAGGAATTAGAATGCTTAAAATTTATCTATGTAAATGCTTTTTGCTGGTTCCTGATTGATTTTTGAACGAAAATAACCGAAGAGCTACACTTATGAATTCATAGCTTTTGTTAATCGTCAAGAAGGGTACTTGTAATAACCAAAAAAAGATACATTTATCGGTTATAATACACATTCCGGTAAAAAAACGGGGTGATAAATAAACACCCCATCAATACGCGCGCGCGAACAACACCTTCTGCGCCGAAGGCTTGCCCGTGACCATGCAGTTGCCCGGGGTTTTGTCGCCGCTGAGCGGGATGCAGCGAATCGTCGCTTTGGTTTCTTCCTTGATACGGGCCTCGGTTTCGGCAGTGCCGTCCCAGTGCGCGTAAATGAAGCCGCCTTTTTCGTCAAGAATCGTTTTGAAGGCGTCGTAGCTGTCGGCTTCATGCGTGTTGGCCTGCATGCGTTCGCGTGCAGCGCTGAGGAGCTCCTGCTGCATGATTTCGAGCAGTGCGCTCACCGAGGTCACGACTGCGCTGCGTTCGAGCAGCTGTTTTTCGCGGGTATCGCGGCGGACACATTCAGCTTTTTGGTTCTCCACATCGCGGGGACCAACGGCAAGGCGCACGGGCACGCCCTCTGCTTCGTGCTGCGCAAATTTCCAGCCGGGCTTGTACTGATCCCGGGCATCAACCTTCACGCGAATGCCGGCCAGCTTGAGTTCATTTTTAAGCTCCTCAGCATAGGCGACTACGGCTTCGCGCTCGTCATCCTTTCGGTAGATCGGCACAATTACCACCTGCCAGGGTGCAATGCGCGGGGGGATGATGAGGCCGTCGTCGTCGGAGTGCGTCATGATAAGCCCGCCAATCAAACGCGTGGAGACGCCCCAGCTTGTCGCCCAGACGTGCTTCAGCTTGCCGTCACGGTCCTGAAAGGTGCAGTCAAAAGCCTTCGCAAAGTTCTGCCCCAGGAAATGCGAGGTTCCGGCCTGAAGGGCTTTGCCGTCCTGCATCAGGGCTTCGATACAATAGGTCTCGACCGCACCCGCGAAACGCTCGCTTTCGGTTTTTACGCCGGTAATGACCGGCATCGCCATGAACTCTTCTGCGAAGGTTCGATAGACCTCGAGCATCTGTTTGGTTTCGGCTACGGCTTCTCCTTCGGTCGCATGTGCCGTATGCCCTTCCTGCCACAGAAACTCCATGGTACGCAGAAACAGGCGGGTGCGCATTTCCCAGCGGACCACGTTCGCCCACTGATTCACCAGAATAGGCAAATCCCGGTAGGACTGAATCCAGCCGCGGTAGGTATCCCAGATGATGGTCTCAGAAGTCGGACGTACAATCAGCTCTTCTTCAAGCTTTGAGTCGGGGTCCACATCAACACCGTCCTCGGTGCTTACAAGACGGCTGTGCGTCACAACCGCGCATTCCTTGGCAAAGCCTTCCACATGATTCGCTTCCTTCGAAAGAAACGACTTCGGTATAAACAGCGGAAAATAGGCGTTTTCATGGCCGGTATCCTTGAACATTTTGTCGAGCGCATCGCGCATATTCTCCCAAAGCGCATAGCCGGTCGGCTTGATTACCATTGAACCGCGCACCGGGGAGTGCTCGGCCAGGCTCGCTTCTTTAACAATATCCTGATACCACTGTGAATAGTCTTTGCTGCGCGGCGTGATGTTCTTGGCCATAAAATCAGTTTTGGGTTTACATTAACCGGAAACAAGTCCGGTCGGTTAATAAAAGAATCAGCCTGCAAAGATAGCATTTTTTACCCCTAAATAGCAGAACCGCTTCCCCCGCGCCTTCCTTTTATATGAGACCCAAAAGCCGGCACATCCCTTTGCAAAAAAACCATTTCTGATGTGGCATTCCCTTCCTTTTTTCCCTATATTTGGAATCTGCAAAATTTATGGCGTGGTAGCTCAGGTGGTTAGAGCGTCGGATTCATAACCCGGAGGTCGGCGGTTCAATTCCGCCCCACGCTACGAAACCCTAAATAAACATTTAAGGCCGCTTCTTTGAAACGAAGCGGCTTTTTTATGCCCTGATGTCATCAAACCAGCGGCTGATTTCCGCATAAACCCACCGCGGATCTTCGAGATACGGGCAGTGCCCCAGCCCGTCAAGCACCCTCTCCTGATAAGGCGCCCCGCCGCTTGCTGCCGCCCTCGCATCCAGCACATAACGCGTCTGCGCAAGCATGGGCTGCGGCGGCACGGCATTCTCCCCCGGAAATCCGGGAATCAGACCCGCTGCCCCGAGCACCGCCGGATCCGATCCGGAGCGGTCACTGACAATACCGTCCTCGCTGCCGCGCAGCCACAGCAAGGGTACAACGTCCGGCGCCTGCACAACCGCTTCCGCCAGCCCCGCCAGATGTTTCGGGGATATGCTGTTCACAATCCCGCGATCGCCGGGCGCATATCCCGGCCAGTTCGGGCTCTCCTGCACATCCCCCGGAAAGCCGTCATCCCCGGGCCGGAGCGCGAACATCCCATCCAGCAGCGGATGATCTTCATCCAGCTCAATCCGGTTCCGGAGCACGTAGTGTTGGAGCACCCACGCGGGGGATGTCACCATAGGCGGCTGTTTGCTGCAGTCGCCCGCTCGAATGCGCGCAATCAGCGCCGGATTGCTCATGCCCGCGCCCGAACCTGCAAAATCCGGGAAATTCGGCCTGCCTTCTGACCCGTGTGTGCCGCCGAACCCGTACGGCGAACCCGGCGCAATCTGCACCAAACCCAGCAACCGGTTTCCGTGCCGGGCCAGCAACTCCCAGCCCACCACACCCCCGAGTGAGCTGCAAACCACGTGCACCTTTGAAATCCCGAGCCGGTCGAGTAAATCCACCACATCCCGCGCCCAATCACGGACGCCGGTCCGGGCGTCAATTGCGCGAAAATGCGTGCGGCCAAAACCATTCAGATCGGGCGCGATGCAAAAATAGCGCTCCGAATCGAAACACTGCATCAGGGGCTGCCACCACGCGGAAGTGCTCGTATTACCGTGCACAAACAGCACCGGCATTTTCCCGGTCAGGGTTTTGCTGTTGGTAACGGTATAATGCGGCCCTGAAAAATGGTGGTGCATAAATAGTTTTATAGCGGGATCAAAACAGGATAGTAAACAAGTACAGCTAAAAGGTCAACCTCAGCCAAACTTCACAGCAAGTACTGACTTCGTTTTTTTTGGGGGGAAACCCCGTGCACATCACGGTCTTTCGTGCCAGCACTACAATCCCAAACCTACGCCTTATCCCCTGCTTTTTTTGGGGGGGGGGGGAACCGGATAATACCCTAAAAAGTGTGTCCGGGGTAGCAAAAAAAAGTCCCCTTGCCCAGGCTTGGTAATAACGACAATACCAGAAACCCTAAGGCAAGGAGACCTATTGAATTTACAAATTACAGCTCAAAAACCTGTTTCATAACCACGTAAATAACAAGGGAAACGGGCTGAACGACATTACGGAGTTCACCCAAAATCGTTTCGTAGCATCATGAGACAGAAGATTCTGAAACAGGTGGATTCTTCCGTAATCTATATATTTGCCAAACTAAATTACAAATTACAGCAGCGGTAATGAGAAGCTGATAGAAAAGTACTCCTTCGTTCATTGTAAAGAACCAGATAATTAACAAAATACCAGTTATCAGGCTTATCAAAAATTGCGATTTTAGTGATAATTTATTTTTAAAAACATGACCGGAAATCATAATTAAAATGAATCCTATAAAGACAACATATTCCATAATTTTATTTTGATTTTGTTTAACATATTGCGTCTGCTAATCCTGAATTTTCAGGACATAACATGCACCAGCACGCCCAACCGCAGATTGGAACTCCGGGACCAGTAAAACTGCAACCCGCTGCACAAATTGCTAATTTGACAATCTGCCAATTTGAACCACAAAGTGGTCCGTCACCCGAATCATCTTCCTGAAGGGCCCAACAGCCTCCTGTGTCGGACAAACCAGTTGATAAATTTGTAAAATAATTTTGCAAATCTCCTTCGTTAAAAGTGGTTCGGTTTGAAGTTTCAATATTCCCCAAAATTGGATATGCTTCAAAAAGTATATCACGGGATTTTTCTATTTTTTTAATAAAATTGTTACCGTTTTGATAAGAACCAAAAACAATTTCAAAAAACGCGGTATTATCATCTTCATTTAATGATAATAAACTAACCTCAACAAGTTCCTCAATTGCAATGTCTTTATTCATTACTTCCATTATTTTTTCATGGAATAGCTGATTTAAACTAAAAAATTGTTGAAACTCTACTGAACTAACTATCATGGCACTTTCTTGTTACGAAAGTATAATTTGTTCATTGCCTGACAAGGAGTCTTTGGTACAAGCATTTAAACCTGTAACCGCAATTAGTATTAAAATTAAATATATTTTTTTCATGATTAATTACAAAATTAGTTAATGGTTTTTTATTGAAAGCCCAAAACCATCAATTATGGCTAGGACTCCTAAATAATAATAATAATAATAATGAGCAATTTTTATTAAAATTTAATTTCTTAAGCCTTTAAACTTAGAAATACATTACTCTTACATCCTATTAAGGCAGTTTATTTTAACCTTATAAACCCACTTTCTGCTTCCTTAGCGCGAGTTTTTTTGTTTAATCCCCAACGGTACAGGCGGTTACATTTCCAAACCAAAACTTCAAACCCGAAACTCCGAATCGGTCATCCCGAACGCTTCTCATTTGGCAGGAGCGGTTCGAAGCCACGGGATTCGGTGCATTCACGAAACCACTTGGGGCTGCATATGAGGGATCTCCTCCGCTGGAAAATGCCCGGATGTTGGCACACGGATTTAGCACAGGGGCATTTTTAGCTATCCGATTTTAGCTACCGGGCATGTCCGACTAGGGAGATCCCTCACATGAGGCTTCGAACAGTTACGGGTTGATGCAGCTTTTTGAGACTCCGGTTTTCTCCCTGACAGGTCCCGACGTTCGGGATGACCCGTTGTTTATATTTGGGTTAGCGGGAATGAACAAAAAGATTATAATCCCCGCCCCGGGTCATCCCGAACGCTTCTCATTTGGCAGGAGCGGTTCGAAGCCACGGGATCAAGTGCAATCACGAAACCACTTGGGGCTGCATGTGAGGGATCTCCTGCGCTGGAATACGCCCGGTACGCTATGTGGGCACGTGTTTTTTGTGGATAAGGCCGGATTTCAGAATTGGCGATTGCAAATGAGCTGTGTGAACGCATTGTATAGACGCAAAATTTTGCGTGTCTACCGGCGCAGGTATTAATTTTCACCCTGCCCTGTAGGGGCAGCATGTGGGTAGAAAAAAAGGTCGCCCCACAATATCAGCGTGCCGTAGGTACGCCATGTGCATGCCGATTTTTTCAAATTGCATGAAGCGCCGGGGCGGGGACACGGGGGGGGCAACATGTGCGGGTTTGCCACGGGCTGTACGCCCGACCCCGCAGGCGCGCCTGCGGCGCGCGCGGGGGTCCGGAGGGACGGACGAAATGCAATTTCTATGAAGAAAGCACGGCTACGCCGCTGGTCGCTGGTATTAGGGATAAGGGCCGTTAGGAAATCCGTATGGCATGCATTTCATCTTGTTTATTCTGTAAATTTTAGAAATCCTGTTCAAACAAACAGATTACCGAAATAGGCGCGCAAAGCGGGGTCTCCGACGGTATTGCGACATTTCGGTTATTCGTGGAAGTTGCAGCGGAATTGGTACATAGGTGTCTCACTGTATGGATGTCCGATGTTTGTAGCCTTAAATGACTTTAAAGTTGATAATAAATGTGGTTTACTTTCCAAAACAGACATAGATATGAATGAAAACATTTCATAGATAACTTACTTGTTAAACTTAATTGGTATTTATCATAATTAGGTTTTTGGTTATTTCTGTAAAAATAAAAAGCCGTGCTTCTCACGAAACACGGCTTTTTATAGCACTAATCAAATAATTACTCGAAACCTAATACATCATTTAGCTGATAATATTCAACTAAAGCATCATAGTCATTATGATCTATACGTGAGCTTACTTGCGATGGGGGAATTGCAACTGCCCGTACTGTTGCACCGATCATAACTAAAACCAAAGTATCTGCATCTTCACCAAAAACAGCAACTTCATATTCGCCAGTTCTAAAACCGTACGACATTGTTGTTGTACCAATCGGAAGTGGTAGAGGTACCCATTCCGAACCTTCAACATCTCGGACAAAAGCCAAGACGATACCGTTTTCGTAAATATCACTCGTCAAAGCGGCCCAAGGGAAAGTCCAATAAACAAAGTCGTTATCCTCAACAATTAAATTGTTTAAAGACAGTACATTTGACTGTGTTATGATGTTAACGGAGCCAGCCGGCCCTTGGTCGCCTTGTGGTCCAACCGGACCTTGATCGCCTTCGCATCCAAGTGTAACGAAAACAAAAAATGCAAAAATTGCAATAGTTATACTTTTTCTCATGTTCATATTCTGCGTTAAAGATAGGGTTAATTCTGTTTCGAGTGCTTTTCACCAAAACGCAGTTAATATAAACAGATTCAAATATGGGCATGAAAAAATATTTCACAATGTAAAGTCCTACAAAACAAAATAATAGCTTAACGGCTATTATTTTTTTGCTGGATGTATGACTAATTCAGCGGTTTATCGTGAAGGTGCACATTTTAATTGCGTAATTACAGATTGCTATAAACATGTAACTGCTTCGGAGTTGGTTACGGGGCATATTTGAATTCAAGCTTTGAAATCAAATGCCATCTTGTTCATCTTATGAATCCTGTTCAAACAAACAGATTATCCAAATGCAACGCGCAAAGCATCTGCCTGGGTTAATGTGCCGTTTCCCGCACAAACCCTCCCTGTAGGGGCAGCATGTGGGTAGAAAAACGCTCGCCCTCCACAATATCAGTGTGCCGATGTTTTCTAATAGCACGGAGCGCCGGGTCGGGGACACGGGGGCAACATACACGGGTTTGCCACGGGCTATACGCCTGGCCCCGCGGGCGCGCCTGCGGCGCGCGCGGGGGTCCGGGGGACGGACGAAATGCGATTTCTATGAAGAAAGCACGGCTACGCTGCTGGTCGTTGGTATTGGGGATAGGGACCGTTATGAAATCCGGTTGGCATGCATTTCATCTTGTTTATTCTGTAAATCCTATTCAAAAAATTGGGATGGCACAATTAGCGATTTGGTAATTGGACATTTGGGGTGTGTTGCCCGCATGGTAGAGACGCAATGCATTGCGTCTCTACCGGCAGGGGTGTTGCTGGTCTGTTACGGGCTGTACGCCCGACATCGCGGGCGCGCCTGCGGCGCGCGCGGGTATTTATCGGGGGGGGTATGCTTTTGCTATAAACATGTAACTCCTTCGGAGTTGGTTACAGGGCACCATTGGGGTTTAGGTGTTGATTAACAATCATCATCCTGTTCAAAAAAACAGATTGCCGAATTGCGCGCAAAATGAGGGTGCTTACATCTGAGCCCAAAAAGCAACGCATTTGCCGTTGATTTGGGGGGTTGGACCTGTCCCGAAAGACCTTGATGTTCACGGGATTTTACCCAAAAAAAATTAATGCTGTACTACGCAGGCTGCCAGATGTACGGGGACGGTTGCCTGAACAGCTTTTGTCCCTGCGCAAAAAAAATCCCCCGTCAGGTGATGGCGGGGGATTTTTTTTGGGTTTCGGTACGTCGCTGTGCCTGTTACCGGCGGGTGAATTCGAGTACGGCGGCGTTGAATTCGGCTGGTTTTTCGATCATGAGCATGTGGCCGGCGTTGTTGATTTCTACGAGGCGGCTGTCGGGGATTTGCTCGTGTGCGAGGGCGAAGACCGCGGCGGGGAAGCCGGGGTTGAGGAAGCGGTTGGGGATGAGGCCGTCGTAGCGGCCGTACACGATGAGGGTCGGGTGGCTGACCTGATGCAGGCGGTGGGTCGTGGGCTCATCGAGCATGGCGCTTATGGACTGCACGACGGTGTAGGCAAATTCGTCCATGTCGGCGGCTTTGGCCATGCGCACGCGCTCTTCGACCATCCACTCCCAGGCGTTGTCCCAGCGGTAGAAGTTGATGGAGAGGTTTTCGCGGATCTGCGGCTCAGGGGTGCGTTTGACCCCTTCCATGGTGAACACGCTGCGGAGCCAGTCGCCGGAACCCGGCGAGAAGCTTTCGACGCCCGCAGGTGCGGCCAGCACGAGTTCGCTGATGGCTTCGGGATGGTTGATGGCAAGCGTCATGCCGATCTGACCGCCCATGGAGTGCCCGACATAGACGACGTTTTCAAGACCGAGCTCATCAATGAAATCGGCCAGGGTTTCAGCCCAGAAGGCCATGCCGTAGGGGAAGCCGCCTTTTTCGGATTTTCCGTAGCCGGGCAGGTCCACGGCGATGACGCGGTGATGTTCGCTGAGAGCCGCGATGTTGTAGCGCCAGAAGCCCGCGTTGCTGGCAAGACCGTGCACGAGCAAGAGGGTTTTGTCGCCGGCGCCTTCATCAATGTAGGCGATTTGGGGCGTACCCTGCGAGAAGTTGACCGCGAAGCCGTAGTCGATGTCCTGAAACTCAAGGGCCGGCTTATCCGCGTACCGTACCCCCGCGCAGGAGGTTAGCACGAGCAGGGCGGCGGTGATCAGAATTAAATACCATTTCATAGTGCTTGATAATTTTGAGGTTAGAACATCAGCCAGGTGAGCGATAAGAACACGACCCAGGGATTATCCGGGGTGAAATCGGTGCGGCTTGTGGCGCGTGGGGCGTCGTAGAAGTCGCCGGTGAACACGTAGGCCGCGCTGAGGCCCGCGGTGAGGAACACGCGCAGGTTGTATTTCAGCTCGCCGTTGATTTCGGTGCCGATGTGGTGTCCGCCGCCGGGCAGGGTGTGGTTGCTGAAGGCAATGGCCGTGCCTGCTTTGGCGCTGAAGCGGTTGGGAATGAGATCGCGCATCACGTTGAGGGAGCCGCCTGCGACGCCGAGGCCCATGTTGGAGATGTCGTGCACCATGCTGTAGTAGCGGTTCACGACCTGCGGATCAGGGAAAAGCAGCAGGGCCCGGTGCGAGCTGTAAATGCCGACGGGCGAGCCCCAGACATTGCCGGTCACGACGCCGTTGAAGGTGCCGTCGGCAGCACCGTCTTCGTCACCGGTGGTGTAGAGGGCTTCGATCCAGACGCGGTCGTTGTTGGTCATGCCGTAGCGGTAGTGCACTGCGGCGTTGAAGCTTGCGCCGAGCACGTCCACATCATCGAAACCGTCGGCTACGGGCGAAATGCGGCCCAGATTGGCGATGGCGAAGGCGTCGAGGGCCAGCGGACCATGTACGAAGTTGCGGTTCCAGCTTGCGTTGGTTCCCAACCAGACGATGTCGGCTTTGTAGTTTTGGGTCGGCGCACCCTGAAAGTTGAGTCGCGGCGCACCGTTGTATTCGGCCAGCGCGCTTGTGAAGCCCTGACCCAGCACGGAAATGCCGCCGGCGCCGCGGGCCGTATCGCGCAGGTACCAGGCATTGAAGCCCAGCTCCAGCTTCGGATGCGGGCGCGTCATCAGGTCGCCCATCAGAATAAAGACATCGTCGTCGCGGGAGATCTGATTTTCCCAGAGCTGAAAGAAGCCGAGGCGCGCGTGAATCGCCTGATGCGGGCGCGCAAACCAGCTCACCCCGACCGCCTGCGTACCCCAGAACGAAAGCTTGTAGCCGGTCCGCTGAAAAAGGTCGAGGGGATTGATGTTCGGATCGTACGGACTGTCGAAAATCCGCTGCAGACCTACGACCATGTTCCACCAGCTTCCCGGCGGACGCAGATCGACGTTGGCCATGAGCGTTTGCAGGTTAATCTGTCCGCCGCTGATGGCGCCACCACGGTTGTTGCCGATGCCGTAGGCCTGATCGCCCCAGGTGTAATCAATTTTGAAGAGGCCGCGGAAGGTCGCGTAGCCGTCGAGGATGGAGGGCCGGTACACGAAGAGGGGCACGAAGCGCTGTTCGGTGTAGAAGGCGGTGCGATCCACGGTTTCGGTGGAGTTGCGTCCGAACAGGCGGCCAATGACCTGCCCCTGCAGGACTTCATTGACCGGGGTGATGTTCGTTGCGGTCGTCCGGGTGAAGGAGTAGCCGATGAACTGAAATTCGCCGGGCAAGGGATCGGTGAGGCGGATGCGGTCGGCTTCGGAGCGTTCGCTCAGGCGAAGATGCTCTTCCTGCACGATCTGCGCGCGGGCATCGGTGAGGAAGCCGGCACCGGGCACAGCAGCCATCACGCTAAAGCCAAGGAGATACAGCAGTATTTTTTTCATGGAAGGATGGGCTCACGGGTGGGACAGACCTACAGGCCTGTTCTAAAATCGGGGTACATCGAAGGGGAAAAGACAGAATCAACAAAGGGAAGTAAAGGACGGACAGCGCCGGGCTGTCCGTCCTGAAAGCGTTGCAAAGTTGCGGGGTTTACCGCGACAGCTTAGTTAGGCACCGCCTCAACGCGGCTGTACTGCTGAATCCAGAATGGGCCGGTTGGGTTGCCGCCAACAAGGGTGCTGCCGAAGCCGCCTTCAACGGTCGGAGGCTCAACGCCGGTGAGTCCCTGTTGAATCACCTCATACTCCATACGGCTTCCGTTGATACGGAAAATACCGGAAGAAACAACTGCGAAAGGCGTAGCCTGCTCAAGCAGAATGGAACGGATGCCGGCATCATTGGGCGCACCGGCAACCCAGGTTCCGGTAAACTCAATGGTAGAGCCGGCCTGATCGATTGAAGTCACGTTGTAGGTGTTATCCGCGTTGAAGGTTGCCACGATTTCTACATTCAGGAAAGGAGGACCGGCAAGACCGGGGGCGATGTCTTCGCCCTGAGAAATCCAGGTGCCTGCGATGGCATCAACGGCAAAAGCAGCCAGGTTTACGGTTCTGACGAGGTTCTCGCTCACAGAAGAAACCGTTACGCTTCCGCTGAAATCACCCGGATTTTCTGCGATAAAGCTGATACTTACGGTACGGCTTTGGCCGACATTAAGGGCAAACTGCATGTCTTCTTCCGCGATGGAGAATCCGGCGCCGGTTACGGCTACGTTTACGTCATCGAGAGTGACATCGCCATCGTTGCGGATTTCAAGGGTGAGGGTGTTCTCCTCACCGGTGCGCACATCACCGAAGTCAAGGTTGCTTTCGGAGACGCCGAGTTCCGGGCTGTCACTGCTTGAGCTGCACGCGTAGCCTGCAAATACAAGCGCGGCAATCATTACGGAATAGAGTATTTTTTTCATGAGATTGGTTTTTTTGAAGGGTTTGAAAATCCGGATTGGGAAGCCCCGGGCTTTCGTTTTGGTTGGTGTTGGTTTATGTGAAAATCAGGGTTCTTTGGAAGGCAGCAGAACGGATTCGCCTTCCGCTACGGCTTCTCCTTTTTGGTTGGTACAGCCGGTCCGCAGCCGGACGCGGTTGCGTT
This sequence comes from Cyclonatronum proteinivorum, assembly GCF_003353065.1. Taxonomy (GTDB): domain Bacteria; phylum Bacteroidota; class Rhodothermia; order Balneolales; family Cyclonatronaceae; genus Cyclonatronum; species Cyclonatronum proteinivorum. Next base: position 945,576 of record NZ_CP027806.1, on the reverse strand, counting down.
CGGCATCAAGATCGGAGACTTCTGCAAAGGCCGTAATGGTGTCGCCTATGTACACGGGCCGCAGAAATTTCAGGCTTTGGGACGCGTACAGCGCACCGGGGCCGGGCAGCTTCATCCCCACAACCGTGGAAATCAGGCCCGCAAGCAGGGCGCCGTGACTGATGCGCGCCCCAAAACGGGTTTTGGCCGCGTATTCGGCATCGACATGCAGCGGATTAAAATCTCCGGTGATGCCCGCAAAGGCGTACACATCGTGCTCGGAAATCGTCTTGCTGAATTCGGCGCGATCGCCGGTTTTCAGATCGTGAATCGTGAGGCGTTTCATGGGTCAGGCCTCCTTGAGTTTGCGTTTCAGAATTTTGCCGCTGTCACTTTTGGGAAGCTCGTCCACAAACGCCCAGTGACCCGGCACCTTGTATTTGGCCAGACGCTCGCGGGCCCAGTTTCGGAGGACTTCTGCATCCGCCGCTTCTCCGGTCTTAAGCACGACAAAAGCCTTGCCGGTCTCGCCCCACTTGGGATCGGGCACGCCTACAACGGCGACTTCGCGAATGGCCGGGTGCGTGCGCAGTACATGCTCAACCTCCGCCGGGTACACATTTTCGGCCCCGCTGATGAACATCTCTTTTTTGCGGTCAATCACATAGAAGTAGCCCTCAGCGTCGCGGCGCACGATGTCGCCGGTATGCAGCCAGCCGTTCACGATGGTTTTGGCCGTTTCTTCCGGTTTGTTCCAGTAGCCCTGCATGCACACGGGACCGCGAAGCACGAGCTCACCGGCTTCATCATCGGCGGCGAAACTGCCGTCTTCGCGCATCACCTGCGCATCAATATAAAAGTTAGGGAAGCCGATGGAGCCGATTTTGCGGATGGCATCGGTTTCGTTAAGAGAAAATACGTTGGGGCCAAACTCCGTGAGGCCGTAGCCTTGCCGGATGGGCACGCCTTTTTCGTGCCAGGCTTCGATCAGCGGCACCGGCATAGGCTCCCCGCCGACAATCGCGTAGCGCAGTTTTTCCAGATTGGCCTGCCCCCAGCCCGGTTCGCGGTACAGCATGTCCATCATGGTCGGCACGCCAAAGAGGATGCTGACCCCCTCCTGTCCGCACAGCTCGAGGATACGGGCCGCATCAAACTTCCGGAGCAGAATCAGCTTCGCTCCCCGGTGTATGAAGGGCGTTGTAAGTACATTCCAGCCGCCAGTGTGGAAAAACGGCGCGAAGGTCAGGGTGACGTCACTCTGCACCAGGTTCAGGCGGAGCCCGGTATTGACCGAATTCCAGAACAGCATGCCGTTGGTAATGACCGCGCCCTTGGGTCTGCCGGTCGTGCCCGAGGTGTAAAGAATCATGCAGGCATCCTCAAGCGCACCTTCGTGCTGCGGATTCAGGGGGATGGACGCGCTCCCGCCCGTGCCGTGCATCTGTGCCAGAAAACCGGCTTCACCCTGCAAAAGCGCTTTTTCTCCGGTGAAGGAAGTTTTTGAGAGGGTGTCCAAAAATTCCTGCTCAAAAAGCAGCAGTTTGGGCGTGCTGTCGCTGAGCTGATAGTCGAGCTCGGGAGCGGCAAGCCGGTAGTTGAGGGGCACGAGAATGGCCCCGAGTTTCTGCACCGCAAAAAAGAGAACGACGTACTCCATGTGATTGAGCGCAAGCACGGCAACACGGTCGCCCGGGGCAATGCCGTAGCGGGACTGCAGCAGTCCGGCTGTGCGCAGCAGCATGGCCTGCGCCTGCGCGTAGGTGATGGTCGCACCATTGCCGTCATCCTGCAGCATCACCGCCTCAGGCGAGTACTGCGCCCATTTTGAAATCCAGTCGGTATGCATGGCTTGAGGCTTCATAAATTCATAATCCAATTATTCAAATATAAAGATTTTATTCTTGCTTGTGCAGCGGGTTCACCCGAAAAGGGACACATCCCCCTGCAATTAACGGACTGCTTTCCGCTGATGCCACAGGTACACGACCGCCCCGGCAAGCACCGAGCACACAATCGCAACCGCTGCCGCAACACCCGGGTTTTCGCCTGTCGCTTTGGTGAAGGGGATGGCAATCTGCCCGTAATAAATCGTGAAGTGCACCACAACTGCCGTTACGGATGCCGCTACCGGCGCGGCAAGCGGCACGTTTTTGAGGAACATCCCCATCAGAATCGGCACAAAAGCCGCCGAGAAGTACGCGTACACGCCGTTTTGCGCGAAGATGCCGACACTCAGCTTTGGATTCACGAGCTGATCATAGCTCACGAAAACGGCCACGACCGCAAGCACCACAATCACGAGCTTGTTGATGAAGACCGCACGTCCCGTGTTTTCGCTCAGCTTCAGTTGTTTGCCGAAAAGCGGATCAATGATGTCCTTGGTGATGGTCGTTGAAAGCGATTGAATGAGGCCTTCGAGCGTGGAAAGTCCCGCCGAGATGAGCCCCATCACCACGAGCAATCCCACAAACACGGGGAACTCGCTCACGACGTAGGCCGAAACGAGGCCGTCCATCGGGATGGGTGTTCCGCCGGCGGTGAGGTCCGGAAAGGTGAGACGAATGTACAGACCGGTAAACACGACGAAGAAGAACAGCAGCTGCGCCGTGATGCCGACGGCGAGGTATTTATTGACATCCGCGTCGCTTTTCAGCAGCAGGGATTTGGTGAGGATGTGCGGCTGACAAATAATCGCAATCCCCACTATGAACTGCGCCACAAATATTTCAAAGAAATCCCGGAAGAGAAAGCTGCTTTCGTTGGTCGTGGAAACGAGCAGCGGATCTATGGCCTCCAGTTTTTCGAGGAATCCGTGCACGCCTTCGCTGAAATGCTGATAGCCGGAACCCAGCAGCACGAAGGCCACAATCAGCATCAGAATCGCCTGAATGGTGTTGGTGTACACCATGGAGTTGGCCCCGCCGAACATCATGTAGCCAAAAACGAAGGTCACAATGCCGATCAGGGTGTACAGCTCGGGAATGTTGAGCGAAGCGGAGAGCACCTTGGTAAGCCCCACGCAAATCAGCACCACAAAGGTGATGAGCAGCAGCGAGAGGAAGCCAAAGAAGATGCCGTAGCCCCGGCTTTTGTACATGGTCTGCATCCATTGCGCCATCGTGAGGGCTTTCACTGTTGTGCCGTGCCGCCGGAATCCTTTGGTGAGCACGACCAGCGAAATCAGCGCGGCAAAGGGCAACGCAATCGCCATCGAGAGCACCCCGGAAATACCGAACAGTGCCACGAAGCCGGGATTGATGATGAAGGTCGCCGCACTCGTGATGGAGGCCGCAAGCGACAGTCCCACCGCGTAGGGCGAAAACAGCACGCTGCCCAGGGCGTAATCGTCAATATTGGTTATTTTCTTCGCGCCGCGAATCACGAAAAAGAGAATCACTGCGGCATAGAGGCCGACGAGAATCCAGGCTGCGGTAACGAGTTGTTGGGAGGCGAGTTCCATGGCGTTTATCCGGGTTTAGTAGCGGAAGGCGTTACAGGCGAAGGTGAGGCCGCCGCCGGAGCCCATCATTACAAAGATGTCCCCTTTCTGAAGGCCGCCGCCGCGTATGCTGTGGTCCATGACCATGCCGATGGCGGCCGAGCCGGTGTAGCCGTAGGTGCTCATGATAGCCGGCGCGGTTTCCCGCGGCAGGCCGAGGTTATCCATCGTTTCCCAAATCTGATTGATGTTGATTTGGGTCATGAAGGCCTGTTTGATGTCGCTGACCGCAAACCCGCCGCGTTCGGCAACGGTGCGGATCATGTCGGTCCACATAATCGGGTTGAGCTCCTTCGGGAATTTTTTGGCGAAGATGAGCTTGTGCTCCTGCGCGGCAACGCTCTGCGGCGTAACGGGATGCGCGGACCCGCCCTGATAGATGCCCATGTAGTCGTTGTACTCGCCCCGCGTGCGCATGTCGCCGGCGAGGTGTCCGCCGTTTTCGGTGCCGTCGCAGCTTTCCAAGACAGCAGCAGCGGCGCCGTCGGCGAAAAGAGTGACCGTTTTTTTGTCGTCGAGGTTGAGGAAACGGCTCATGCCGTAGGCGCCGATCACGACGGCATAGCGGTAGCGCGGGTCACCTTTGATGAAATTCACCGCCGTTTCGGTCGCTGTTACAAAACCGGCGCAGGCGGTATTCAGATCGAAGCTCGCCGCATTTTTGAGTCCGGCTTTGTACGCCACAACCGAAGCCGTAGAGGGCGAAATAAACTCGGGCGTATCCGTCGAAATGATGAGCAGGTCAACCTGCTCAGGCTTAAGACCCGCCATTTCGAGGGCCCGTTCTGTGGCGGTGATGCAGAGGTCGCTGAGCAGCTCTCCCTCCCGCATCCAGCGACGCTCGCGTATCGTGAGGTTTTCCTGAAGCCAGGTGTCCACATCCTCCCCCAGCCGCTCATTGAACCAGCTGTTAGGCACGATCTGATCCGGTACGGCCATGCCGCTTCCTATAATCCGGGCGTTTCTCACGAAATAATTCCTCCGTCAACACTAATGACAGTTCCCGTGATGTAGGCCGCGTGATCGGAAGCGAGGAACGCGTAGGTGTGCGCGATGTCTTCGGGCTTGCCCATGCGGCCAAGCGGCACCTTCGAAACCATCATTTCGATCACTTTCTCCGGCATTTGCTGCACCATCTCCGTTGCGATGAATCCCGGTGCAACCGCGTTCACCCGAATGCCCTTGCGGCCCAGCTCGCGCGACCAGGTTTTGGTCATGCCGATCACACCGGCTTTGGTCGCCACATAGTTGGTCTGCCCGAAATTGCCGTAGAGTCCTACGACTGAGCTCGCGTTCAGAATCACGCCCGTACCCTTTTCAATCATGTACGGCGCGGCAATCTGCGTGCAGTTAAACACTCCTGTCAGGTTCACGTCAATCACCTTTTGCCAGGTTGCCGGATCCATCTTCACCAGGGTTTTGTCCATGGTGATGCCCGCGTTGTTGATGAGCACATCGAGCTTGCCGTCAGCCGCGATGATGGCTTCGATGCCGGATTTCACGTCTTCATATTCCGCAACATTTAGCTTGCGGAACGCCGCTTTTTGTCCGGCTTCGGTTAGGGCCGTTACCAGCGCGGTACCCGCTGCTTCATTCAGATCCCAGATATGGACGCTTGCGCCTTCGGCAGCAAAAAGTTCGGTGGTCGCCTTGCCGATGCCGGCAGCACCGCCAGTGATGAGGACAACTTTGTTTTCGAATCGGTTCATGAAAGATATAGGCTTAATGGATTTTGATTGTTTGAAAAATTTCAAATGTTAAGGGTGAAGACTTATCCTCATCTCTTATATCGGGTAAAGCGCCTCAGAGAGTGCCGCTTTCGATGAGCTCAGGTTTCACGGATTCTTTCCAGTGCTGCAGGAAGGCTTTGTTGTGTTCGGCCATAAGCTCATAAAAATGTTTCATTTCAGCCATGCGGGTTGCGAGGTGTGCGGTCTGCTCGTCCTGCTCGGGCAGGGTTTCGGCAAAAGACTGAAACTTCTCCCCAAGCTGCTGATTGCGGCGCATCGAAGCGGCATAATTGGCAAACGCCTGACCAAAAATATCGGGCACGGCCTGATAGTAATCCTTGCGCTCGCCCTTCACCCACACTTTTTCGATGAGCTGATGATCCTTGAGCTTGCGTGCAATCTGCGACACCGGTCCCTTGCTCATTTGCAGCCGTTCGGAGATTTCATCCAGGGAAAGCGGGCCGGGCGTAGCAATCAGCAGCGCCACAATTTTGCCCATCAGCGAGCTGTACCCGAGGTTCTGATAGGCCTCCGCGTAGGCGTTGACGAGCTGATCTATGAGTTCGTGCTTGTTCATCGTTTGATAAATTTGATTTTTTTCAAACAACGGTTTTTGCACTTCAAAAGCAAGCACAATTTTCAGCGAAAAAGCGTTTTTTTCGGCCTTATCCGCCGCTCAGCCAAACAGCCGCGCAGCGCTCCAACGGCTGCAATCCTCCCCGGAATCAGGCTCCTTTGGTAGTTCTGCCCTGTTTTTTTGGGGGAAACGCCTTGCACATCACTGGCAGCTGATGCAACCCGATAAACCCCAAACCTACGGCATGTCCCGTGCTTTTTGAGTACACAACGACAGACCGCCAAACGCACAAACCGCGGGCTTTTCCGTAGGCTTGGGATTTCTCCACCACCCGCCAAGGCCAGTGATGCGCAAGGAGTCCACCCAAAAAAAACAAAGCCTTGTACTGTCCGAAATGCGGGTTTCAGGGCTGCCTTTGCCGCTTCATTTCCCTGCGGAAACGCCCGGACATGTAGCGGCGCCATTCCCTATCTTGGGGATATGACCTTTTTTCTCCGCCTATTCCCGCTCCTCTTCCTTCTGCTTTGCGTGGCCGCCTGCTCCCGGCCCGCGCCCAACCTTGAACCGGCGCAGCAGCCCGCCGAGCAGCTTGCCGCGGACTTCATGGTCTCGGTCGCCTGTCCGCACGCCGCGGAGGCCGGACGCGCAGTGCTCCGGCAGGGCGGCACCGCCATCGACGCCGCGATCGCCATTCAGGCCATGCTTACCTTCTCGGAACCTACCGAAAGCGGCATAGGCGGCGGGGCCTTCCTTTTGTACCGCGACGCCGCAAGCGGAACCATGACAGTATTTAACGGTCGCGAAACCGCGCCCATGGCCGCGCAGCCGGACCGCTTCACGGTGCTCGGTCAGCCGCTGCCCCTGCCGCTCGCCATCCCGACCGGCGCGGCTTTCGGCGTGCCGGGCACTCTCGCCCTGTTATGGGATGCCCATCAGCAGCACGGTCAGCTGCCGTGGACCGGGCTGTTCGGACCCGCCATCGAAGCCGCGGAAACCGGCATCCCCTACCCACCCGCGCTCCTGCAGCGGGTTCGGGCCGACTACTCCATCCAATTCTTCGGAGACCTCCGACGACATTTCGTGTACCAGGCGCGGGGCGAGGCACCGGTATTTCGTAACGCCGAACTCGCCGAAACGCTCCGTCGTTTGGCCCAAGAAGGTCCCGACCACTTCTACCGCGGCGAACTTACCGACGAGATGGTCCGCACCGCCCGCGCCCGACGGCCATTCCGCAGCGACATCACCCCTGCCGATTTCGAGGCCTACCGCGTGAAGCAGCAGCAGCCCGTGTGCGGCAGCTACCGCGGTTACACCCTCTGCGGCCCCCCGCCCCCGTCGAGCGGCGGCATCGCGGTGCTGCAGATACTCGGCATGCTCGAATCCTTAGACCTGCGACGCTACCAGCCGGATGATCCCGAAGCGCTGCACCTCATCGCCGAAGCCAGCCGCCTCGCCTTCGCCGACCGCTTCCTGTATCTCGGTGATCCCGATTTCACCGATATTCCGGTGCAGGCTCTCATCGCCCCGGACTACATCCGTGAACGCGCCACCCTCATTGATCCCGCCCGTGCCATGTCCGACGCCTTCGCCGGCGACCCGCTCCGCATAATTCCCGAGCAAGAAGAGCTCCCCATCCCCGACGAGCCCGAATCGCAGGGCACCACCCACTTTTCGGTCACTGACCGCTACGGCAACTGGGTTTCCATGACGAGCTCCATTGAAGCCCCCTTCGGCAACCGGATGATGACCAACGGCTTCCTCCTCAACAATCAGCTCACCGATTTCACCTTCCGGCCGGTCTTCGACGGGCAGCCGCACCCGAATGCCGTTGCCGGCGGGAAGCGTCCGCGCAGCTCGATGTCGCCCTTCTTCGTGCTCGATTCCGAGGGCGAACTCCGCCTCATCGTCGGCTCCCGGGGCGGCAGCCGCATCATCGGCTACGTTGTCCAAACCCTGATCGGCGTACTCGACTGGGACCTCAGCATACAGCAGTCCGCCGCCCTGCCCAACATGGTGCACCGCGGCGACGCCCTCGAACTCGAAGCCGGCACCCCTTACGAAGCCCTGCGCCCCGCCCTGCAAGCCCTGGGCCACCGCGTGCGAATCACCCCCATGCAAAGCGGCGTCCACGGCATCGAATGGCTCCCCGCCACCGCCCAATACCGCGGCGGCGCCGACCCCCGGCTGGACGGTGTTGCAACCGGAGACTGAAGCCCTGCAACAAAAGCCATCATCAGGTTGAAGCTTTCTTTTTTTGGGGAAAACTCCGTGAACATCAATGGCGCAAAGGCAACACAAACACCCCAAACCTAAGATGAACCCCTTGCTTTTTTGCGACCGGGCATGACATTTACTTCACATGCCTCAACAAAATTGTGAAGATTTCCATCACAGCAAAGCCAGCTACCTGGTTTTGCTTCATGATGTACCAATCGGGAAAGTAAAGCATGCTCTGTTTCAGTTTTTTACCAAATGATTTGGCCAATTGCTGATATGTTCGTCGTTCAATCCGGCGGGTTGTAGCTTGTTTTCAAACTGGTAAAGCCCTCACCCAGTACACATAAGTCTTTTCAGTGCTGTAGACATATCCCGGGGTTCTGATTTCATTTCTGAGCTGCGTAAGCAGTTTAGGTTTAGCTGACATAGGTTTAACCTGAAGGATTGAAAAGATTGAAGTCGTATAAGTAGTTCCATATACGACTCCGCAAAAGGCAAAACCGTACAAATCATTAAGTGCCATTTTAGGTACTTAATGCGTACCCAGGCGTTGCATAAGTATTTAATTCTTTGCTTATACGACGTGGAGGAGTATATTGTCAGTTGCTCAACAAGTAGTTAGCGCATTTAAAATCCATTCTTGCCATAAATCACTAAAAGTGACACTTTAGTAGCACTATGAAAACAGAACTTGTCACCACACTAAAACTTCAAGCCACAAAGATACTAGACGAACTCCACCGGGAGAAGGAGCCTGTTTTGATCACAGAGCACGGCAAGCCATCCGCTTATCTTGTTGATGTGGATTCATTTGAAAGTTTACTTCGCAGGCTGAAGCTCCTTGAAGGTCTTGCGCGAGGCGAAAAAGCTATCCTTGAAGATCGCGTGGTAACGCATGAAGAGGCCCAAAAGAAAATGAGTCGATGGCTCAAATAATCTGGACGGAACCGGCACTTCAAGAACTCGATGAAATTGCTGACTACATCTCTCTGGACAATCCGAATGCTGCAAGGAAGCTTATTCGCAGCGTTTTTAAACGTGTCGCTCAATTACGCGAACATCCAAAATCAGGAAAATCGGTAGAAGATCTGGAAGGGTCCATTTATCGCAGATTATTGGTTTCGCCTTGTCAGATTTTTTACAGAGAAGAAAATAACCGTGTCTACATCATCCATATAATCAGAGATGAACAATTTCTTCATCTTGATATTCTCAGGATGCGGTAAATTATCAATAGATGCTCTAACAATCGGTTTCGTGCTGACCGGTTCACACTTTCTGCTGAAACTCAAAGATGGTCGCCCGGCAGCACAAACCGTGGGTCGTTATATCGCAATACTCGGGCAAGCCCCCACAGCTCAACTCTTGCTACTCCTACCTCACCCCAATCCGCACATATAGCATTTCTAATCACAGCAAGCGCATCATCTGTTGTCCACACTATCCCCGATTCGTGTACTACAACTGTTGATGAGCCGGAAATCATCACCCTGCCGTATAGCCCGTCCCTAAGCCCAACAGCTCAAATCCTGCCCCATCCAAAACCCGGGTTCTACACAAGATGCGCTACAAGGCTGAGATAAGCTACTTCACCAACTCCGGCAACTGCGCGGTCAGATCCCGGAGCGGGGGATCAAACGACTCCCCGAAGAACTCGAAGTGTATGTTGTCGTGTACGCGTTTGTCCACGCCGGTTTTGGCGATGGTATCGAGGTAGGTTTGGTAGCACATCAGGGCGTCGTAGCCGATTTTGGCTTCATCATCCGTAACTTCAATCACGCAGTCGATATCTTCGGCGGGGGATGCTTTCAGGGTGAAGTGTCCTTCCGTGATGGAATCCGGTCCCATTGTAAAGAAGGCTAAGCGTTTGGGATAGGGGCTGCCCTCGCGCTTCATCTCGCAGAAGACGCGCTTCACGCAGGCATGGCTCACGAGATGGTCAAAAAATCCGCTGATACCGTGCACCGCATAGGTGATAATCACATCCGGCTTAAGCTCTTCGATATGCGCACGGAGTACCTGCTCAATATCCATCGGACACATGTCCTTCAGTCCGGAATCCGGCAGGTCGAGTACCGTCATGCCGGTGAGTCCCAGGGTTTGCTCTACCGCTATCATCTCTTTCAGACGGACTTCTCCCATTTCTTCCACACTGAGACCGAGATCATGCCGGACGCGGGTTGCGCCGCCTTTGGTGAGGGTGAGGAGAAAGACCTCATGTCCCTGTTTGAGCTGCTGCGCGATTCCCGGCGCGGGACCAAAGGACTCATCGTCGGGGTGTGGAAAGATATAAAGGATACGGGACATGTTTTCTTTTTTTGGGTGATTTGTGAGGTCTTCGAAAATTAGTTGTTTAAACAACCATTTAATGTTCCCCATCGTTTACCTGCTTCCGGATAAATTGTAAAATATGGCGGACGGGCTGAAAGGAAATTCGGAAGCGGTACTCATGGAGGTATGTTTCAACCCCGCGATTCATACCGTTTTCCGTTCACAAGCTACCCGGCGGTGCGACTGGCGCTGTTGGTGATGGCCGGGATTTTGTGTGCCCGCCTGGAGCTGCTGTCGGGTCTGGCGGCTGCAGCTGTTGCGGTTTCGCTGTTGTTACTCACCCTGCTGCTCAATTATGCAGTCCGGCAACAGCTGCGGTTTGAACTTTCAGGTCACCTAAGCCTGAGCTACCTGCTGTTCATATTCAGTCTTGGCCTCACTGCCGGCAGCTATCAGCTGGAGCGCCATCAGGCCCCGCGGCCTGAAATCGTGCTGGGAGAGCTTTTTCCGGCCGATACCCTCCGCTGGCACGGTACCGTTCGGGACGCCTCTCTGAATGCTGGGGGTACGCTCTCGGTCATCCTGCAGGCCGATTCGGTGATGAGCGCAGACGGCGCGCTGGCTTTCCGGCACCGGTTCCGCACGCAAATCCGCTTCTTTCGTGCCGACAGCACACAGGTCGCAAGCCTCCGTAACGGGTATCAGGTCGTTATTGAGGCGGTTCCGGCGGCCATCACTCCCAGGCGCAATCCGCACGATTTTGATGTAGCCCAATGGCTTCACGGGCAGCAAATCTTTGTGCAGGCTACCGGCGGGCACGCAGCGACCGTTCGTCCCGCACCGGCTTTTGTGAGCTGGGGCTGGTGGCGTAACCTCATGCAGGACAGCATTGACGAAGTGTTCTCCCCCGAACAGGCCCCCTTAGCGAAAGCCGTGATGCTGGGGCACCGCGCCGGTCTTGATGCGGAACTGCGGCAAAACTTCAGCCGGGCCGGGCTCGCACACCTGATGGCGGTATCGGGTATGCACGTCGGTTTTCTGCTGCTGCCCTTTTGGTTTGTGATTCCGGTTTTCTGGCGCATGAAGCACGGCGCCTGGCTGGGCTTGGGGTGCATCTTCCTGCTGCTGTGGCTCTATGCGGGCATCACGGGCTTCTCGCCTTCCGTGCAGCGGGCCTCGGTCTTTGCATTTTTTGTAGCCATGGCTCGGCTTTTCCGCTATCAGCGCGATCCGGTGAACCTGACCGGTCTCGCAGCCCTGCTCATTCTGCTGATTGATCCGGCTTCGTTGTTTTTGATTGGCTTTCAGATGTCCTTTGCGGCCGTGCTCACCATTTTTACGCTGCTTCCGGTTTTGCAGCGGCTTTTTGATCCCAAGAAGCGCCATCTCTGGTACGCCAAACTCACAAGCCTGACCCTGCTGAGTTTTTGTATTCAGTTCGCACTCATGCCCGTATTGCTGCACCGCTTCAACGAATTCTCGCTCATCGGTCCGGTGATGAACACCCTTGCGGCACCGGTTACGCAGGTCGTTTTCATCTGGGGCTTTGCCGGCATTTTTCTGAGTTGGATACACGGCCCGGCTGCCGCCTTCCTGACCCTGCCTGCGGACTGGCTCGCACTGCTGCTGGCCTGGATGACAACATTTGCGGCGAACGTCCCCTACGCCTTTGTGCAGGGCCGGCTGGATTCGCTGCTTTTCTATCCGTTTTGGATCGCCTTGTTCTTCGCCCTTGCGGCTTCCCTTCAGCCAGCGCTACGGTTCCGTTTTGTAGCGCTATGCCTGTGCTGCGGCCTGCTGTGGCAGGCGGATGTCCTTCGTCAGAAAATTGCCGAAGCGTCCGGAGTACAGCTCACTTTTTTTGATGTGGGGCAGGGTGATGCCGTGCTCATCCAAACGCCGCTGGGCCGGGCCTATCTGTACGACACCGGGTTATGGTCGCCCTTCGGAAACAGCGGCGACCGCTTTATTCTGCCGCACCTCAAAGCCGAAGGCATCCGTCACCTTGACGGCATTTTTTTATCGCATCCGCATAGCGATCACATCGGCGGGCTGCTCAGCATTATGCGGGAAATTCCGGTATCGTTGATTTATGACCCCGGCTTTGAACATCATACCGCTTTGTTCGCAGGCTATCGTACTGCTGCCCGCGAGCTCGGCATCCCCGTCGTTACGCCGCAAATGGGCGATGTAGTCTGGCTGGATGAAGTCACACCAGGCTTCATTTTAGGCCCGCATCCTGACATCCGCTCCACCAATCCCAATGAGCACTCGTTGGTACTGAAGCTGCGCTACGGGACGCAGTCTGTACTGCTTACCGGCGACGCCGAAACCCAGGCCGAAGAGCTGCTCAGCCGTCAGTTCGGAGACTGGCTTAATGCCACCATTTACAAAGCCGGACATCACGGCAGCCGTACGAGCTCACATCACGTGCTGCTTGAAGCGGTACAGCCCGACATCATCGTTGTTTCTAACGCCCTCCGCAACCGCTACAATCATCCGCACCCCGACGCAACAAGCCGCATGCGAAATTATGTGCCGGATGAGCATCTGCACTACACCGCACTTGACGGCGCACAAATTTTCCGCCTGTATGGCGACCGTACGGAGCGGGTTATGTGGCGGGAATAGTGTTGAGATTAGGGTTATCGCTTACCGAGTAGTCCCTTCATGTCATTTAAGTAAGCAGACCACCGCTCGTTGATTTTATCTTTCACCTGCTGCTCGCTTTGCTGATAATCGTTGGCGATAAACCAGTCAGATGCATGTTCTGAAATCCGATCCTTGTATCCGGGGCCTCTTCCCCATTCAGCTGACATCTTATCCCACAAATCAATATCGTATTCAAGTTGGTTTTTATAGACCTCTCTGCCAGCTGAATACACCATGAGATTTAGCTGCTCAAAATGTCTTTCAGTGGTTGAAATCAACTGTTTTAATAGGGAGTGCGCAGGTTGTAAGTTGTTTTGATCTAACATGTTGCGTACCAGGTACAACAGCTCCAGCCGCAAGCTTTCGAGTTTATCAACGACCTGCTTTCTTGCAGACGCACCTAAATGCTGATAAAAATCCATATTGTACCAATCCCCCAGGCGGTTTACGCTTGCTCTTATGCTTGAAGCATATACCTGATTTGATCTCAGGGCTTCAAGCAGATCAGAATAGTACGCGTTAATTTCCGGCTCTGCCAGTTCAGCTTTTTTAAGCCATGGCTCCAAGGTAGTCAGCACTGTTTTCTTTGCTTCGGCGGCCGTTTTCGAATGGATTTCTTTTTCAATCTGACTTAAGTCTTCGAATATTTCTGAAATACGCTCAAATCTCAAACTCCGGAAATAACCGATTTTTGTGTTGATTAACTTCTGAAGCTCACCCGGCGCGTCTTGTGCGGCATCAAAAAACGCAACATCGATGGTTTTTGATTTGAACAGGCTTTGCAAATCCGTGCGGATGCTTTCTTTTCGTATTTCTCTGCCATCTTCTTTGTCACCCGCCTCTTCATCTCCGAACAGTACTTTCTCTGCTTCATCATTTCTATCGAGCACAAGAATCATGGCTTCGTTATTGAGCCGATCGTCATTTATACCCGAATTAACGGCGAGTTCAATAATTCCTGTCGTTGCCTTATCAGGTGCATCGTTAAAGCGGCTGCAAAAGATATTTAATGTTCTTTCATCATTAAGGCATTCATCAAGGTCAGTACGGTTCGAAGTCTGATCAATACCTTTGGTATCCAAAATACTGATGTCCAGATCAGACAAATCAAGAAGGGGCCCTTTGATATAGATATTTATTTTTTTTGCTAAAGGGACGTGTTTATCGCTTCCAAAATTTATTGCTCTGAAAGTTTTTTGAATAAACTCGTTCTGTGGCAGCTTATCAGTATTATAGAACTTTGTTTTAGTTCGGTTTTCATAATCTATCCTTGACATCAGATCTTTAATAAGAAGCTGTTTCGTTTCAAACTCCGTCACGTAAGTCTTAACCGGATCATAGCTCACCGGCTTACCGTCCCTTTTTTCTTTTTTCCAGGACAGACCTGTCATTCTCCGCAAAACACGCTCTACTTCACTACTGATAATGGACTGTTCGGTAGTACTCCCCTTTTCGTCATAAACAGCACTTGCAAAATCATAAATAAACTTTTCAACCTCATCAAAGGTGTGCGGTGTGACTTCAAAATACTCTTCTTCTCCGGAACTGATTTCAACCTCGCAAAGCGTTGTTCTGCCACTCGAAGTGCTTAAACTGGTCTTGTTCTCATGAAATAAGTTTAGCAGCTTACATATAGCATGCGTCTTTCCAACCCCTACAGCACCAATAAATGCAACCCTATGATCCTTCCTTGCGAGAAAACCCGATAATAAATTCACTTCATTTTCAAACTGTTCAAGCTGTTTATAGGTTTGAGAGTCCTCAGAAAGGATGTTTCTTATATTAGTTATCTTTTCATCAATGTTGCCCTTCAATTGCTGCAAATCCATAATATTTATACTTTTATCTTTAATACTTGTTGCTTGTTTTAATTTATAGGGTTCTAATAATACTAATTCACCTACAATAATAAAATTGAGCAAATTAGATTCATCATATCATTCATTTAACATTTAGATTTCAGTAAAAATAAACTGCCCGCCTCCCCATGTCCTACACCGCCTACGATACCCTGAACCACAAGCTTGAACACCTGCCGCTCAATCCCGGGGTGTATCAGTTTAAGGATGCTAAGGGTACCATCATTTATGTAGGCAAGGCCAAGAAGCTGCGAAACCGGGTGCGCTCGTATTTTCAGGAGTCGCGGCACCATTCGGGCAAGCTGCGTATGCTTGTCGTTAAAATCCGGGATGTGGAAACCATCATCACCGATTCAGAGGCGGAAGCGCTCATTCTCGAAAACAACCTGATTAAAAAACATCAGCCCCGATACAACGTCGCCCTTAAAGACGACAAAAGTTATCCCTACATCTGCCTCACCCGAGAAGAGCGCCCAAGGGTGTTCCCTACCCGCACCGTCATCAAAAACGGCAGCAAGTATTACGGCCCCTATGATCACGTAGGCAAAATGAAACACATGCTCGAAACCATCCGCAAGGTGTTCGGGCTGTGTACCTGCGCCTGCAACCCGCGGAGTATCGACCTGAACCGCGGCATGCCCAAATGGTACAGCTGTTTCGACGACTATTTTGAATCCTGCTCGGCAGAGCTGCCGCTCGATCAGTATCAGGACAAACTGCAGAAAGTCGTACGGCTGCTCAATGGCAACACGGCCTCGCTCATCCGGGAGCTGAAAGAGGAAATGCAGATTGCCGCTGAGTCTCTTGCTTTTGAAGAAGCCGCGGGGCTGCGTGATGGCATTGAAGCGCTGCAAAAGTACAGCGAGAAAATGAAGATGGTCACCAACGATGAGATCAACCGTGATGTCTTTGCCGTCTATGCCGACCGCGAAGAAGCTGTTGCCTGCGGGGTACTGTTTAAAATCAGGGAAGGAAAGCTGATCGGACGGCATAATAAGGTGCTCAAAAATATTGAGGAAGTGCCCGATGAAGAGCTGCTGCAGGCCTTCGTGGAAGATTATTATACCGGTGATACAGCCGGCATTGAACCGGACGAGGTGCACGTGAGTCACGATTTTGAAGATGCGGATCCCCTGCTGTCCTATCTGAGCGAACAGGTGGGCCGAAAGGTCAGGCTGATTGAGCCCAAAATCGGGGAGAAGGCGCAGCTTGTTAAGATGGCCGAAAGCAATGCCAAACTGCTGGCTGCAGACTATGTGCTGCAAAAGAAAAAGGCCGAAAAAGATTTTGTACCGCATTCCCTGAAAAGCCTGCAGCGCGATCTCTTTCTGCCCCGGGTTCCGCGCCGCATTGAGTGCTTTGACATCTCCAACCTGATGGGCACCGATCAGGTTGCGTCAATGGTGTGCTTTGTTGATGCGCAGTCGCGCAAATCGGAATACAAGCGCTTTAACATCAAAACGGTGCAGGGTCCAGACGACTTTGCTTCGATGAAGGAAGTCCTCACCCGCCGCTACAGCCGGGTGATGCGCGAAAAACAGCACATACCCGATCTCATTGTCGTGGATGGCGGCAAGGGACAGCTTTCGAGCGCAGTTGAAGCGCTGCAGGAAATCGGTTTTTACGGTCAGGTGCCGATTGTGGGCCTCGCCAAGCGGCTCGAAGAAATTTTTCTGCCCGGTCGTCCCGATCCGGTTATGATTCCCAAAACATCATCGGCCCTGAAGCTGCTGCAGCGGGTACGGGATGAAGCGCACCGCTTCGCGATCACCTTTCACCGGGAAAAGCGCTCCAAGCGTACCTTCAGCTCTGAGCTGGAATCCGTTCCGGGCATTGGCGCCAAGACAGCGCAGAAGCTCATCCGTGAATTCGGCTCCGTGAAAAAGATGCGCGAAACCGGACTGGAAGAGCTGAAAGCCAAAGCCGGTGCCAAAACAGGCGTCCTTTTATATGAGTGGTTCCATCCCCAAACAGAAAAATGACTACACCGTACACCACAATATGTGCTAAATTGTGGACACTCTCCCGTAACGCGGTTCAAGCCAACCGGCTAAATCAGCTCATTTCGGGGATTTTCGGGGTTTTGGCAGCAGTGGTACAGTTGTTGCCCTTACAAATGCAGAATACTTGCAGCATTCATTACCGGTCGCAGAGGGGTAAGTACTGAATCGGCCCGGTAACGAAACAGCAAGGCAAAATGGTACGGCAGGGGGCTATTGTAGCTCTGTGCAATAACACATACCCACTAACGTTTCTGCACTATGTTATCTGTTAATAAGATTTCAAACCCGGCACTTTCAGCAATGGATGACCACGAACTCGTTCGTGCCTTCCGTCAGGACGGAAACCAGCAGGCTTTCGCCGAGCTGCTGAATCGTCACCAAAACAAGGTGTACTCCTACATCTACAGTATGGTGATGAATCCGGAAGTAACAAACGACATTTTTCAGGAAACCTTTACCAAAGTCATCACCAAAATGGATGACACCTACAACGAGCAGGGTAAATGGATTGCCTGGGTAATGCGAATTGCACACAACGCGACTATCGATCACATCCGCAAGCGCAAGCGTTTTGTAGATGTGAACGCAACTGCCGACAGCGATTATGATTTTTATGACAGGCTTGAAGACAAAGATGCTTCCGACGCTCAGGATGATATGGAGTTCAGAGAAGCCAAAGGCAGCCTGCTCAAGCACATCAGTTCGCTTCCCAAAGAGCAGCGTGAAGTTGTAATGCTTCGCCACTACCATGAAATGTCGTTCAAAGAAATTGCTGAATTGACCAATGTATCTATCAATACAGCCTTAGGCCGGATGCGCTACGCGCTCATCAACCTGAGAAAAATGTTCGACAAAGAAAATGGCAAAACATACGAATACGTCAGGCGCGGATGATCTTCTGCTCCGCTATGTTCTCAATGAGCTCGATCCGTCAGATGCACGTTTGGTTGAACAGGCCATGCTTGAAGATGAAAATGTGCTCATTGAGATCGAAAGCCTCCGGCTCACCCTAAGAAAGCTGCGCGACCTCCCACAGGTAGCGCCACCGCCGGGGCTTCAGCAGGAACTCCTTCAAAAAGCCGCTGTTCAGGCCGAAAAGAACCGCAAGCAATCGTCCAAAGCACGCCTGAACCGCTATCTCCGGTACTACACCATGCCCGCTGCCGCTGTTATGATCATGGCGCTCGGGCTTGGTTATTTTATCCACTTTCTGAATGAGACGTCCGCACAGCCGGATGCCTCATCCTCAGAAGTGATCCAAACGGTACCGGACCGCAGCTCCGTAACGGCCCCCATACTGCGCGACCTTCCCCGGGCCGCTGCACCTCCGGCTCACGTTCACAGCATGCGGCAGGCTTCCGCAGCGGCAACCTCATGGAACAGCGACCGCTCGCCAATGCGCATACAGGTTACCAACGGCGTTACCGAATTAATGCCTTCTGAAATACCCTTCACGCCGTTTCAGGGCCCTCAGAATCCGCGGCCGGTCAACCGCAGCGCCTTCGATTTTACTTCCAAACCGCGGGACTTCCACCTCATACAAACCACAAGGTAGCGCTTCCCGTCCCGCTTACAACTTACGCCCGTTTACCCGAAAGGTCAGTCCATAATTCGGTAAACGGGCTTTTTTTATTTCATTATATTGGTAAGCTATACCGGAAACTGTCCGGAACCGTAATTTTAAGGCCTCAGTGCAAACCCGAAAGCCTCACGACTGACGCTAAACAGCCTTTTTGTGCCGTCAGCCGCAGCACGGGCGCCCCGGTCAACTGCGGTATTCCGCACCCTCAGTACCGTTCATACTACATTACACCATCATCAATTATTTGCTACTATGGGAAAAGTGATTTCCATTGCCAATCAGAAGGGCGGGGTAGGTAAAACCACTACCTCCATCAACCTTGCGGCAAGTCTTGCGGCACTGGAACACCCAACGTTGCTCATCGATATCGACCCGCAGAACAACTCAACCAGCGGCCTCGGCATTGAATCTCCTTCCGTAAAAGCCTCGGTTTACGAACTGCTTACCGAAAACACCCCGGTCGAAGACGTAACCATGAAAACCGAGCTGCCGCACCTCGACCTTGTGCCGAGCCACATCAATCTGGTCGGGGCCGAAATCGAAATCATCGACCGGCAGCGGCGCGAGCATATCCTCAACGAAGCGCTCGAAAAGGTACGCGACCGGTACGATTTCATCATCATCGATTGCCCGCCCTCTCTCGGCCTGCTCACCATCAACGCCCTCACGGCCTCCGATTCGGTACTCATCCCCGTACAGTGCGAGTATTTTGCGCTCGAAGGGCTCGGGCAGCTGCTCAACACCATCAAAATCGTACGGCAGCACCTCAACCGCAGTCTTGAAATTGAAGGGGTAGCCCTCACCATGTATGATATCCGCACGCGGCTATCGGCTCAGGTTGCTGAAGAAGTGACCCGCTACTTCAACGACAAAGTATTCGAAACCCTGATTGCCCGCAACGTGCGCCTTGCCGAGTCGCCCAGCTTCGGAAAACCCGTGCTGTTGTACGACTCCGTAAGTACCGGCTCCCAAAATTATCTTGCCCTCGCCCGCGAAATCATTGAACGCAACAAATCGCTCTTCCCGGACAGCCCCGCCCTCAAAACCGGCGGCAAAAAGAAAAGCGGCAAATAAATCACATTCAGCCGCATAAACGGGAAAACTCCAACTATCTGAAATGGCAAAAAAAGTATTAGGCAGAGGTCTCGGGGCCTACTTCCCCAACCTCGACGAACAGGAAAACCCTGAAAACGAAGGGCAGACGCCTCCCGGTCTGCCTCCCAATACATCAGCGGAAAGCGCACGCGACCGCGTCAACATCACCCTGCACATCCCCGTCGAATCCATCCGGATGAACCCGCATCAGCCGCGAACCGATTTCGACAGCTTCCGCCTGCAGGAGCTCTCCGACTCCATCGTACAGCACGGCCTCATACAGCCGATAACCGTACGACACCTCGGCCGCGACCGCTACGAACTCATCTCCGGGGAGCGCCGCCTCCGCGCCACCCGCATGGCCGGCCTGCCCGAAATCCCCGCCTTCGTGCGCGAAGCCGACGACGAACAAATGATCGTCTTCGCCCTCATCGAAAACATACAGCGCGAAGAGCTCAACCCCATCGAGCTTGCCCTCGGCTATCAGCGCCTCATCGACGAATGCAGCCTCACGCAGGAAGAAGTTGCCCAGCGCGTAGGCCGCAACCGCACCACGGTAACCAACCAAATGCGCCTGCTCCGCCTGCCCGCGCCCATACAGCACGGTCTCAAAACCGGCAAAATTACCGCCGGACACGCGCGCACGCTCATCAACGTAGAAGATCCCCAAAAACAGGAAGACCTCTACAACAAGACCATCGAAAACGAGCTCAGCGTGCGGCAGCTCGAAGAACTTGTGCGCCTCATCGGCAAGCCCTCCAAAAACAAAAGCAAGCAGCCGGTACCGCAGCCCGATCTCGAATACCGCGAAATCACCAACCGCCTGCGCCGCATGCTCGCCACCAAAGTCGACATCCGGAAAAAAGCCCGCGGCGGCGAAATCAAAATCGAATACTACTCCGACGACGAGCTCGAACGCCTGCTCCACCTCTTCGAAGGCCTGCATCAATCCACCTGATCGCCGTGCAACGCCATGCGCTACCTCCCCGCCTTAGCCTTAGCACTCATGCTGCCGCTCCTGCAGCACAGCACCGCAACGGCACAATCCCGCACCGCCGCTGAGCTACCGGCTGCACAGCCAAATTCAGGGCTTGTTTTTTTTGGGAAGGGGGATGCATCTGCCCTCGGAGCTTTGGCGCGCTACGTCGCAGAAGGCCAACACCCGGGCCCCAACACCGGGCGGCATACGCAGCCGTCCCCCGGGCAGTCCCGGCCCTTTCCTTCCGCGGACGGGCTACGTGTTTTGCCTTCCACAGCTGAACGCGACACCGTGCCCAACCCCCGCGATGTCATGCTGCGCTCGCTCATGCTCCCCGGCTGGGGGCAGTACACCAACCGGGAAGTCTGGAAAATCCCCATCGTGTACGGCCTTATTGGCGGACTCGGCTACTACGCCTACTTCGCTGATTCGCGCTACCGCGGCTACCGCGCCGCCTTCTACAACGGATTCGAGCAAAACACAGACCTCCGTTTCGGTCCCACTCCCTCCTGGATTCCCGAAGGCGCAACACCCGACTTCCTCCGCAGCTCCCGCGACTTCTACCGCAACCGACGCGACTTCCTCATTTTTACCACGGTACTTGCCTACGGCCTGAACGTGCTCGACGCCTACGTATTCGCGCACATGCGCGACTTCGACGTAAGCGACGACCTCAGCTTCCATGCCGGTCCGCAACAGCCGGAACCCTATCAGGCTGCCGCAGCCCAAACCCCTGTCCCGCTGCCGCCGCTCTCGCAGCAGCTGTTCACCCTCCGTTACCGATTTTAAACCTCACGCTTATGGCCGCACACTATTCAAAAAAACAAATCCCGGATCAGTACAGCGACAAAAGCCCGCGCGACAAAGATCTCTGGGGCGTATTCAAAGTAATGGGCGAATTCGTTGAAGGCTACGAGCGCATGACCGAAATCGGCCCCTGCGTCTCCATTTTCGGATCCGCGCGTCTGGGTCCCGACAGCCCCTACTACGCCCAAACCGTAACCCTTGCGGAAATGCTGACGGAAGTCGGTTTTGGCGTCATCACCGGCGGCGGTCCCGGCCTGATGGAAGCCGGCAACAAGGGCGCGCAACAGGGCCGGGGCAAATCCGTGGGCCTCACCATCCGCCTGCCTTTCGAAGAAGCGTCCAACCCTTATGTAGACCCCGCCTACCACATTGATTTCAACTATTTCTTTGCCCGCAAGGTCATGTTTGTGAAGTATGCACAGGGCTTTGTGGTCTTCCCCGGCGGCTTTGGTACCCTCGACGAGCTCTTCGAAAGCCTCACCCTCATACAAACCGGAAAAATTGCGCCCTTCCCCATTGTGCTCATGGGCACCGCTTTCTGGCAGGGGCTAACGGAGTGGCTCCGGGAAACCCTTCTTACCATAGGAACCATTAGTTCTACCGATATGGGTTTATTCCGTTTAACAGACGATCCTAAAGAAGCCGTAGATCACATTATCTGCTTTTACAAGGACCACAAAATAGCTCCTAACTTTTGATATACAGGTTAAATTAGCCTATATTCGCACACTTCTCCAAAAAGCCGGTGCTATACTACAGCAAGCTGCCCCGGCGTTAGGTTTTGTACAACTCACACTACAACGAATATATATTTTCACTATGTCGCAACTAAAGAGTTACTTCTCTGTCTTATTGGTGTCACTTTTAGTGCTCGCCGCAGCCGGATATACACAGGCACAGGATCGTGCTGCCGCAGTAGACGCGTTCAATGAGGCGCAGGAACTTCTTCGGGCCAGTCAGTTCGAGCAGGCCCTCGCACAATTTCAGGAAACACGCCGCATCGCGCAGCAAGCCGGCAGCGACGCTGACGACATCCGCGAGCGTGCCGAAACACAGATTCCGGCCATTCAGGTACAGATCGGGCAAAACAGCTTCCGTGCCCGCAACTTTGAGCAGGCTATCTCCGAGTTTGACAAAGCTTACGAACTCGCAAACGATGTCGGCAACACCCGAATCGCGCAACAGGTTTCAGCGAACATCCCCGTGATCATGCTGCAATGGGGCAACACAGAGTTCAATGCCAACAACAACGACCGTGCGGAAGAAATCTACCGTATGGCACTCGAACGCAATGAAAACTACGCACAAGCTTTTCATCAGCTGGGCCTGATTGAGCGCAGAAGGGGCAACATGGACGCTGCCCTTTCAAACTTCGACCGGGCTGCAGAGCTTGCCACCGCGCAAGGCCGTACCGACGTTGCGCAACAGGCACGCAATTCCGCCCGCGATTACCTCACCTTTGCAGGTGCTACGCAGATTGAAGAAGAAAACTTCCGCCGCGCTGTTGAACTCCTGAATCGCTCCCTCACCTACGACAACAATCATGCAGAAACGCTCTACCGTCTTTCTGAAGCGCACAACCAACTCGGCAACTGGTCACAGGCGGTAACCAACGCAACCCGCGCCCTCGAATTCGAACAAGGCGGACAGGTTGCCCGCGCCCGTATCTTTTTTGAACTAGGCTTTGCCCAAATGAATCAGGGCAACGACAGTCAGGCCTGCACCGCATTCAGCAACGCTGCCTTCGGTAACTTCCGTGCTCCAGCCGAGCACCACATGGAGCACGACCTCGACTGCCCGTAAGCAAGCCAAGCTGTTAACGACTTGAAGCCGCTTTGTATGGGCTTCCCGCAACCTAAAAAGCCTGTCACAACTTCTGATTGTGGCAGGCTTTTTTTATTCATGTCAGGCGTTTTACTGATTCGCCCTGTGCCTGGAAATTATCCGGGTGAATAATGCGGACAGCGACAATGTCGTAAGGCAGTCAAGTCCAAAATCAGTATCTTACACGGATATAGGAATTCACTGTTATTAAGATATTTAATTGTCTTTCAAATTTTTGTTATTTATGTCTTTATCTCTCGAGCAACGCTGTGTTCACACCATCCGGACCCTATCTATGGACGCCGTACAGAAGGCAAATTCCGGCCATCCCGGTATGCCTATGGGCATGGCAGATGTGGCCTTTGTGCTGTGGACTGAGTTTTTGAAACACAACCCCGCCAATCCCAAATGGCATGACCGCGACCGCTTTATTTTGTCGGCAGGTCACGGCTCCATGCTCCTCTACAGCCTATTGCACCTCACCGGCTACGACCTTAGCCTGGACGAACTCAAAAAATTCCGGCAATGGGACAGCCTCACCCCGGGGCATCCGGAAGTCCATCTCACTCCGGGGGTCGAAACGACAACCGGTCCGCTGGGGCAGGGTTTCGCAAACGGGGTGGGTATGGCGCTGGCCGAAGCACACCTCGCCTCCCGCTACAATCACGCCGGACACAAGCTCACGGATCACTTCACCTATGCCATTGTGAGTGACGGCGATCTTATGGAAGGCGTCTCGCAGGAAGCCGCATCCCTTGCCGGGCACCTGAAGTTGGGCAAGCTGATTTACTTCTACGACGACAATAAAATCACCATCGACGGTTCTACAGATCTCGCCTTCACCGAAAATGTGCAGCAGCGCTTTGAAGCCTACGGCTGGCACTGCATCCCCATCGACGGGCACGACCGCGACGCTATTCGCGAAGCAACCCGCAAGGCGCAGGCCGAAACCGGAAAGCCTTCCCTTATTCTGTGCCGCACCCATATCGGGTACGGAAGCCCGAACAAACAGGACACCGCCTCGAGCCACGGTTCGCCTCTCGGAGATGACGAAATTTCCCTTACCAAAAAAGGATACGGCCTTGATCCCGATAAAACCTTCCATATAGAAGAAGATGTGCTGGCATATTTCCGCCGTGCCCTCCCCAGAGGAGAAGCTGCAGAAAAAGCGTGGAATGAGCAGCTTGACGCCTGCAAAGCCGCACATCCGGGAATCGTATCCGAATACCTGAGCCGCATGGAAGGACAGCTTCCCGCCAACTGGGATGACGTCCGGCCCGAATTTCCCGCCGACCCCAAGGGCATGGCAACCCGCAAGGCCTCCGGTCTCGTACTCGACGCCATCAGCCCGAAAATTCCGGCCCTTGTGGGCGGATCTGCCGACCTGAGCGGCAGTAACCTGACCAAGGCACAGTCCGCAGGTATTGTGCAGTCTGACGCTTATCAAAACAGCTACATCCATTACGGTGTGCGCGAACATGCCATGGGGTCCATGATGAACGGTATGGCCCTGCACGGCGGCGTGGTTCCTTTCGGCGGCACCTTCCTTGTATTCTCAGACTATTGCCGCCCGGCTATCCGCCTCGCAGGTCTTTCCCATATTCAGGCCATCTACGTGTTCACACACGACAGCATTGGCCTGGGTGAAGACGGCCCGACCCATCAGCCCATCGAGCACCTTGCTGCACTCCGGGCTATGATTAATGTGCTGGTTATGCGTCCGGCGGACGCCAATGAAACGGCCTATTGCTGGCAGGCCGCCATTGCCAACCAAAGCGGCCCAAGCCTGCTCGCCCTCACCCGGCAGAATCTGCCCACCCTCGACCGTACTACCTACGCACCGGCAGCCGGTACCCTGAAGGGCGCGTATGTGCTCAACCCGGAGGTCACATCCCCACAGGGTATTCTGATGGCAAGCGGCTCAGAAGTAGAGATTGCCCTGAAAGCGCACGAGCTGCTTGCCGCCGAAGGCATTCAGACCCGCGTGGTAAGCATGCCCTGCTTCGAGCTGTTCGAGCAGCAGGAAGCGGCCTACCGTGAAGAAGTGCTGCCCGCTTCTGTGCAGGTTCGCGCAGCGGTCGAAGCGGGAATCCCCATGGGTTGGGAGCCTTACACCGGAAGCCGCGACAAAGTCGTTGGCCTGACCAACTACGGCGCCTCCGCACCTTTCGAGACCCTCTATGAAAAATTTGGTCTCACCCCCGAGGCCGTTGCAGCCAAAATTAAAGCACAACTCTGACAGAAATCTAAAAATACGTATCGGAGTCAACTTTGATCAGGCGGCTTGCTTTTGAAAATAGCGTCGGGTTTTTCCCGGCGCTATTTTTTTTTGATTGAGTAGCTCTGCGATACGGGTCTCTCCGGGGCAGCGTAGTTGGGACTGGGATTTAGGGATTTAGGCGGATTTTTGTTGGATTTGGCTGAGTTTCTTGCAAGCGGAATGAGCACAACAGCTTGCAGCTATGCTGAAGTTATCCGTACCATGCAAAGCATTTGAAAGCCTTCTGAAAACCAGTTGTGCTCATAAAGGATAGTAAAAATGGTAATCAGACTTTTCGACTTCTCATTTATTCTTTGTTATTTTATGTCTCTGTATGTAATCAGACCAAAACGCATTATTCACCAACAAACGCATTATTAAAATGGAAGTCAAAGTTGAACAGATCGGAGACAGCTTAGGGGTCATTCTTCCGGAAGAGCTTGTTGAAGCTTTACAGCTCAAAGCCGGTAGCAGGATCAAGTTAGAACGCAAAGGAAACGAACTTCAGATTCAGCAATCCGATGCGTCTTTTGAAACATGGTCTCATGCGTATCAGCAGCTCAAGGAAGACTATAAAGAGGTCCTAAAGGCCTTGGCCAAGTGATCAGGTTCATTAATAAAGCCATACTTTTAACCTTTTATACGGCTTTCACATCTGTCAGAATCATCCGTTTTTCGATGGCAATAAACGAACAGCTTTAATTGCTATGTACACCTTTTTATACGTCAACGGCTATCAAATCACAGCGGAACAGGCAAGTCTTTTTAGCATTATGATGGACCTGGCAAGCGGAAAGGTATCAAAAGAAGCGCTGAGAGTCTTTCTGATAAACAACATCAAAGAGAGAGATTGACTATCATCATGAAGCCCCCCAAAACAAATCAGCGCCTAAGCTCCCCCCTGTTCATCAAAAAAGGGTAAAAAGAATGTTATCAATCAGGCGGGCTTTTCCAAGGTAGGCTGCACCGGCGAGTACGTAGGTTTCATCGGCTTCAAATTGCGTGACGGGCTGTAAATCCTGATAGCGTACGCACTGCACATAGTCTGTTCTGAAACCGGCTTCATTGAGTTTTATTGCCGCTTTATTAAGTAAATCATCCTGCATTGTTTTAGTATCCCTGCCGGCGGGTAGTTTTTGCAGGGCCTGACTTGTTTCCTGAAGCACACCAAAAAGGGAAGGCGCAATCACCCGTTCAGGCGGCGAAAGATAGCGGTTGCGACTGCTTAGGGCGAGCCCGTCAGCAGCCCGGACTGTACGCCCCATGATGATGCGGATGTCATGATTGAACTCCTGCGTCATGGTTTCAAGGATGCGAAACTGCTGAATGTCCTTCTGCCCGAACACCGCTACATCAGGGCGCACGATGTTGAAGAGTTTGTTAACAATTTGAATCACCCCGTTAAAATGACCGGGTCGTGCCGCGCCGCACAGGTAATCGCCCAGCCTGCTCAGGTTGAAACCGATAAACGGCTCAGGACCATACACTTCTTCTTTCTCCGGACAAAAAACAGCCGCAGCACCGGCCTGTTCGCACTGCCTCAGGTCGTCATCCAGCGTGCGGGGATAGGCTGCGAAATCTTCGTTTGGACCAAACTGCGTCGGATTTACAAAAATAGATGCAACTACGATATCCGCTTCGGCGCGGGCTACGCGAATCAGGTCGAGATGCCCGGCATGCAGCGCGCCCATCGTTGGGACAAATCCGATTGTTTTCCCGGCCTGCTTCTGTTCGCTTACAAAAGTCCGGATTTCGTGTATGCTGTTCGCTGTAATCATGTGGAAATTTTTAAAAAGTTTGGGTAAACGCGTGCGTCTGTTTCACGACAGTATCTTTCGTTCGGGGCAGATCTCTGTTTAGGGCAGGGTTGAAAATATAAGCTAATTGGGATACCGGCAAAAAATCTCTGTATAAAGATCAGCCGGTTCTTTCATCATGTCGGCAAAAGTCGAAGGCAAAAAAAATCCGGCACCACAAAGTTGCGATGCCGGAATTTTAATCATGAAAGCCTGTGCTTTAAGAGATGTTTTAAATACTGCGGTTGGTGTCGAATTCTTCGAGCAGCTGCTTCACACGCTGTACGTATGCGCCACCGAGAGCACCGTCGATGATGCGGTGATCATAACTCATAGAGAGATACACCATGTGCCGGACCGCAATCACGTCGTTGCCGTCCACTTCAAGCACCATTGGGCGTTTCTGTATGATGCCGGTACCAAAAATTGCGACCTGCGGCTGGTTGATGATGGGGGTGCCCATCAGGTTGCCGACGCTGCCGTAGTTGGTAAGGGTGAAGGTACCGCCCGAGAGGTCATCGGGGATGAGCTGTTTGTTACGTGCCTTGGCGGCGAGCTCGTTGGTAGCACGTGCAAGACCGATCAGATTCAGCTCACCGGCGTTTTTGATGACAGGTACGATTAATCCGCCTGAGCCGGACTGACCCAGTGCCACGGCAATACCATAGTTGATATCCCGCTTCATGTGGATTTCATCACCCTGAACAGAGCTGTTTATAAGCGGAAACTCGCGCAAAGCCTGAATGGTAGCTTCCACAAAAAACGGCGTGAAGGTAAGCTTGAAGCCGTTTTCCTTGTAGAAACGGTCTTTATGCTTGTTGCGGAATTTCACCAGGTTGGTGACATCTGCCTCGCCAAAAGTCGTGACATGTGCTGAGGTCTGTTTGGACTTCACCATGTGCTCGGCAATGACCTTGCGCATGCGGTCCATCTTGATGATTTCCACGTTTTCGACCGGACGGCCAACATTGATTTCACCGGCAGAGATTGCGCCCTTGCTTCCGGAAGAGGCAGCGGTTGAAGCAACCGGGCGTGAGAGTCCGGTGGAAGAGGCGGCTGCCGGAGCCGGTGTCGGAGCTGATGCAGCGGCAGCGGGCTTCGCAGACTTCCGGTTTTCGATATAGTCAAGCAGGTCCTGCTTATTTACACGGCCCTGAGAACCTGAACCGGCAATAGATTCGAGCTCTTCCATGGAAACGCCCTCTTTTTCCGCAATAGAGCGGACAAGCGGGGAGAAAAAGCGTCCGTCGGAGCCATGCCGCTGCGGGGGCGTATCGCCTTCAACAGGTGCTGCGGTCTCAGCTTGTGCGTCCGTTGTTGCCGGGGCCGGCTCTTCCTTCTCAGCTACTGTTTCGGCTTCAGCCTCAGCTTCCGGCTCCGCTTGAGCCGTTTCGGGAGCGGCTTCTGCTTTTTCGGAAGCACCGCCGCTGTCAGCTGCAGAAGGGTCTGTTTCAATAATGGCAATGGGCTTGCCTACTTCGATTACATCACCGGCTTCAGCGAGAATTTCAACCAACACCCCGGACTCAGGTGCCGGCACCTCTGAATCCACCTTATCCGTGGCGATTTCAAGAATGGTTTCGTCCTGCTCGATGGAATCGCCCACTTCTTTGGTCCATTCAATAATGGTACCTTCCATAATCGACTCGCCCATTTTGGGCATTACCATTTCAACTCTTGCCATTTAAAATTCCCTTAACAGATTTATTGGTAAAAAATAATTTCCTCGGCGCTGTTCAGGCCGAAACTTGAATTGGGTTGAAAATACTTGCTTATGCCCGGAAAAAGCTTTTGGAAACGCTTTTTTCTGACAGATTATCAAGTTAATAAAATCTCAGGACTGTTTCACCCCTGCTGCAATATTAACAGCCCGGGATTTCATGCTGCCAGCTTCCCCCATTTGGGCTTGTGACCAAAGTTAATCCAGATCACCCACATGGCAAAAATAGCGAGATAAAAAATTGCGGAGGTCGAGTAATCGTGTGCAAAGTCGAAGCCGGCAGGGTAGTAATACTGAATCAGTACGAGGGCCGCAATCCGAAACACATTCACCAGATAAATCACAAAAATGCCCATGGGGATGAACAGCGCTCTTTTGATGGCGTCGCCGGGATAAGACATCACAAAGCCAATAAACAAGCCGATTGCTTCAAGGCCGTTGCAGCCGTTCACGACGATAATACCGTTGGTGCCCGTAATGCCAATCACCCGGTTGGCCTGAAACAGCTCAAAACTGCCTAAACCCAGCAAACCTGCAGCAACCTCGACGATATTGACGGACAAAAACGCGTCAAGCCTGCCATCGGGGAGCAGCCACACCTCATAAAAAAGGTACCATACGGCAAACCATGCCAGCAACTTTCCGGCAAAGACAAATATGGGTTTATTGCCCTTAAAATCAATCATTTGTGCTAAATTTGAATTTTAATGCGGCCCGTTAAGGCAGATAAAAAAGTAATGGACGCGACGTCTGTCGCTAAGGGGTGCGCTCGTGCTGTACTACCGTCCGCAGCTAAACCGCAGGAAGTGAAAGCAATTCACGAAACGTTCGTGTAACAGGCTTCATTTCGCTATTTTAGGCCATCATGCAAACGCTATTCAAACAGTCCGTTATCTGATCATGCAAGAGTACAATGAAGAGCTGTTCGAGATGTCCCGACAGCTGAGCCAATATAAAAAAATCGCCGTAATTAGCCACGTCAGGCCAGATGGAGATGCCATCGGGTCGCAAATAGGCGTCTGCCTGTGGCTTAAAGCCAAAGGTATTGCATTCATCGCGCACAATGACGACAAGCTGCCCGCTGATATTGCCTGGCTCGATAACAGCGTCGGGATTCAGTCTTACGAACAGGAAGCCTTCGAAAGCTGTGATGCCCTTTTATTTGTAGACGGAAACACCCCGAAGCGCTTTGGCAGGCATATGAAGTGGTTTGAAAACACCACCAAACCCAGCTTCATGATTGACCATCATCCTGATCCCTTCGACGGGTACACCTACATGGTTTCTGTTCCCGCGGCAGCTTCTACCGCGGAGCTGATTTACGGACTTTATGAACAAACCGACCTTTCCCTGCTATCCAAAGAAGCCGCAACCGCCATCTACACGGGAATACTGACCGATACCGGCGGCTTCCGGTTTTCCAGCGTTGGGGCAAAAATTCACCATATCGTAGCCGACCTGATTGAACGGGCGGACCTGAGGGTTGACGAAATCTTTCAGCGGGTATTCGACAACCGGCAAATCAAGCACCTTGCACTCATCGGAAGAGCTCTGAGTCGGCTAAAGCTTGACGACGAGAGCGGCATTGCGACCATGGTGATCTACAAAAAAGATCTGGACGAAACCGGTTGTAAATATGACGAGCTTGACGGTCTCACGCAGTTTCCGCTATCGCTGCAGCATGCGCGGGTTGCCGTAATTTTTACACAGTTTGAAGACCGGATTAAGCTCAGCTTCCGCTCGAAAGATGATTTCAATGTAAACCTGCTTGCGCGGAATTTCGATGGAGGCGGACATCAGAAAGCCTCGGGAGCCTGGTACGAGAGTACGGATATGGATCAGGCCGTAGAAGATGTGCTCAAAGCGGCCAAAGCGCAGCTTGCGCAGATGGCTGCGGGCGCTTAAAATAAGCCGTTATCAGCGCTTATTCCGGAAACTGCGCGGGGATCAGAGGCCGTCTGTTTTTTTGCGCTTCAGAAACGCTTCAACCCGCCGGTGATGCTCATCGGTTGCCCAAAGCTTTGAAAATTCCGTACGCTCATTGTTGATGGATTCCCGGTGCGGGTATTTCTGCGCATAGGTTGCGCCCTCTTTCATCACTTTGATGATTCTCCGATCATTTTCGGAAAGCCTTTCCGCCATCTCCATGATGTGGTTTTCGAGCTGTGAGGAAGAGTCAGCCATATCAATCAGACCGGCAATGAGCGCGGATTCGGTATCTACCAGCGCCTGCGTGCCCAACCATAACAGGGCTGTGGAGCGGTTCACGCGCTCAATAAGCCTTGTGAGGCCGCCCCAGCCGGGCGTGAGATAGAAGCGTCCCTGCGTAAACCCGAACCGGGCATGCTTGGCGGCAATCCGGAAATCAAAGGCAAGCATGACTTCACAGCCGCCGCCATACGCGTCTCCGTTGATGAGTGCAATGGTCCAGCAATCCGCACTTTCGATGCGGCGAAGCACTTCCCCCATGCGCATGGACATCTTGCGGGCTTCCTGCTCAGATTTGAGATCGGCAAACTGCTTCAGGTCGCCGCCGGAAGCGAAAAACTTGTGCCCTTCCCCGGTGAGTATCAGCACCCTGATATCTTCGTTTTGTTCAATCTCATCACAAACAGATTCGAGTCCGTCCATGACTTCAAAACTGATGGCGTTATGTGCCTGCGGCCGGTTTATTTTGGCAATAAAAATATGATCACCGCGCATTTCAGTAATGACGGGCTTGCTGTTTGTAGGCATAGAAGATTTTGATCAGAATTAAAGGCTTTGCTCCGGTATATCAGAACAAAATACTCACCCGAACCGAAAATTCCGCTGGAAATCGTACAACTTTGGGCCCGCCTGATTGAAAGCCCTGAAAAAATACACCGGCTTATCATTGATTGCTTTGGACTTACAAAAAAGGCACTGTAATGATTTTATATCAGGGGCTGAGATTGAGCGGTTTAGGTGTGTCGCCCGTAATCTCGCTGTGTATCCAGTTGATATAGGCGTCATTGCCCCTTATGGTGCTGATTTGAAGAATACAGGGTACCGTATAGCTGTGTAGCTCCGTGATTCTGTTTTCAACCTCTTCAAGCTTACTTTCGAGGGTCTTCACCAGCATAATGGCTTCCTCATCCTCTGTAATGACGCCATCCATGCGGTACAGGGACTGTACCCTGGGCAGGATGTTGGCACAGGCAATCAGCTTGTGAACCAGGAGTGTTCTTGCGATACTCTGTGCTTCGCTAACATTGGCTGTGGTTACATACAGCATTACAAACTTGTCTTCCATAGCATTTAGGATTGATGGTTATTCATGTTTTTACAGCAAATCGGCAGATGACTGTGGTATAGCTCAGGCAACAAAACTTTTCGTAAAAACTAATCAGGTATTTACGCTTAACGATCAGATAAAATGTAAATTTAGTGTACTATTCGTCTGATGTACGGGTCTCAGGACTGTGATTACAGCATTTAAAGTAATAAAAAATAATCATTTTTTTTTGGCCCCGTTCTAATATTAAGATTATCCTCAGTACCTGCCATCCTGAACTTTTCGGGCTTTTTTCGTGAGCTGAAAAGTGTGCAATACGCTTTCTCTAAGCACATAGATCCACCCCTGCCTGCGCTGTTTATCCCGGGTGAGCACACGGTCATAGTAGTTATCCGGATTGTCCGCAGCGATAAAGCCCTCCAGACCATCAAGCAAAGACAGGGTGAGCACATCAACGGCGTAAATCTCAACCTGCACCGCTGAGCCGGCCTCTGCCGCTGGCCTGATGCCCGGATAAGGTCCGAGATCCCAGAGTTCATATCCCATCACCTCAGAAACGCCCACAAAATCAGCTCCATCAAGCAGGTGATGATTGTGATAGCCTTTTTTGAGGGTGCCGTAAACAAAAACAAGGTGTTTCATAGCAGATTAGCAGCCCGGAGCTGTGGGATTGATTGTCGCAGAATTTTCAAATATTGCGTTACTTTGGAAATGCAGCATTTCGTTTGATACCCGTCACGGGTTGTCTTCCCAAAGTAACCCTTCCCAATTTTAATTCATTTTGATATGTCAGACAAAAAGCAGGAATGTCCCTCTTGCGCGATGATGGTTGAGGCCGGCGCTGAGGTGTGCCCGATTTGCGGCTATGACCTGCCCAAGACGAAGAAAAGCGTCCTCATTGGCGTATGGCTCCTGATTCTGCTTATGCTGATTTGGGTGTTTTTTTAACCCGCATTACTCACCTTCCCAAAAAAAAGCCGCCCTACTTGTACGTAAGACGGCTTTTGAAATTAAATGCAGGCTAGTGACAGCCCTGACTGCATTTAAGGAATGAACGTCAGGCTGCTGTCGCGGCGCTGCAGGATGGGATCCTCGCTGGCAAATAGCGCCATGTTCTGATACATGGTATGACGGCGCTTGATTTCGGTCACATAGTTAACCGGTTCCGTGCCGCGCACAAATCCGAATCGTGCCTGACTAAAAAAGCGGGGCTGCATCAGCAACAGCAGTGACTGTGCCACATCATCCCAGTTATTGGGATCGCGGTTGCGGTCAACCGTGAGCCTGCGGGCATCGGCCATGTGTCCCATACCGGCATTGTAGGTTGCCAGGGCAAAAGCCAGGCGGTTATCCTCTTCCATATAGCTGTAATGATCGAGGTGCTTGCGCAGGTAGCGAAGCCCTTCACGGATATTGGTTTCCGGATCCCACAGCTCGTGCTCTTCAAAAGGGGAAAAGCGCGGGATGATCTGCATCAGGCCAATGGCTCCCATGCGGCTTTTCGCGTAGGGATCAAAACGGGATTCCTGCGCCATTACGGCAAGCACAAGCTTCCAGTCAACGCCGTACTCTTCGGCAAGCGGCTGCACCAGCCTGTCGTAGGGCGAAAACAGGCCTTCGTAGCCGGTAACCCGGTGCATGCCGTAGTTGCGCACCGTGTAGTTGGCCGGTCTGTTATCGAAGTACCGCTGACGCAGCACGTTCATAAAAGAAGAGCGGCGGGGCAGCATATCCGCATCACTGATCGAAAAATGCCCCAGGATGTAGCGGTTCATCTGTTCCACAAGCTGCGGCGCATTTCTCCGCACGCCCCAGGCAATCTGCTCATCACCGGAAATAACCGGTCCGGAAGCAATGCCGGAGATATAGTTGGATGCGGCCTGAAACAGATTCGCATCAGCTATGGTCATATCAAACTCCCCGTCGGCTATGGCGAACATAATCGCTTCCGTATCCCACATTTCGGGCAGGATGTCGATGGTGAAGCTGTAGCCGTATTCTGCTTTGAGCCGCTTGAGCGTTTTGACATAGGAGCTGCCGCGACGGACGCTGATAACAGCATCCTCGAGCTCGCCGAGGCTGTAGGGAACATGCTCGCCGGCGCGCAACACCAGCACCTGATCAACGATATTATAAGGCTCAGAAAAACTGATATACTGCATGCGAGCATCAGTAATGCTGTAATTGGCAGCGATGAGGTCACCGCGCCCTGCATTCAGCAGATCAATCGGCTCTTCATTATTGCCGGCAATTACAACTTCAAGGCGCAAATTATTTTGCTCCGCGAACCTGCGGGCAAACTCAAACTCGAACCCGCGCTCTTCTCCCCTGTGCAGGAAATAGGAGCTGGAATTAAAGCGGGTAATCATACGAAGTACACCTTCCTCACGGATGGCGTCAAAATCCCGTTCAACGGGCTCTTGTACACTAACGTTAAGAATCCGATCATCATCCGCTTCTTCAACTTCGGCTACTTCCTCGGTCTTGGGAGTACTGAAGCTGAGCAGCATGAGACCAACTACGCCCGTAACTGCAAAAGCAGGGATCAGAAATCTGCGCTTGTTGCGCAGGATTACAGATTCGTGAGATAACGCTTGTTTCATTAAACTAATGTTAGGTGAACCGATGTGATCAGGGCAGGCTGTACGATGTCAGCTTTAATTGGTTGCCGGGCCAGGCTAAGTTAAACCGGGCCGATCAATCGGAGGGAGTGCCTGTGTTTCAGGTCTTTTGCGGGGATGAATCACCCGGAAAACACTTGCTGCGGGCAGCGCGTTTTATCACGGCGCCGGTATCAGTGCTTTCCGAAGGTCTCATCCTAAAGTAGTCAGCTGTCTGTATGAACTTAATTTTGGGTGCCGTTGAATTTTTTCAGGCACTTATCCAAATATACAAGCTTTGAAATTATGCCCGATCAGAAAATTTGTCAGCAAAACAGCTTTTACTTTATAATATAAAGCAATGGGTTACTGCCCTTTAATTTTCGGGGTAGCGCTTCCACCAACCCAGGACAGTCCCACCCCTGTCATTATGACCATCATTGCTGCCGATTCTGCGAAGCTTGGGATTTCGCTAAACAGGAATCCCGCCAGCACAATCGCAAAAACAGGCTCCACTAAGATGAGGGTAGAGAGCAGGGTCGGGGCCACATATTTCACGCTGTAGTTCAGCGAACCATGCCCCAGAATCTGCGGTCCCAGGGCCAGCGCAAGGCCGCAAACCCAGGCCATCAGGGTCGCATCGGTTGATGGCCTCATGATGAGCAGGATGAGCAGGCAGCCTGCCGCTGTGCCGGCATAAACCCGAAACACAAAATCCAGCCATCCGCCTTTGGCGCGCAGCTTCCGGCTCAGCAGCAGATAAAACACAAACATAACCGCCGCGCCCACGGCAAGCGCGTTGCCCAGCACCGGGTTGCTGTAGGTCGCTGCCGGGTCCGTATCCATCACACCGAGCAGCACAGATCCGCTGAATGCCACAAAAACCCCGAACCAGGTCAGCCGCCCGAAGCGCCCGCTGCCCGTAGCGGATTCCACAACAATGAGAATAATGGGATGGATGGTGACAAGCACCGAGGCCGATGCTACAGAAGTGAAGGAAAGCGAGGCAAACCACAGCACGAAATGCAGCGCCAGGAAAAAGCCTGCCGCAACAGCCGTCAGGTTATCGGCGCGGCTCCATGCACGGACTTCCGTACCTGACTGCGCGTCCCGCATGCGCATCCGCAGCCAGAAAGGCAGCAGCATGAGCGCTGCCGAAACGGTCCGGATGGTGGCTAAAAACACCGGATCCGTATCCCCGGCAAAACGCACGAGGATGGGCGCAAAAGCAAAGGTCGTCATGCCCAGTCCAAGTAAAAGGACGAGGCGGGATACCGGCGGTTGGTCGGTGTGCAAAGCCAGCCCTACCGGATTCTATCTATCGATCGTATCAGCGCGCTGTCTTTTTTAATGCCTTTGATGGCCAAAAACTGAAGCGTTAGGGCAACAAGCAGCATAATAACCCCCAAAAGCTCCGGCACCATATCGTAGCCGAGTCTGCCCATGCTCATAAATACGCCCCCTGCCGAGCCCATCGCGATAACCTGAAACAGACAGGCGTAAGACACCACCTGTATCTGCCGCTCCCGCTTTTTGTAGAGGAAAATGCTGTAGAGCGAAATTAAGGCTGCAAAGGCCGTAGCTGCAGTCAGGAAGGGGAGCAGCCATCCGCTGGGATCAAACCGGGCCTCATTATATAAAGGTGTGAAGAAAAAAAGGATGTTGAGTAAAATGGCCAGTGCCAGATACACCGTTTGAATGCGCTGAATCACAAGAGTTTTTTTGGGATGAATAATTAAATCTGAAACTGACCCAAAGATAACATTTTATCCCCTTACCCCGAGCCGCGAAAAGCAGGTCGCTTGTGCTGTTTCAGGCCATTCGGCCGCGCTTAAATTATCCGCTTCCATTGTGTATATTTCAGCCCACCCTATTCAAATAACCGCTTCGTATTTTGTACCGTGTAGCCCTCCAGAACTTTGAAGGTCCGCTTGATCTGCTGCTTTTCTTTATCAAGCGGGATGAGCTTGATATCAAAGACATCCCCATCGCGCGCATTACGGATCAGTTTATGGCCTACCTGAATGTGCTTGATGAGCTCGATCTCGAGGTGGCGAGCGAATTTATTCTGATGGCGGGCACGCTGATGTCCATCAAAGCCCGCATGCTGCTGCCCCGGCCGGAATTCGAAGAAGACGAGCTTACCGAAGAAGATCCCCGCTACGAGCTGATTCAAAGCCTGCTCGAGTACAAGCGGTACAAGGAAATGGGGGAGGAGTTCCGCACATTTGAAAGTGAGGCCTCACAGGAATACTTCCGCGGCAACCTTACCCCCGATCAGGTTTCCGCGCCCCAATCGGGCGAGGCCCTGCGCGATGTTACCATGATTGACCTCATGGCCGCCATTAAGGAAGTGTTTCTGCGCAAAAATATGGATGAACCCATTCACAGCGTCGAAACCCCCGAAACCAGCATAGAGGAAATGGGGGAGCGCATTCTGCTGCACCTTCACCGGCACGGGCGGACTTCCTTTATCACCCTGTGCGAGGACGCCCAGTCGCCCATGTTTGTGGTCGTCACCTTTCTGTCCGTGCTCGAAATGGTGAAAGAAGGCCTGCTTCATCTGTTCATTTCGGAAGAAAATCAGTTCGATTTCTACGTCGATGTCCCCCGTATCGACGCCGGCAACAACTATCAGCAAATGCTTGAGTTAACCTAATTTTTTAACCGCTTTCAACCAACAGCACATGAGCCCGTTTATGCCCGCCAAAACCTTTTCAGCTTTCACCCTGCCGCTGCTGCTGTTGGGTTTCATTTTTAGCGATGGATGGCTTCCCAAGCCTGAAGCCCCGCAGTCCCGGAACGAAGCCCCGCAAAGCGCATACGCCGCCACAGCCACTGCCACACCTGCACAGGATCAGGAGCCTGACAACAGCGGCTTTTTCAGTTTCAGGGAGCTGATTACCGCCGAGCTGTTGCACAAGCACCTGAGCGTTATCGCCGGCGACAGCCTGATGGGGCGCGGAACCGGGCAGCAGGGCATCGACATGGCCGCCGATTACCTGGCCTACTGGCTCGAACAGTACGAAGTGACCCCGCTGGGCGATGAAGGCGGCTGGTTTCAGCACTTTGACCTGAAAGCCATGCGCACCAGCGAAATCCGCTACGCGCTGCATCAGGTCAGCCAAACGGACACCCTGCTCGTTTGGGACGACAGCGCCTCACGCTTTGCGCCCTCCTCCTTTTTTAATGAATTCGGCGGGGAAGTCGATCTCGAAGGGCAGGTCGTTTTCGGGGGGCTAGGCTTTAATGCGCCCGAAGCCGGCATTGCGCATCTCGACGGTATTGAAGTGCGCGGCAACTGGGTCGTCCTTTTCCGCGAACTGCACCCGGATGTTGAAACAGAAGATGAAGCCCTTCTCGAAGCCCTGATGCAGCAGCGGGCCTCCGATCTGCTTTTCCGTCAGGGCGCGCGCGGCCTCCTACTCATCGATGAATCAGACCCGGAGGCTTTCGAAGCAGAAGCCATGCGCCGCAGTCAGCTGATCGGGAAACCCTCCGGCATTCGCCTGCCGGACCGTGGCGGTCGTACCGGCTTTGCCCTGGGCGTGAAAAGCGTGAGCCCCGACATGGTAAACCTGCTGCTCGGCTTTACCGACTTCAGCGAAGCCGAAGCCCTGCATCGCGAACTTTCTGCGGACCTCACCCTCAACCGAAGTTTTGCCACGGACCTCCGC
The DNA here is from genome assembly GCF_003353065.1 of Cyclonatronum proteinivorum. Lineage (GTDB taxonomy): Bacteria > Bacteroidota > Rhodothermia > Balneolales > Cyclonatronaceae > Cyclonatronum > Cyclonatronum proteinivorum. The sequence continues at coordinate 907,190 of NZ_CP027806.1, read as the reverse complement.
CTCAGCGCCACTGCGGTTCGGGAAGAAGCCGTGCTACCATCCCGCAATGTGCTCGGTTTTGTGGAGGGCTGCCATCCGGAACTGAAAAACGAAGTTGTGGTGCTCTCTGCGCATTACGATCACATGGGCATTGGTCAGCCCAATGACACCGGCGATATGATTTACAACGGGGCCGACGATAACGGCAGCGGCACTGTAACGACCCTCGCCATTGCCAAAGCCGCGCAACAGGCCAAAGAAGCCGGATACTGCCTCGACCGCAGCCTGCTCTTTTTATTTGTGACCGCTGAAGAACACGGCCTGCTCGGCAGCCGCTACTACTCGGATAACCCCGTCATCCCGATTGCGCAAACCGTAGCCAACTTCAACCTCGATATGTTCGGGCGCATCGACTACGAATATGAAGACACCGGCAAAGACTACATCTATATAATAGGGGCCGAAATAATCTCAAGTGACCTCAACCGGCTGCTGCAGCAGGCCAACGCGCAAACGGAAAACCTCATCCTCGACATGCGCTATAACGACCTCGACGACCGCAATCAGTTTTACCGCCGCAGCGATCACTGGAACTTCGGGCGGCTTGGTGTCCCCTTCATCTTTTTCTTCTCAGGCCTGCACGACGACTATCACGAGCCCTCCGATACCGTTGACAAAATCCCCTTTGATCTGCTCGAAAAAAGAGCCCGCCTGATTTTTTCCACTTTGGTGGAAGTCGCCAACTCACCCGTGCGGCCCGTAGTGGACAATCAGGCATTTATCGAGCGAACGCGACAATAAAACCCAAAAAACCGGCTGAACCCAAACAGCCGGTGGTGCACAACCACTTTCCCGTATCCTGTACATCAAAGCGTGTTGTGGTAAGTAAGTAATTGATTTATTATTACTTAATAAAAAGAACAGCCCTGAACCGGGCGTGGCATAAAGGGGCTGCGCACAAGGCGAAGTAAATCTGCGCAGCAAAAGTGACCAGTGAAAAAATCCTGGTGAATCCTGCGGGCATAGCTGCGCCTTTGCTAACGGACCTTAGATAATCAGGTAGTTCTTCAGGGTCATGTGCAGCAGCTTCGTATCGATCGGCTTGGTGAGGTAGGCATTCATGCCGGCATCGAGACAGCGCGTTTTGCCGCCGGTAAAGGCCCCGGCAGTGATGGCAATAATCGGAACAGGTTCAAGCTTCCGCTCTTTCTCTACCGCGCGGATAGCCCGGGTTGCTTCAATGCCATCCATAACCGGCATTTGAATATCCATCAGAACAGCGGAAAATGATTCACGCTGAAACACATCAAGCGCCTGCTGCCCGTCTGCGGCTTCAGTGAGGGCCGCAGACGGGATAATTTTTTTGATAACGGCAGCTAAAAGCTTGCGGTTCATCATGATATCGTCAACCACGAGAATGTTCAGGTTTGGCTGAGTCATGCAGAGAATAAAAAATTAAAAGGAGGTTGATTATATATGCACAAAGGCATGATGCGCAAAAAGCTTGATTAATTCGCGCTTTATATTCATGGTTATTAAAGGGTAAGGCCCTCAGGACACATCATCTGTCGTAATCACAGGGCTTGGGGGTTGATAGATGAAGTTAAACTATTTGATGATAAATAGCGAAGAACAATAATGTAAGTTACTGTAAAACACTGGGCTTCCGGAACATATATGACCGTAATAAACCGGCTTTCATGTGTTCCTTTTTTCGATTAGCTTCTAAAAATGATACCATCACAACATCATCTATAACCTAACATACGCCCTATGTCAACACAAAAATCCTTCGATGTGCACAATCACTGGCTATCAGCTGATCATGCCACCCATGACAAAGTTACCGGAAAAGACAGCGGTGCCTATGCCTCAGGCCTGCCCGATACCATTGTAATCCACTACACCGGCGGCCCCAGCCTGCGCTCGGCCGTCAACACCTTCAAAAATCCGGAGGTCCGGGCCTCAGCCCATATTGTCATTGACTACGACGGTTCCGTGGTACAGCTCATTCCCTTTAACCGCCGGGCCTGGCATGCAGGCCAAAGCCAGTGGGGTGAGCGCACCAGCCTCAATCAATATTCCATCGGCATTGAGATCGTAAACCCCGGCTACCTCATGCAGCACGGCAACATCTGGTACGGCATGTTCCAGGATCGCTATGAGGCCGATAAAGTTATTCAGGCCGTACACGCAAACGAGCAAAAGCCCCGCTGGTGGCGCGTGTTCGAGCCGGAACAAATAGCAGCCTGCAAGGCGCTCTGCGAAGCCCTTATTGAAACCTACAACATCAAAGAAATACTGGGGCACGACGAAATTTCACCGGGCCGCAAACAGGATCCCGGCCCCGCCTTCCCGCTTGAGCGGATCCGCACCCGCCTGCTCGATACCAACCGAAGCGACGAAACCGGGCCGACCCCGACCGAACGCAGACAGGGCACCGTAACTGCATCAAGCCTCAACATCCGAAAAGCGCCCAATGCCGGCAGCGACCGCGTCGCCGATCCCCTCCCCAAAGGCACAAGCGTCCGCATCCTGAAAGAAGAAAACGGATGGATGCAGGTCGAAACCCCCCTCAAAGGCTGGGTCTCCACTCAATTCGTAAACGAGCGGTAACCCGCTACTGACAACACCTGACGGTCTTCAGTGTAGCCCCCCGCACACAGCGGTATCTGCACGACAGTCTCACAACAGCCTGATCTGCCCGACCACAAATCTCCGGAGCAGGTCAGGCTTTTTTTATTTTTAGGGGGAAACCCCGTGAACATCACGGTCTTTCGTGACAGCTCGGAAGCCCCCAAATCAAAGATGAGCCCCTTGCTTTTTGGGGGGCCTTTATGAAGCTGCTATGCTGAGATGTACAACGGCTGCCCTCCGCCACTTCAGCCTCCTGCCCCGCCTGGAGGAGGCCGGAAAATCCTCGGAGCAATCTGGGAGCAATCCCGGAGCGATCCCGGAGCGATCCCGGAGCGATCCGGGGGATTGGGATGGGGTGCAAACTATACTTAGCCGAAGCGGTAATTTAGGTCGATCACAGGGAAAGAAAGCGTTCCAAAAAAGCGACCGATGGGGGTTTTGGGAGATTTGGGAAGTTTGGGTTGCGCCAATCAATATGCCTGCTGCAAGATGATGGAATTGCCACTATATTGTACCGAAACCCAAAATCAGCCATGATCACACTTCATCAGGCCAAATACCTCGCCTTTCAGCTATCTAAAAAAAGACCGTAAATCCGAAATCCGGACTTCGCTTAATTGAGGAAACCCTTCGTCTTTCACTATCATGAAAGCATTTGCAAATGTTGCACTTTGGTAGCTGTTATCAGTACCTGAGTTGGTTTTAGCCGCTCTTCGGTTTGATAAATGAACTCGACTTTTGCTAAGAAGTTTTAAAAGCTTAGGAATTCCTGAGAAGGAGACAAAGGTCAACCCGCACTACGAAGCAAGGCGGCGATGCATTTTTTTTACACTCAAGGAATTTTGATGACATACTGTTGTCACACGGCTTTGCTATCATAATGTTATAATGCTTCTCATGCGGGATGATAGATGATGAATTTCGAATATCAGCCCGGTTTAGCTTTCCCGTATAAAAGAACACCATTATATTGTAAATAAGGTAAGCGAATAAGCATGCCATATTAAATTTTCCGCAGCAGTCATTTTAAAGCACAGGCAGCCTCTCCCTATGAGCGACAGTTTTTATGAAAGACCCTTTTAAATTCACCTTACGTGTGCCCTACGCGGCACTGGGAGCTCGATAAAGAAGGTCAACCGACAGAAAAACCGCTAAATTTTCGCCGCGTTTCGGCCCTGATTACGCCTATTCCAAAATCCAAGAAGCGGGGAAAGAAAAATAAGCAGGGCGAACTCCTCTTTGATGAAGGTGCGGGCCTCACAACCGAAGAGCAGCGATACAACCCAACCCCCATCATCAACAGCCTGCGTACCGAGGTTGACAAGTGGCGCAAGGCCCCACAGGCAAGCTGGCGCGTTACGCCGGAAACCGCCCGGCTGCTACAGCACTGGCGGCATCACAACTTCAGCAGCTACCGGCCTTTTTTCTGTCAGGTTGAGGCCGTCGAAAGCCTGATCTGGCTCACGGAAGTTGCGCCTTCGCTCGGAAAGAAAGGAAAGCAGTTTCTGGAGCATATTGAAGGGGCCAATGCAGAAGCCAATCCGGAGCTGCTGCGGATTGCGCTCAAGCTGGCAACCGGCGCGGGCAAGACGACCGTCATGGCGATGATTATCGCCTGGCAGACCATCAACGCCTGCCGCAGGCCTACGAGCAGCCGCTACACCCGCGGGTTTCTGGTTGTTGCGCCGGGGATTACTATCAAAGACCGGCTGCGGGTACTGCAGCCCAACGACCCCGACAGCTACTATAAAAGCCGCGAGCTTGTGCCGCCTGATCTCATGCCCGAACTCGAGCGCGCCCGCATCGTCATCACCAACTACCATGCCTTCAAGCTACGCGAACGCATGGAGCTACCTAAGGGCACCCGTTCCCTGCTGCAGGGGCAGCGCGGGGAGGAAGTCCGGACGCTGGAAACCGAAGGACAAATGATACAGCGGGTCATGCCCGATCTCATGAGCCTCAGAAATGTGATGGTTATCAACGATGAAGCCCATCACTGCTATCGGGAGAAGCCCGGCGATAGCGACGCAGAGGTTGACAGCTTAAGGGGCGATGATAAAAAGGAGGCCAAAAAGAACAACGAGGCCGCCCGCCTGTGGATTAGCGGCATTGAAATGGTGAAGCGCAAGCTGGGCCTGAATAAAGTGATCGACCTTTCTGCGACTCCCTTTTTCCTGCGCGGCTCGGGCTATGCCGAAGGCACGCTGTTCCCGTGGACAATGAGCGATTTCTCTCTCATGGACGCCATCGAGTGCGGTATCGTAAAGCTGCCCCGCGTGCCCATCGCAGACAATGTGCCGGGACAGGAACTGCCCGCAAACCGGGATTTGTGGAATCACATCAAAAAAGACATGCCGAAAAAAGGCCGGGGCGGTGCCAAAAATCTTGACCCTGAAAGCATCCCGCTTAAGCTGCAGACGGCGCTTGAAGCCCTGTACGGTCATTACAAAAAAACCTTTGACCTCTGGCAAAAAGAGGGGATGTCCGTGCCGCCCTGTTTCATCATTGTTTGCAACAACACGGCAACCTCCAAGCTCGTGTATGATTACGTTGCCGGCTATGAGCGAGAGGAAGGCAGTGACGGCACGCGCGTGATCAACGGCAGACTCGAACTCTTTCGGAATTTTGATGAGTACGACGATCGGCTCCCCCGGCCAAACACTTTACTGATTGATAGCGAGCAACTCGAATCAGGCGAAGCGCTGGATGACAATTTCCGGAAGATGGCTGCCCGCGAAATTGACCTCTTCAAGCGCGAAATCATTGAGCGGACCGGCGACCGGCGCGCTGCGGAATCTATCACGGAGCAGGAGCTGCTGCGGGAGGTGATGAACACGGTCGGGAAGAAAGGCAAGCTGGGCGAATCCATCCGCTGTGTGGTGTCGGTTTCCATGCTTACCGAAGGCTGGGACGCCAACAATGTGACGCACGTGCTCGGAGTGCGGGCTTTTGGGACGCAATTACTTTGTGAGCAGGTCATCGGGCGCGCCCTCCGTCGGCAGTCCTACGAGCTGAATGAGAACGACAAATTTAATCCCGAATACGCCGATGTGTTCGGTATCCCGTTCGATTTCGCATCCAAGCCAAAGGTGAGCCCGCCTCAGCCCCCCGAAGATTCGGTTCGGGTGAAGGCTGTGAGGCCCGAGCGGGACGCCCTCGAAATTCATTTTCCGAATATTGTGGGCTACCGTACTGAAATACCACAGGACCGGATTACAGCAACTTTCACGGACGACTCGGTCCTCACGCTCACCCCTGATCTCGTAGGCGCTACCAAAATACTCAATTCCGGCATCATCGGTGAGCAGACATATCTCACCGTTGAGCATTTGAAAGATCACCGCACTTCAACCATCCTTTTTCATCTGGTAAATCACCTGATGAATACCAAATGGCGCAATCCCGGGGAGGACCCGCCCCTCCATTTATTCGGACAGCTCAAGCGCATCACCAAGCAGTGGCTTGACGGTTATTTGGAATGTAAAGGCGACACATTACCCGCCCACCTTATCTACCGGGAACTGGCGGAAATGGCCTGCAACAAAATCAACACCGCCATTACGCGGGCCGAAATCGGGAAAAACCGGGAAGTCATTGCCATCCCGTCCCCTTACAACCCGGCAAGCTCAACCCGTTATGTCAATTTCACAACTTCCCGCAAAGACCGCTGGGAAACTTCTTCCCGGCACTGTCACATCAACCGGGTCATTCTCGACAGCGGCTGGGAGGCCGAGTTCTGCCGGGTTGCGGAGCAGCATCCGCGCGTGCTGGCGTATGTAAAGAATCATAATCTCGGGTTTGAAGTGCCCTATGTGTTTGGCACTGAAAAGCGAACCTATCTGCCTGATTTTATTGTGCAGATTGATGACGGTCACGGGGCGGATGATCCGCTCCACCTGATTGTGGAAATCAAAGGCTACCGCAGAGAAGACGCAAAAATGAAGAAAGAAACCATGGAAACGCTTTGGGTGCCCGGCGTGAACAATCTCAAGGAATACGGACGCTGGGATTTTGCGGAATTCACCGACATCTACGACATTGAGCCTGATTTTGAGCAAAAGGTGAAAGCGGTTTTTGATGAAATGATTGACGCCGCTTTGACCAGGGAGACGCAACCTTCATGAATGATTTTAGCAACTTCTCGGCTCATCATTTAACCCATTTTGTTGACGCCAACAAAATGGTCCGTACCGAAATCCCTCACCCACGCTCGTCTCCAACCGCCCTCATCACCAACCCATTTTCCTGTCGTCAGGAAAATGGTCTTTATCAGCAATAACAAAAACTTACGCTTCCCATAAACATCATGGCCAAACGCAAGAAATCCAGCAAGATCGCGATTGAAACGCTCACGCATAAAGACGCCTCGCGGCGCAATATCCCGACGGCAGAATATCAGCCGCTGCTGGATGAGGCGCAGCGGTCGCCGATTGAGGTCGCCTATGAGCGCCGGAACCGCGACCTCGATCCGCAGCTCGTGTGGCGGGGCAAGGATGAGCAGAACTGGGCCGATTTTGTGGTGAAGGCGCCCCCGCTCTACATTCAGGAAAAGATTCATCCCAAAGCCCTGATCGAAGACCTGAAAAAGCGGAGTGCGAAGCTGCGGCTGATCAAGGAAGAGGACGCATAGCCCAAGCAGCCCGACCTCTTCAGCGATTTCAACGGGGTGGCCGACGAGCAGGCGAAGACAGAGTTCTACCGGCACGACGCCAACTGGACCAACCGCATGATTTTGGGCGACTCCAAGTACGTGATGGCTTCCCTTGCCGAGCGGGAGGGCCTGCGGGGCAAGGTGCAGTGCATTTATTTCGATCCGCCCTACGGCATCAAGTTCAACTCCAACTTTCAGTGGAGCACAACAACGCGGGATGTGAAGGATGGGAAGGCGGAGCACATCACCCGGGAGCCGGAGCAGGTGAAAGCCTTCCGCGATACCTGGCGCGACGGCATTCACTCCTACCTCACCTACCTGCGCGACCGCCTGACCGTAGCCCGCGACCTGCTCACCGAATCCGGCTCCATTTTCGTGCAAATCGGAGATGAAAATGTGCACCGGGTGAGGTCTTTGATGGATGAGGTTTTTGGGGATGAGAATTTTGTGAGTTTGATTAGCTTCAGAACAACAACTGGAAAAGCTTCATCAATATTGGATAGTACACGTGATTTTATTATTTGGTTTGCGAAATCAAAAGAAAATATCAAGTATAGAAAACTGTGGTTTTATAGAGATTATGATAAGGATTTAAATTATAGACATGATTTTGATGAATATGGTGTATTCAAAAATAGTGATGGTAATCCATATAGATTGGCAAGAATGAATCCAATAACATCACAGTCTGGAAGCAATACAACAATGTTTGAGTATTCATTTCAAAATAGGGGATTTAGGCCTGGTAAAGGCGGATGGAAAACAAATTTAAAAGGAATGAATAGATTGAATAAAGCATCTAGACTAACATTTTCTGGTAAAACTTTAGGATTCATTAGGCCAGCTGTTGATTTTCCCTGTCAAGCTTTTAATGATATTTGGGATGATACTAGGCAATCTGGTTTCGGCGACGAAAAAAAGTACGTAGTACAAACAGCTACAACAGTAATACAAAGGTGCATAACATTAACAACCGACCCCGGCGATCTCGTCCTTGACCCTACCTGTGGCTCCGGGACAACAGCCTATGTCGCCGAACAATGGGGGCGCCGCTGGATTACGATTGATACTTCGCGGGTTTCGCTTGCCCTTGCACGGGCCCGGCTGATGGGCGCCAAATACGACTATTACCTGCTGGCGGATTCTGAAGAAGGTCAGGAAAAAGAGGCCGAACTGCAGCGCAGGCCCCCGAGCATGAAGCCGACCTATGGCGACATCCGGCAGGGCTTTGTGTATGAGCGCGTGCCGCACATCATGCTCCGCGACATCGCGAACAACGCGGAGATTGACGTCATCTGGGATCAGTTTCAGGAAAAGATGGAGCCGGTGCGCGCGCAGCTCAATACCGAGCTGGGTAAAAGCTGGGAAGAATGGGAAATCCCGCGCGAGGCCGGAGAACCCTGGCCGGAACCCGCGCAAGACGTGCACGCCGATATCAAAGCCGAGCTTGAGAAAGGCATCGAGGCAAGTAAGGTCCGCCTCAGCAATCTGCTCACCAAACTCACCGAAGCCCTGGGTCGCACCCTAAGCCTCGAGGAGCTGCCCGAAAAGCCGCGCGATCCCTGGCCCGACAAGGCGAATCAGCTCCACGCCAAATGGTGGAAACTCCGCATCAAGCGCCAAAACGAAATGGACGCTTCCATTGCCGCCAATGCCGAGCAGGAGTACCTCTACGACCGGCCCTATACCGACAAAAACAAGGTGCGCGTAGCCGGTCCTTTCACGGTCGAAAGCCTCTCCCCGCACCGCACCGCCGCCCTCGATGAAAACGACGAAATCATCGACCGCAAAACCGCTGCGCCCGGCAACGGTTACCGCAAAACCCGCGACTTTGGCGAACTCATCATAGATAACCTGCGCGAAGCCGGCATTCAGCAGGCCCACAAAGAAGACCGCATCACCTTCGAGAGCCTCGAACCCTGGCCGGGCAAAAACATCGCCGCGGAGGGCTTCTACTACGAAGGCGAAACCCGCCGCCGCGCAGGCATCCTTATCGGTCCGGAATTCGGCACCGTCATGCGGGCTGACCTCGTTGATGCAGCCCGCGAAGCCGCAGACGTCGGTTTCGATGTGATCATTTCCTGCGCCTTCAGCTACGAAGCACACGCCGCCGATGTGAACAAGATCGGCATCATCCCGGTACTCAAAGCCAACATGAACGCCGACCTGCACACCGCCGACGACCTCACCGGCAAAGGCAACCTCTTTGTGATTTTTGGCGAGCCGGATGTGGATGTGGCAAGTGAAGAATGGTTAGTGGACAGACATCATCAAAAATTAGCACCTTATGAAATCTTTAAAATCATATCGGGAACTGACCGTCTGGAAGAAATCAATCGACTTAAGCATTCAGATTTACAGGCTTACCTCAAGCTTTCCAACCGAAGAGAAATTTGGGATTATATCACAAATGCGGCGGGCCGCCACCTCGATACCCGCAAACATAGCGGAGGGTCAGGCAAGGCGGACAACGGGGGAATTTCTGCAGTCGCTTGGGATAGCGCGGGGATCTCTGGCAGAGCTGGAAATCTTTCTGATTATCTCGGAGCGCTTACAACTGGCGACCGCGACGGATTGCAACAGCTTGTTGCGCGACTGCGAGGAAATAAGCAAAATGCTAAACGGTCTGATGAAGGCGCTAACCAAGCGCTGAACGCTTCCCACCTGCCCCTCACCAATACCCACTACTATCAGGTTAGAATTAATGGCGTTGATGTCTTTCATCCGCAAACGGGAGAAATTCGCAGCGACAATGCCGACGGCATCGCCTGCTGGTTCCTGGATACCGACTATAACGAAGAAAGCTTTTTCGTGCGTCATGCCTACTTCCTCGGCGCGGGCGTCAACGACCCCTACAAATCCCTCAAAACCACCCTCAAAAACGAAATCAACAAACAAGCCTGGGAAACCCTCAACTCCGACACCTCCGTCCCCTTCGAAAAACCCGCAAGCGGCAGAATCGCCGTGAAAGTGATTAATCACTTAGGGGATGAGGTGATGAAGGTGTTTCGGGTGTGATCACAAATTAAATTCGAGGTCTCATGAAGAAGTCATTTTTCACAACATTCCAACTTGGTAGTTCTAAAGAACCACTTAGGAATTTAGACGATATCACAAATATTATTATTAGATGGTTAAAAAAGCCAAAACGTGGTTTTTCACTACCACCATCATTTAGTTTGACTGACAATGAATTTAAAATAGAAGCTAATGATCATAAGTTATTCAAATACTATTTCACAGAAACAAAGGTGGGGGAATTGCTTGCGATTAGATATGAGCATGATGACAGTAGCTCAGATGACGTTTTTTGGAGAACAGAGATTGTTATAGGAAAAAAAATTTTTAATGATGATCATTCTTATAGATTTTCAATAAACATTTGGTATGGAAGCCGAAATCAAAAGTTTCAACCTATTGTCCGTCAACATAGTAGGCCTAACTTAATTTATGAATTAATTCAAGAAATTGGTGCTTTTGAACTTTTCCCATTACAAAATGGTCATATACCCCTACCTCAAAAAGACAATCCGATTTATTTCTACTTATTGACCAGCAGCCGGAGAAAACTTCCTATAATATTTATTTCAAGAGATAACAATGATAATAAACCTATTGTAAATGTAAGTTCAATTATCAGAAATTGCTCTGGCATGGCTTATATAATTATGAGCGATGAGCAATCGGTTACTTGGGACCTGCAAACATATTTAGGGAAAACCCATAATTGCTATGATGGAGCCGTAAGAATATATTGGCCTGGATTTAAAGTTACTGATAATCCTCAACTTCACACCTTATGGACTCAAGAGCAAATCCTGGATTATGGCAACAAAGATGAGTTTGAATATTTTCTTTTTAACCAGCTTTGCGAGCATGCGCAAACCAGGTATGTAAGTGAATATCTCACTTGGGAAGGTGCTCAAAAAATAGACAGGCAAAAAAGATTAGAAAAAGCTAAAGAAACGGGCACACAAGAAGAATGGATACAATTACTTGAAGAAGAAAACTTAAGCCTTAGCTCAAGTAACGATGAGAAAACAAACGAAATCAAAGAACTAAAAGGACAAGTTTTTGATCTAAGAAAGCAAAACGAACAACTTCTCACAAGTATAAAATACAACAAAAGTATAAACACTATTTTAAATGACACGTTATCTTTCGATTCGTTTAATAGCGTAATTTCTGATATATCCAAAAAATACAGAGATCACATTTTAATTGAAAAAAGAGCCATTAAAGATAGTTCATTCAAGGATTACGAATCGCTTCATAAAGCCCTAACATGGCTTGCCTTAACCTACTGTAAATATAAAACAAAGGAAGTACAAATTGAAAATCTTGATCATTCATGTAAAGAAAGCTGTGGATTCTTTTATTCTTCAAACCAATCCACAAGGACTATGGGGCAATATAAAGATGATTATGAATATTTTTACAACGGAGAAAAACACCAGCTAAAAGAACATATTGGAACAGGTGCTAACAAGCACCCTGAGTATACGATTAGGATAGCTTTCTTTTTTGACAAAGAATCAAATAAAGTAATTGTAGGATATTTAGGTCAGCACCAAAGAACAAGAGCGACCTAATAATTGCATTCCTACTGTTTTGCATAATAATTAAGAGACAAGTATGAAAAACTTTTAGAATTTTGTTAAGGACGACATCCAATGAAACAGTTTGAATCAAACAACCTCGGTCAAATCAAAGAAGCCAACATCACCTTTGGCGACTTTACCGTTTTTATTGGCCCGCAGGCGAGCGGGAAAAGCATCCTGCTTCAGATGTTCAAGCTGGCTTTGGATGGCGGGCACATCCTCGCGCAGATGAAAAATCACGGCGTACAGCACAAAGGCAACCCCAACGAGTTCCTCGATCTGTACATGGGCGAGGGTATGGGGAAAATACTGCGTCAGGATACCGAAATACGGGTAGATGGTGCGGTGTCCGAGGTGCATGATTTCATCCAAGAAAAAGGGACGCAACACGAGCGCGTAGCCTATGTGCCGGCGCAGCGCGTGCTTGCCATGCATCACGGATGGCCGAGACCGTATTCTGACTTCCGCCTTAAAGATCCCTTTGTGCTAAAAAAATTCAGCAGTGGCCTGCAACATTGGCTGGATTTAGGGCTTGACCAAACAAGCGGGGATGTCTTTCCTGCAACGGGCCTGATGCATGCGGAGATTGAAGAACACATCCGCAAGGCCATTTTTGTGAACGCAAGCGTGAAACTCGACAAAAGCACACCACAAATGCGCCTCATGCTCGATACCGGCGAAAGTCAGATTTCCTATCTCGGCTGGTCAGCCGGTCAGCGCGAATTCACTCCTTTACTGCTACAACTGTACGGGTTACTGCAAAACGGTCCATCCCCGAACGGGAAGCTTCAGCATCATCAGTATGTCATCATCGAAGAACCGGAAATGGGGCTGCATCCGATGGCCATTGAAGCGCTCATGCTCCTTTTCCTTGAACTCATGTCACGGGGGTATAACGTTATCGTGTCAACGCATTCATCCACCATTTTACAGCTTTGCTGGACGGTGCGCCTGATGCAGCAGATGAAAGCAAAGCCGGAGGAACTTCGCAAGCTGTTTAGCTTAGGCCAAATATCTGATTCGCTGCACGCCATTTTTGAGCACACCCTAAACCGTGCTGCTTTTTATACTTACTTCTTCGACCGGAAATCAGACGAAGTGACTGTGCGAGACATTTCAGCACTTGAGCAAACAGACGAAGACCCGGACCTGGCCGAATGGGGAGGCATGACGGCCTTTGGCAGTAAAGCCTCTGAACTCATCTCCAACTTAATGGCTTCAAGAGATGCGTTTTAAAGGTGCCGTTGAGAAAACCCCATCCATAGAAGCCTGCTACGAAACCGGCCTGCGGGCACTCGGCATCAATTCAGGCAAGGTGATCCCCGAAAACACAAGAGCCCTGGAAGGCAGCGTAGATTTGGACGGCTGTGTTTCCCGGAAATACCCAAACAGTCCCCGCTGGGACTACATCATCGGGTACAATCAACAGGCCTACTTTGTGGAAGTTCATCCCGTGAATACCGGAAATGTTGCCGAGATGCTTAATAAGCTGCGCTGGTTAAAATCCTGGTTACAGGAGCACGGAGCTGAAATCAATGCCATGAAGGCCTCCGATAAACCTTTCCTGTGGATAGCTACTGGAAGCATCGCCATCCTGAAGGACAGCTCACAGGCAAGAAAGCTGGCCCAAAGCGGCTTAGCCTTCCCTGAAAAAATCACGCGCATCAGATAAAGGACAATATGCAGTTTCTTATCGCCGATACCTTCACCGACAGCCTCGCCAAGCTCACGAACGAGGAGCAAAAGGCCGTAAAGACAACGGTTTTTGATCTTCAGGTTGATCCGGCCAATAACGGGATTAAACTGCATCGTATCGCGCGTGTGAAGGACAAAGGGTTTTGGTCCGCCCGGGTGTCGCGGGACATCCGGCTCATCATCCATAAATCAGCCCAAAGCATGCTGGTGTGCTATGTGGATCATCACGATCAGGCATACGATTGGGCTTCACGCCGAAAGCTTGAGCGACACCCAACAACCGGCGCGGCGCAGATGGTCCTTATTCGGGAGCGGGTGCAGGAAGTCCTGATTCCAACCTACGTTCAAAAGCCGGAGCCGAAACAACGCCCGCTGGCTGCGGTACCCGAGGGGAAGTTGCTGCAATACGGCATCCCGCAGGAGTGGGTCAAAGAAGCCAAACAGGCCGATGAGGATGAGCTGCTCGCCCTTGCGGCCCTCCTGCCTGCCGAGGCTGCGGAAGCGCTGCTGAATCTTGCGGTCGGACACGAGCCGCCGCTGCCACTGCAGGCCGATCCGGCGTCTGATCCTTTTGAGCACCCCGATGCGAAACGCCGTTTCCGTGTGATGGATAACCTCGAAGAGCTGCAGCTCGCCCTGGAATATCCCTGGGAAAAGTGGTCGGTTTTCCTGCATCCGGCACAGCGGGAAATCGTGCAGCAGGCAGGCGGTGGTCCAGCGCGGGTTTCCGGTACGGCCGGGACCGGGAAAACCATCGTAGCCCTGCACCGCGCCGTTTGGCTGGCCGAGCAGCATCCGGAGGCCCGCGTACTGCTCACGACCTTCTCGGATGTACTGGCCTCAGCACTTGATGTAAAGCTCCGGCGGCTGATCAGCACCCGGCCTCGCCTCAAGGAGCGCATTGAGACACACGCCCTGCCTGAATTGGGACTCCGGCTGTACAAAAGCCGTTTTGGCGAAGCAGCGCTTGCAGACGACGCAACCATCGCCAAACTGCTTCAGGAAGCGGTTGAGGGGGAGGAAGCCGCAACCTTCAGTGCCCGCTTTTTGATGGAAGAATGGAAGGAAGTCGTCGATGCCTGGCAGCTTCAAAGCTGGGATGAATACCGTGTAGTACAGCGTATAGGCCGAAAAACGCGGCTGCCGGAAAACCGCCGCAAGCTGCTTTGGGCCGTTTTCGAAAAGCTCCGCGAAAAACTTGCGGCAAACAACCTGACAAGCCTGAATGCGGTGTACCGGCGCCTTGAAGCACAGTACCGGAGTGAAGGCCGCTTTCCGTACGATTTTGTGGTTGTGGATGAATCGCAGGATATCAGCGTCGCACAGTTACGGCTGCTTTCCCTGCTGGGTGATAAACCCGGCGGATTGTTTTTTGCCGGAGATCTTGGTCAGCGCATTTTTCAGCAGCCCTTTTCATGGAAATCCCTCGGCGTTGATATCCGAGGCAGGTCACGCACGCTGCACATCAACTACCGCACCTCGCATCAGATACGCAGGCAAGCAGATTTACTGCTCGATCCCGTTGTCAGAGATGTGGACGGCAACGAAGAAGTGCGCAACAAAACGGTCTCGGTATTCAACAGTCCCACCCCGGATATTCACGTTTTTGAAACGGAAGAAGCAGAGCAGCAGGCGGTAACCGCATGGCTTGCTGACAAGCTGGAAAGCGGTGTTCAACCTTCGGAAATCGGGCTGTTCACCCGCACAGAACATGAGCTCGATCGCGCAAAACAAGCGCTTGAGGCCGCAGGGTACCCCTACACGCTTATGACGGGCCGGGTGCAGGAAAGCCGGGGCATTACCCTCAGCACCATGCATCTGGCCAAGGGTTTGGAATTCCGTGCGGTTGTCGTCATGGCCTGCGATGATGAGGTCATCCCCCTGCAAAGCCGCATCGAACAAATCGCTGATCAAGCCGACCTCGAAGAAATCTACAACACCGAACGGCACCTTCTCTATGTAGCCTGCACCCGCGCCCGGGATTACCTGCTCGTAACCGGCACGTCACCAGAATCAGAATTTCTGGATGATTTGCGTGGAAAGTGACGGTAAAGGTGAAACTAAAAATGTAAATGCCAAGCTAATCCCCCATGAAACTCACCATCCGGGTCAATAAAGCAGAACTCAGGAAGGCCATCCGATTGATTCGGTTTACGCTGGATAAGTACACCAAAGGGGATGTGTTCTTCCGGCTTGAGCTTGATATTCATCCTGAAATGATGACGCTCCGGGCGCCGGGGGCGTCCGTGCCGGTTGAGGCGCATGCGTCAGGCTTTGGCCGCTACCTCTTCCCGATTTACCTGCTGAAGCAGCTCACCAAACCCAGACCGGAGGAGCCGCTCGTGTTCACCATCGCGGACCGCTACCTGAATGTCGAAAAAGGTCCGGAAATGATTCGGTTTGGCTTCATCGAATACCTCAGCGGTCGTGCATCGGCCCTGCCGGAGCTGCCCATGAACTACACCGACCGGCACGTGCTCGCCCTCCGCGACCGCTACCCCGATGATGCCCTAAAGAACATGGGTGTCGGCACGCAGCTTGATAAAGCCCTCTACAAATTCGACGACAACCTCTGCGCCGCCCTCGAAAAGCTCAAGCTGTACGGCGTAACCTACGAGGACCTCGAAGCCCTCGCTGAACGCAAAATACGGGAGTAGCGGGCGGGAAGGTTTGGGGAGATGGTCTGTTCCTGTCGTTGCGCCCCAGGATTAATTGCAAGTATTTCAGGGAATCAGTTTACATTTGCCTGAAAATTAATATTTGGGAAGGGCCAGGAACAGATCGAAACACTCAGGTATCTGTATTGCTTAGCTTTGCCTTATATTATGAAGCCAGATTCAGATTAATAAGCTAAGCTGCTATGAAAATCAAACAAGCAACCATCCGAAACTTCAAGGGCATTCAAGAGTTAAGCCTGAACCTCAATGATCAGCTAAACATATTTATCGGCGATAACGGGAGTGGGAAAACGGCTGTACTTGAAGCCCTGCTCATTGCCGCGGGCTCCCTGTTTATCGGCGTGAGGGACGTTTCTACCAAAGGTATAGCAAACGACGAGATAGCCTACAGAAATGAAGAGTATCAGTTTCCGGTAGAAATTATTGCGGAAGGGGTTGTCAATAATGCCAGCATTCAGTGGAGCCGGGAGCGCAACACACGAAAAGGCAGTACAACTAAAAAAAATGCATCCGCAATCAGCATGATGGGCAAAAGGCTTGACGTAGCCATCAGAAAGGGGGAGAAAGTAAAGCTGCCGCTGATTAGTTATTTTTCGACCGGCAGGCTGTTCCTTATTGCACAGGATCGCCAGCGGAAAGACAAAGCATCTGCAAAACCCAAAGAAATAGGTTCCCGGCTGAGGGGATACCGGGAAGCTTTTGATGCCAAGTCCAATTTCAGAAGATTCACGGAATGGTTCCGACTGAAAGAGATGTCCCAGATCCAGCGCAACGAACAAGACCTTACGCTAAACCTGATAAAAACCGCAATTACAGAAGCGCTGCCCGGATGCCGGAAAATAATCTATGATCTTGATCCTGACACAGGCAGAGGGCTGACCCTCGAATTTGAAGACGGCCGCGTACTTCCCTTTAACTACCTCAGCGATGGCTACCGCAGCTTCCTTGCTATGATTGCCGATATAGCACACCGCTGTGTTTTGCTGAATCCGTACTTGGGAGAAGAGGCCTTAAAAGAGACACAGGGAATTATTTTTATTGATGAATTAGATCTGCACCTGCATCCTGCCTGGCAGAAAATCATTGTCACAAGTCTGTTGCAAACCTTTCCAAAAATTCAGTTCATCGCCACTACGCATAGTCCGTTCCTAATACAGGAAACAGACCTTGGTCAGCTTTTCATATTGGAGAACTGCAAGTTGAAAAATGTAAAAGGGGCTTCAGAGCTGAGTATTGAAGATATTGCCGAGTTTATTCAAGGTGTTGAAATGCCGCAATGGAGTACGAAAAAAACGGAGCTATTTGAAATGGCCAAAGATGTTTACAGGGATTTAGATGCCGGTAAGGTATTGTCAGAAACGGACGCTATGAAGTTGGCGGAACGCATCAGGCCATTTTCTCAAAACCCGGCATTTGATGCCTTTATAGAACAGGAAAAACTTAAAAATGCGGGCAAATAGTGAGAGCTGTTTTAAAAGGTGAATCACCACAGACCTACAAAAGATATCAGGATGCACGAAACGACCTGGGCAGCAGGATTGACTGGCATTGCTCGTACTGCGAAATGGCCATCACGAATATGATCGAAGTAGAACATGTGGTTCCAACGGCCAACGGAGGTGATCCCTTAGCCTGGGAAAACCTTTTGCTTTCCTGCAAATACTGCAATACGGTGAAAGGAGCCCGCAATTTATCAAGAGAGGGATATATCTGGCCTGATCGTGATAACTCAGATGCAGCTTTTGACTACTCGGAAACAGGCGGGATAACCGCCAAAGATACTCCGGTTCGGGCGGAAGCCATAGCAACCATCGGGTTAATGGGATTAGACAGAAATCCGGGCACTTCACACGAGCCAAGCAAAGCCGATTAAAGGTGGATTTTCAGGCTTCAGGCCTGGCTTGTAGCCAAACAATCCCTGAGAAACTGGGAGGAAAATCCCAGTCCGCAAATGGCAGAACAAATAGCACTTACCGCCAAAGGTATGGGTTTTTACTCCATTTGGTGCAAGATATTCAAGCAACACCAAGCTGTTGTAGCCGAACTTAGGTATGTGCTCAGAGGGACGCATTTTGTACTTGATTCCGAAGGCAACAGAACAGCCCGTCCCGATGGGATTATTTGATCCCCCCTGCACCTAAATCCGCATTAAACGTAATCACATTATTTGCTGCCATTTCCCATACACTTTTTGGGGAATTGTGATGCACAGAAGCAGTTTAAGAGACGATTTTTAGCCGAAGTACGGACAACTTACGGTGCCAAAGGCCGCTGAAACATTTACCGGCACCAAAAAGCAAGGGACCTGTCTTAGGTTTAGGCGTTTTCAATCTGCCCCGCAACACCTGATGTTCACGGTGTTTCCCCCTAAAAAAACCGCGCAGATGAAAATCCGCTGCCGCTTTTATGGGAACCGTTGGCTTTTTTTCAGCATAAGTGATAGGTCCGCTGAAGTGTGAAGTGCTATAGCCTAATCGCGGAGGCCGTCATCTTCCACCGTGTGAAGATCGGCCTGCCGGTGCACGACGCGCCAGGTATCGCCGATGCGCTCGAACGTCATGGTAGCACGGTAAAAGCGGGTCGCCGTTGTGCCGCTTTCGGCATCATCGATCTCGATTTCTTCGTGCTGCACCAAATAGCCGAAACGATCCCCATACCCGTAGGCAACGCGCTGCGCCTGATACCGGGCCTGATCGAACTGACCGTACATCCCGCTCACCCGTACAAGCCGCTCGCTGATGGCCTCCCATCCGAACTCAATCTCTCCGCCAAGTCCGCCCGCAAGGGTCGTCCGCTCCTGCTGCGCCCAAAGCCCCATAAACGGCTCCGGCTCCCCATTCACAAAAACCTGAATGGCCTCATCAAAGGCATCCATAAAATCAGAGAAGCTTCCCGCATCGTGCTGCGCCGTGGTAGAGGTGCAGGCGAAGAGGGTGAGGAGGAGGAGGGGGGTTAGTTTGTGGAGCATGGTTGGGGGGGTTAACAGGTTAAGAATTGGTTTCAGGCTTAAAGCGGAAACTGTTCAAAAGCGTTCGTAAGAGATTCAGGGTCACGCTGACGCGACAAATACGCTAAAATTCACCAAAATAAAAAGCACGTTCCTACCCCTCCCCCGATACCAGCATCGGACTCAACAACACCTCTTCCGCAGGCACCTTGCCAGATTTGAGAAACGTATTAAAATCATGCTGGGATTCGGGCCTGAGGAAGTAGAGGGCAAGTAAGGAGCGGATGTGTTGCGGGGGTGTTGCTTCGCCTGTATCGCTCATGCGGGTATTTCCTTGTAACTTGGTGAGGGCCTTTTCCGGGAAAGCTTCGGCGGCGGCGGCAAAGAGCAGGGCGCCGGATGCGCTGAGGTGTGCTTCCCCAAAAACCCGTTTGAGTTGCCTGCCATCGAATGCCTTAGCCAGACTGTCCCCGAATGCAGCAAAGGCTTTTACAGCCTTCTGTGGTTTGGATGCGGATTTTTTGAGGGCTTTGTTGAGCTTTCGGCCCGCAGCTGCGGCTCCGTCAATAATTTGTTGCTCTGTCCAAAAAAGATTGTTAAGAAATTCCTCTGCAGAGGGGGAATTGAACACATCGTTCAAAATCCGGGTCGTGTTTTCGGGTCGGGGAATGTATTTCCCGAAACGGTCCTCCAAATCAGGCAGGGTGCCGATGGCGTGGGACATTTCAAGAAGCCTGATCAGCATAGCTGCCCGAATGCTTTTTTTGTCAAAATCCCTGACGCCCAACCCGCTGTGATATCTTTTCCCCACATACCAATGCAGTCTTTTCCCTCTTTTTCCCGGGAAGAAACCCTCCGGAACACTGCTGTACAGGAGGAGGGCATCCGCTGTATTTTTATCGTGCGTGTTTGCAGAAAGCCTGTTGAGGTAATAGGAAAAGAAGGTTTTCCGCATGGTTTGCATCAGGTGATCGGCCATGGGCTGATAATCCCGTATTTTTGAAGGCGCATGCAGCCACCGTACTCCAATTTCGCCCGGCACATGTACGTGCAGCGATTGCAGCAGGCTGCCAAGGTTGCCGGTTTCGTTTGCTTCCAGCTCGTCAATAATTTTATCGAGGTCGTTCACCCAAACCGTCCCGACCTCCGGAAAATACTGTTTGAGCACCGGCTTCAGCGTAAGCTTTAAGGTATCGGCTTGCATGCTTTTATGTGCCTGACGCAGGGTGTAGGAAAAGTCGATGCTCCCCCGGCTGTGGGTTCGAACTTGGTTCGCCTGACTTTGAAAATAGCCGCCAATGGTCATGAGTCCGGCACTTTTCCCCAAGTGCTTCAGCCTGCTTTTGGTATCGAGCTGATACAGGAGCAGGCGTCCGTCCTCCGTATCAAAGGCCTCAGCGGTTGCGACGGATTCGGTGATTGCGCTGATGTCCCGTTTGGCGAAGGGCAGACTGAATTGGACCGAAGCCGAGCGCATGATGCCGTGTGTGAGCACCGCCTGATGCAGGGTCACGCTCTCAAAGGTTTCGGTGAGGAGGCGGTCAAAATTCCCGTCCATGGCCATTTGCAGCACGCGCCCGGCTTCGTCGGGGTAGCTGAAATCAATGCTGAGATCAATCAGCGCCTCATGGCTTCGGCTTTTGCTGTACGCATAATTGAAAGCGGCGCCGTACTGATGCGTCACGACTTCCTGCATTTTTTCGAGGATGCGGCCCTTTTTTGCTTCCCATCTTTCGATGAACTGCTTCAGATTCCGGAGATCTTCGAGTCCAAGGTCTTCCAGCTTTTTGCCAAAGAAACGGGCAAGACGGGCTTTCAGCCATTCATCGAGCTGTTCAAAGTCGGTCTCGGTGAGCACTTCCCGGATGTTTTCCAAGTTCAGCCGCCGGTTGATGGCCCGGTTCAGGTTCAGCAGGATGCGCTCCGAAACATCGCCATCCAGCAGATGGTGTACCTTTTTCGCAGCCTCCCGAATCTGACGAATGCTGTTTGTTCTGAGGAGCGCGCCGAACAGGTCTTCCCCGGGCACCAGCGAAAGCAGGAATTTTCCGGTGCCGGATGTCAGGAAGTCCGGTTTACTGCATTTTTCAATAAGAAAGGTCCGGATCTTGTCCTCATCGGCTTCGGAAATGGTGCGGGAGAGGTCGCGGATTTCATCAAGGGGCAGGCCGTCTTCGGCCAGCTGCCACAGGCTTGCGGCGGTTTCCTGCGTGAGCCTGTCCCACTTTTTGAACCAGGCATTCAGCTGCCCGGAGGCTTCATCAACAGAAGCCACAACATCGAGTCCGGTGACTCCTCCCAGAAAATCGCGGATGCTGTCTGCACTCAGTTCCGCAAAATAGCTGGCCAAATCGCTGTTGTCACCCATCCACGTTTTGACGGATTTCAGGTCACTCAACACCTGCACCGACTGAATCCCAAGGATGGCTTTCAGCAGCTCTTCGATATCAGCTTCCCTGAATTCCGCGCTGCTTTCGGCTTGAGCCGTTGCGCTGAGTGCGAAGTCCCAGCCTTTCTTTCGAAGCTTAAAGAGCCGCACCCGAAGCTGTTGATTCGAAGGATCCGCAGACTCCCGTGCGACGACCAACGCAAACTTTCCGCTGAAATCAAAACCGACCGTAGCTTTCATTGCGGATTCCAGCTTCAGTCCGATGTCTCCGGCAAGACCACCCTCACCCAGCTCATGCACCCAGCTGAAATCATAGCCCATCTGACAGCCGATTTTGGCAGTCACACTGCGGTCGAGCTCGGTAACCAGCCAGGTACCCGGATCAAGATCGGAAGCCTGACGCACGGCACGGGGCATCATCCAGTTCCGAAGCATCGTCTGAAGCGCGTCGCGCGTACCGGTCTGCGGCTCCACCGCACGAATGAGCGCAAATAGCCGTTCCCGACCCGCCTCCACCCCGTACACCGCCGATTTTCCGGCGCCCAGCGGCAGCGTACCCTCATGTGCCGCTCTCACATCATAGTTCCAGTGCAGCATCAGGAAGTGATGCGCCTGCGCGGGATTGGGGTTGTGCAGACCCGCGGCAATTTCCTGCCCGCGCGAGAGGGTTTCAATCGCACTACTGAAATCACGCCTGAGAGAAAGCCCCTTCGAAGCCTGCATCCCAAATGAGAGCGATCGCCCTTCGCCGGCAGGAATATGTACGGAGAGCGGTGTCGGGCTGCCATCTGCGCCACCATCGGCACCGGTATGGGCATTAGCTTCACCGCCTTCACTCGACAGCCCAATCGAAAACATCTCTCCTGCCTCCCAGTCCGTTTCGGAAACCGGCGTATTTTGCCGCACCGCCTCAAAAAGCCCATGCGGCGTATCAGTCCGGATGAGGAGGTTGGCAGATGATGTTATGGGGATTTGTAGGGGAGCTGACATAAATAAAAACCGTTATGTTTTTTTCAGGATGGATGAGGGTGATGGGCATTTCCAACCAGCGCGGTTTGCGGAAATGAAGCGTGCAGTTTTTTCAATAAACAAAAAATGGATGTAAAAAGAACCCCGGAATTCGGGTGTCTTCTAAGGATGAACAATTTCATCCGCTTGCAGGATAACCTCTGCTATCCTGTTTCAAATGACGCTTAAAGTTGAGATTTTGGAATGCGCACAGCTTATTTTTCCTGCATTCAATCCGAGCCGGTGAATCACTCTCCATCTTATGCCCCCCACGAGCCCCATCCTCCTCATCCTCGACCTCGATGAAACCCTCCTTCATGCCGCCGATACGCGCGTTGACGGCAGGGTGCCTGATGCAGAAGTGCTGGGGTTTCAGGTATATTTCAGGCCGCATGTCGCGGACTTTCTCCGGAAGTGCGCGGAAGATTTTGAGCTTGCGATTTGGTCATCAGGCACGGATGATTATGTGGAAGCTATGGTTGATGCGCTGCCCGCGCATCGGTCGCTGTTCCGTTTCGTTTGGGGACGCAGCCGCTGCACCTACAAGCGCGAGCGGGCAAATTCCGGCTTCGGCGAGCTGCTGCCGGATTACGAGTACACCAAGCAGCTAAGTAAGGTCGTCCGTACCGGCTACCGGAAGGAGCGGATTCTGATTGTGGAGGATACTCCGCTGAAGGTTCTAAACTGCTACGGAAATGCGATTTATGTACCACCGTTTATGGGTCAGCCGGATGATGTGCTCTTGGAGCTGCACGCCTACCTGCAAACGCTGAAAGATGCGGAGGATGTGCGGCGGATTGAGAAACGGTTTTGGCGGGGGAAATGAACAAACAGATGCGAATAACTCATGAGAACAATTTCTGCTAAAATTACTGCAATTAGTGCCTCCTTAAAAAGTCAAAATTAACAAAAACACTAAACGCACTACTTGCTTTATATCCCCGATAAGTCCATATTGTTTTTTTTAAGATACTTTG
Organism: Cyclonatronum proteinivorum; assembly: GCF_003353065.1. Classification (GTDB taxonomy): domain Bacteria; phylum Bacteroidota; class Rhodothermia; order Balneolales; family Cyclonatronaceae; genus Cyclonatronum; species Cyclonatronum proteinivorum. The sequence continues at coordinate 883,628 of NZ_CP027806.1, read as the reverse complement.
AGTCCTTATACAGACACTGTGCATTGTTACGAATCACGTGAATTAGCCATCTGAATTAACCTATTGAGTACAAGTTTGTACGTGCATATAATTATCCCCGCATTTTAAAGCTTGTATTTTTGACTTATTAATTTAAGCAATAATAACTTGCGCAATCATGAGGATCTCTTAATTAACGTATCGAACACTATACTATAAAATGAGACATTGGTGGCAAAAAATCTGTATACCACATAAAATAATATATTAGTCAAACCCAATCTATTACATCCGCAGTTCATCATTCTCACCGCTTGGTGTATTGCTCAACAACCCTGTATACAGACATCAAGGGCATTCTTATAGTAACATTATAATGATTCGAAGACGCATCAAATGTCTCATTAACAACCTCAAGGTTTCTTAAAACGGCATTCATCTCCGTTCGGACAAAGTCAGAAACTTCAAGATCCCTCATTGTAACGGTTTCTGTAATCCGCACCTCGCTAATCTGCTGCGCAAGATTACGCTGCGCGTCTGCAATCGCACCTCTTCTTGCCAAACCTCTGTTTCGGTTTTCATCGGGATATCGATCAACAACAGGCACAGAACCTTCTGCATATAAATACTCATTTTCCCATTCAGATCTTACAGAGCGCAGCTCCTGATCATTGATTCGTACTACCTGAGTTGTCGCAGTAGTTCCGGTTTGGTCTTGTCTTACAACCGTTTCTTGTGTTACAACTGTTTCAGATGCTGTTCTTTCTGAAGTTCCGCAAGCCTGTATCAGAAAAAAAGTTATAAAAGCAACAAGTACAGTCAGCAATTTATTCTTTTCCATACGCTTATATATTTATTGTTGGACATTCATATTTACAAATAAACAAAGGTGATTATCAGACGTAATTACAGTCTTTGATTCATCAATTTCATAAGTGGTGATTCTTCCGCTTCCCGAGACGCGAATGATATCCTCTACATCATAAAGGTCAGTTATTGTAGTTATACTTTCGAGCTGATGTCCCCAGGCCTGATTCGCCCCCCTTCGAAACGCTTCGTATAGTGCTCTTGTCCTGTCTGCACGATCAGCTCTCTGCCCGCTTACAGGCGTGCAACCGAAGGTTTCAACCTTTCTGATATGGGAGCTATTTCTTTCTGCATAAGCTATAATCAGCTGTGATAGTATATCTGTTACATTGTCCATAACATTAAATGCCCACCGATCTGTTTCTTCCCTTGACGGTCTGCGTGCTCTGCGGTACATCTCATCGAAGTTAGCATGCCCTACAAAGACATTTCTGCCTTCATCGTATACCTTAATGATTGAACGCCCTCCCCAAAAACCTGATTCTGTTCTGTAAAGGCCCAGAAAGTCAACTTCAACCCTCAAAGTAATATCATTACCCGTTCCCTGAACAATACTTCGGGTATCTGTATCAATTAAGTCTGAAGAAAGCATTCGATTTTCAAGTACTGATAACGGAATTTGATTGGTTTGGTCCCATCGGTTATCAGTAAATGCAATATTGAGAGGTAAACGGGCGGGGCCTATGTGCTCAATATGTTCGAATTGAGACATTACCTGTGATAGTGACTGCGCTTGTAAGCTAATTCCTAAACTATGCAAAATAACTAATAAGCATATAATTTTTAAACTGTTGCTCATACCACAAATACTACATACTAATTACCGTACCATATATTACAATTCTGCCGCCATTAGCCGCAATTCCCAAAAAACCATTACTTGGAGGCTCCCATACGACCCTTAAGTTAATTATAGCATTTCCACCCATAGCCCGAGCCTGTCTTGCAACATTAGTGCTTATTTCATAAGCAGGATCAACATCATCAAAGCGAATTAATCCCAATAATGGCAAACCAATTCGAGGACCTTTCTTATAGTAAAATATTTGCCCTACTGGCGTATATGGTTTTTGAATATCACCGTCACCTGTTGTAATAAAGAGCTGATCAGGAGAAGGGAATGTAACATTTGTAGAATATTGTGTTGCACACCCGCTCATGAAGATAACAACACCAATCAACAAAAGTTTAAATTTATTTCTAGTCATAGTTATTAAGCTTAGATTAATGATCTTTATGCATTTATTAAAAATGTGATATCATCGCGACAAGTAAGTACTGCAGAAAAATATTCCAATATTAGCGGCTATTCACAAAACAATCATTTTGAATTATGGCTGAGGAAGTGGCGGTGGCAGGAATAGCGGAGGTCTTTCCGGTGACGGCTGGCTTTGGTTTATGAGTACAGCCGTACTCGTTACCGCGGCAGTTGCACCGACTCCTATCCAAAACCACTTGCTTTTATACCAGGGCACCCTGGCAGCTTCCGGCGTTGGACGTGGGAAACGGTTAGGATCTGCTGCTATCTGTGCTTCGGACAATTCACTCTGATACCGAAGCTGCACCAACAAAGGGCTTTCCGGCTTTACGTATCCTATAACAGGTTCATGATGCAAAAAAGCATGACCTGAGAACATTTCCCCGGCCAATTGACCTGGTTCTGAAAACAACAGTGAAAAAGTCAGGTTCATGTGACCGGCGGCATGCAACTCTTTCGTTGCGGGCACCGGTGATTCCGCGCTCTGAGCCAAAGCGCTTTGCCCCATTAATAACAGAATTGGAATAAGCAGAAATCTAATTTTGTACGTTTGCATAGTGTTTTTTGCCTATCGTTTATTTAACAAGTGTCATTTTGCGGGTCACTACATGGGTTCCCGAAATAATGCGGTACAGATATACCCCTGAAGCCAGCCGGCTTGCATCAAAAACCACCGTGTGCCAGCCCGCTTCCATCGGACCGTTTTGCAGAATGGCTACCCTTCTGCCCAAAATATCAAATACCTCCAGCCGAACGTCGTCCTGTTCGGTTAAACCAAAACGAATGTTGGTAACCGGATTGAAAGGATTCGGGTAGTTTTGTTCCAGCACAAAAGCTTCAGGTAGCTGCGTTCCGTTGAGCTGCTCGATGTATGACCTGCTACCCACATGAATGATATATTCTGTGACTTCCTCCCTATGCAGGATTTCCGCTGGCTCGCCGGGAAGTATGATGGCTGTCCGACCGGTACGGGCATTCTCAACGTGCATAGCTACATCTTCGGGCATATCGTCAGCATGCAGCTGCCATTTTAAGGCTTCATTGGCATTTTCTTTAACTTTAATGACATACCGGCTGCCAGACTCGACGTAACTTTCTTTCAACACTTTGTGATAAGCAGCAAGGTGCGTATCAGCTGTGCTAAAGGCCGCTGTTCGGGCCGAAATATCCATCCAGGGGTAGGGAACATCCGTACTAATGAACTCATCAGGCTGTCCTGAAATTTCAGCCTGAGCTTCATTTTGTATTCCGTCCGCCTTAGCCCTGCTTTCAAGCCCCAAATCAGCCAGCCCAGGAAAGCGAAGCTGAAGTTCTGATATCTGCTCTGCCCCATCTGATGAAATCACCAGATTTAAACCGGGTACAGCAGTTGGGCGCTGAAAATGAGACGGCAGTCCTCTTTGCTGTAAGCTTGTGTACGGTATATCAAGACTATTGAGGCCTGTATCCCCTGTCCAAACAAGGTAGCCGGTATATGTTTGCACCACATTTTCCGGCTGCTGCAACTGCCAGCTGCCATTTTCAAGGGCATAAACGGGTGTTGAAGCATTCAACCCGTTAAACAGAAGAATATCAAAAATTTGAAGAGGTTCCGGGCTAATAAAAGGTTTCGAAAATACAGCCCAGTTATTTCGCGTTTGAAGCGGAATTAACGAAGCATCTGTTTCAGGTGAGGGCACTGCCGCAGCGCCTGCAGGAATTGTTACCGGATTTTGAGCTATCATGAAAACGGGATCACCAGCTGCAAATAGTACAGGATTTTCATCAGCTGATTCCCGAAGTGCAAAATCAAATATTCGCCAGTCCGGGCCCTGATCCCCCGACATAAACTGATCGGCTGGAGTACCTTCACTGTATGGAATTCCGACAAACTGATAATACAATTCCGCTCCGGAACCAAAGCTTAGCTGCTGTTGCTCTGTTTCACGGATAGTAGGTCGGGTTGTAAAGTCTGCTGCTGCTTCGCGGCATGACTTCCACGCATTTGCTGTATCCGGGTTGTTTTCCAGACACAAATGCCAGCTATAGGCTGTTTCTTCTTCGAGCTGCGGGCTATCCGAAATATTCACATCCCCGATTTCAGCCTGATTAAACCGTGCAAAAAGCCGTATTGGCGTTTGCGGTGCGCCGGAAATGGCTCCGCCCAACACTGGTCTAAGGCTTATGTTTGAAAGCCCGTTAGAAGGAAAGAGACTCGCAGCATCGGGCTGAGCACGGCGATAAAGCTCTGATCTGAAACCACTATCGCCGAAGTCAACTGCGTTAACCACCTTCGCTCTCAGCTCAGCGGTAGCCTGTATAAGAACCGGACCGGTATAGACTTGTTCTGAACCGCCACCGATTTGATAACGGATTTGCGCTCCTTCCAGATTGCTGCTCAGTTCTACAAATACCGCGTCAAAAAAATACCCTCCGACCCTACTGAATACTGGCGGTGCAGCAATAGGTATCATTCTGAGGGTGACTTCTCCGATTTCATTCTGGCTGTTTTCTGATTCACCTATGAAAGACTTCACAGCTGCGTTCTGTGCAGCCGTGATACTATCGTCAGGCACAAATTGCAGTAAAACTTCACCTTCTCCATTTGTTTCTGCAAGAAGGATCTGTCCGGAATTATTTCCGAACGTGAGATTTCCGGCTGATACGCTTACCGTTACCGGAAGCCCGGCAGACCGAACACGGTTATTTGCGGCGTCCCGAAGCTGTATGAGAAGATTAGCCGTTTCATCTGTGCGCACCGTATCCTGTTCCGTTGCAAAAGTTGACCTGATCGCATTTGGTGCACCAAATGTAACCCCTATTGTTAGCACACCAATTTCTTCTTCTTCGTTTCCTAATCCTGTCCGGGCTGTTATGGAGGCTTCACCCAGCTCTTCAGATGTGAATGATGCGGATACGGTTCCTGACGCAGTGGTTTGCAGCTCCACTGTTCCGGAACCACCGTTGATGAGCCCCAGGCTGCTCTGTAAAGTCACCACATTTCCCGCCTGTGTAACAGGGTTGCCAAACGAGTCAAGCAGTTGTACCGTAAGCTGTGCGGTGTCATCGGTAGTAATGTTATTGACATCTGTGGCAAACGTAGATTCAGTTGCATTGATGGCACCAAATGTGACTCCGATGGTGACCGTACCAATTTGTTCACCACCTGTACCTGAACCCACAAAAGCACTGATTTCAGCATTACCCACCTGCTCTGACCTAAACTCCGCTGACACAAAACCGTCTGGATTTGTGTTCAGCGTTACCTGCCCGGAAACCCCATTAATCAGCCCCAGGTTGGTTTGAAGCGTTACCTCATTGCCTGCCTGTGCTACTGGATTCCCGGCACTGTCACGCAGCTGTACCGTAAGCGTTGTGGTTTCATCGGTTGTTAGCTGTTGAATACCGGCTGTTAGTTCTGATTCATTGGGATTGATGGCGCCGAAACCAACGTCTATCGTAAGGGTACCAATGGTTTCTGCCGCAGCTCCGCTGCCAAGACGTGCTGTTAGTATAGCGGAACCTGTTTCGACAGAGCCAAAGGCAGCCGTTGCGACCCCTGCCGCATTGGTTTGCAGTGTCACTGTTCCGGAACTACCGTCGATCAGCCCCAGGCTGCTCTGCAAAGTCACCACATTTCCCGCCTCTGTAACCGGATTGCCAAACGAATCGCGAAGTTCTACCGTAAGCTGCGCGGTGTCATCCGTAGTAATGTTATCGGCATTTGTGGCAAATGTAGATTCAGCTGCATTGATGGCACCAAAGGTGACCTCGATGGTGACTGTATCAATTTGTTCACCACCTGTGCCGGAACCCACAAAAGCACTGATTTCAGCATCACCGATCTGCTCTGAGCTGAACTCTGCTGATACAGCGCCATCTTCGTCTGTTTCAAGCGTAAGCTGACCGGAAACCCCATTAATCAGCCCCAGGTTGGTTTGAAGCGTTACCTGATTACCGGCCTGCGCTACCGGATTACCAGCGCTGTCACGCAGCTGTACCGTAAGCGTTGTGGTATCATCGGTTGTTAGCTGTTGAATGCCCGCAGTAAATTCTGACATATTGGGATTAATGGTACCGAAACCAACGTCTATCGTAAGGGTACCAATGGTTTCTGCCGCAGCTCCGCTGCCAAGACGTGCTGTTAGTATAGCGGAACCTGTTTCGACAGAGCCAAAGGCAGCCGTTGCGACCCCTGAGGCATTGGTTTGCAGTGTCACTGTTCCGGAACTACCGTTGATGAGCCCCAGGCTGCTCTGCAAAGTCACCACATTTCCCTCTTGTGTAACCGGGTTGCCAAACGAGTCGCGAAGTTCTACTGTAAGCTGCGCGGTATCATCTGTGGTGATGGTTTCAGCATTCGTGATAAAGGTAGATTCAGATGCATTGATGGCACCGAAAGTGACTCCAATGGTGACAGTTCCGATTTGCCCTCCACCTGTACCTGAACCCACAAAAGCACTGATTTCAGCATCACCAACCAGCTCTGACCTGAACTCCGCTGACACAGCGCCATCTTCGTCTGTTTCAAGCGTAAGCTGACCAGAACCCCCATTGATCAGCCCCAGGTTGGTTTGAAGCGTTACCGGATTACCGGCCTGCGCTACCGGATTACCGGCGCTGTCACGCAGCTGTACCGTAAGCGTTGTGGTATCATCGGTTGTTAGCTGTTGAGTGCCCGCAGTAAGTTCCGACACATTGGGATTGATGGCGCCGAAACCAACGTCTATCGTAAGGATACCAATGGTTTCTGCCGCAGCTTCAAGCTGCGCTGTCAGCTCAGCTGTACCTGTTTCCAAAGCGCTAAAACTGGCTGTTACTCTACCTTGCTCATCGGTAGTAAGGCTTACCGGACCGGTACTCTCGTTGATGAGACCCAGACTACTTTGCAAAGTCACAACATTTCCCGCTTCTGTAACCGGGTTGCCAAACGAGTCAAGCAATTCTACCGTAAGCTGCGCGGTGTCATCTGTAGTAATGTTATCGTCATCTGTGGCAAAAGTAGATTGCGTTGCATTGATGGCACCAAAGGTGACCTCGATGGCGACCGTACCAATTTGTTCACCACCTGTGTCCGAACCCACAAAAGCACTGATTTCAGCAGCACCGACCTGCTCTGAACTGAACTCTGCTAATACAGCGCCATCTTCGTCTGTTTCAAGCGTAAGCTGACCGGAAACTCCATTAATCAGCCCCAGGTTGGTTTGAAGCGTTACCGGATTACCGGCCTGCGCTACCGGATTACCGGCGCTGTCACGCAGCTGTACCGTAAGCGTTGTGGTATCATCGGTTGTGATTTGCTCATCATCGTTTTGAATCGTGGAAAATGACGCGTCTGCCTGATTCGACAGCTTTAAGCTGAACGCCTGCTCTGCGGCTCTTGTACTGTCAAACCGTGCCGCTTCAACTGTCCAAAGAATCTCCTGTGTTTGTCCCGGAAGGATGTTATTCGATTCAAAGAAGTCATTGATAGCCGTATAGCTTAAATCAAATGATGAATTTTCAATACCCGTAATTTCCAGAACCGGATTATCAAAACCCCCGTCCGGTAGTATCGCAAGCCATCGGTAACTTTGTGCGTTTTCGGACTCCTCCCAGGATATTTCCACGGAACCGTCCAAATTCACCGGTGTCGCAATTGCGGCTCCGTCAGCGGGGGATGTCAGACCAAAAGCCCCAAGTGGCAGAGGCTGCACCTGCATGTTTACGGGGACCTCTACACTGACCCCATCCGGAGTACCCTCGCTAAAAATGACAGTCCCTGTATAAGTGCCCGGAACAAGCCCGGAAGCCTCCGGGTTGGCTGAAATGCTCACCGTTTGTGAAGCGTTCGCGAAAAGGGTAATCTGCTGAAGATTGCTCGAAAGCCAGCCCGAGCCTTGGTTTTCGACAACCGCTATGTTGAGGGTTACAGCCACAAGTCCGTTGTTTGTTATAGTAATAGTCTGTGTTCCAATCTGATCTTCGGGCAGCTCGAAACTGAGCGAAGCCGGATCAACCGTTACATCTGCCACACCGCGCGTGAGGTTCAGAGCAAAGGGGCCGTTGGGCGCCACAGTAGTGTTGTCGAAGCGCTGCGCCCGAACCGTCCACTGTAATGCTGCACCCTGGCCAGGGGCAATGCCCTGACCGGCGAGAAATGCATCCAAAGCCCCACTTGTGAACGTCAGATTTGTGCTTGCAGTCGTCTCACTCAGCAAGGGTTCATCAAAACTGCCATCAGATGTTGTTAGCAGCCAAGTGTAGCTTTGGGCATTTTCGGAGGCTTGCCAGGTGATTTCTACTTCATCAGAACTACCCGGAATGGTGGTCAGCTCCGTGCCGTCGGGCGGGGTGAGCAGGTTGAAAGCTCCCAGTGGCAGTGTCGTCACTTCAAGGCTTACCGGTATCGTGAAGTCCGTGCCCTCACCCGTGAAAATCACACTACCGGTATAGCTGCCCGGCTCAAGATCATCCGCAGCCGCATCGGCTGTCACATCTACTTCAACTGAACCACCGGCAGGGACTGTTACCTCTGTTGCCGAGGCCGACAGCCAGCTGCCCCCCGCGTCATCCTGCGCCGATACGGTCAGTGTTGCGGGTAACTGACCGGCGTTGCTCAGCGTCAGCGTCTGTGTACCGTTATCAAACTCGTTAAGCGTAAACGATAGTGAAGCCGGATCAACCGCCACATCGGCCACGCCGCGCGTGAGTGTAAGACCAAACGGGCCGTTGGCCGCCACAGTCGTGCTATCGAACCGCTGGGCTTCAACAGTCCACTGCAAGGCTGCGCTTTGGCCGGCAGCTATGCCCTGATCAGCCAGAAATGCATCCAAAGCCCCGCTTGTGAACGTCAGACTTGTATTTTCTGTCGTCTGACTCAACAAAGGATCATCGAAACTACCACCCTCCGCAATCATCAGCCAGGTGTAGCTTTGGGCATTTTCGGAGGCTTGCCAGGTGATTTCTACTTCATCAGAACTACCCGGAATGGTGGTCAGCTCATTACCGTCTGCGGGAGTGAGCAGGTTGAAGGCACCCAGCGGAAGTGTCGTTACTTCCAGACTTACCGGTACTGTGAAGTCCGTGCCATCGCCCGTGAGAACGACATTACCGGTATAGCTGCCCGGCTCAAGATTGCCCACAGCCGCATCGGCAGTAACTTCTACTTCAACAGAACCACCGGCCGGAACCGTCACCTCTGTTTCCGAGGCCGACAGCCAGCTGCCGCCTTCGCCAGCCTGCGCGGTAATGCTGAGCGTAGCGTTTAGCTGACCCGCATTGCTCAGCATTAGCGTCTGTGTTCTGTTTTCAAATTCTTTAACCGTGAACGACAGCGAAGCCGGATCAACCGTCACATCTGCCACGCCACGTGTGAGTGTAAGACCAAACGGGCCGTTAGCGGCTGCGGTCGTGTTGTCGAAGCGCTGGGCAACGACAGTCCACTGCAGCGCAGCACCTTCACCCGGCGCTATGCCCTCACCGGCTAGTAACGCATCCAAATCACCGCTTGTGAAGGTTAGGCTTGTATTTTCGGTCGTCTGACTCAGCAAGGGTTCATCAAAACTGCCATCAGATGTTGTTAGCAGCCAAGTGTAGCTTTGGGCGTTTTCGGAGGCTTGCCAGGTGATGTTCACTTCTTCGCTGCTGCCGGGGATGGTCACCAGCTCTGTGCCCTTAGCAGGAGTGAGCAGATCGAAAGCGCCCGGCAGAATCGGCTCAATCACATATTCTGCAGATATAATAGGGCTTGGATGAAAATCGGGCGCGATAGCAATGGCTTTGATGGTCACTGTTTCTGTTATTTCAATAGGCTCATTGTACTCCGAAGAGGTCTCATCCGGATCTGTGCCGTCAGTCGTAAAGTAAATGGAAGCATTTTCGGTAGCTGACGTTATCGTGACCGTCTGAGGCAACTCAAATGTACCCGGTTCAGGTGAAAAAACAGGCGGATCCGTTACTTGGGCTTCTTCATCATTAACAGTTACAACCAATACGAGCCTTTCTGACAATACTGGGTTAAGCTCTGCCGGTGTGATTGTTCCAGCCGGATAGTCAAATAAGCTTACTGAAATAATATTGCCACCAAATACATCCTGAATTCGGAAACCAAACGAGTCATCCAATTCGTCAGGATTCCATTCTATACTAATTGGATCTTGCCCTGCAGCCGATAGATAGGCAAACTCAAACACTTTCTCACCAACACTGTTATTGAGAAACTTTGTAAAGTAACTTATCCCCCCAACCCGGATGCGAGCATCAAAAGCACCATCAGGTGGTAGTGGTGGAGCTAGTTCATCAAGCCCCTCAACAAAACCTGTATCCCCATTAGGATGAATACCAATTACTAATTCTCTATTGTTTGTACCATCACTAACATTAAACGGAACAGAAAACTCTTGGCCAATAGCGATGTTTGAAGTCAGCAAAGTGAATAAAATTGCAACAACCCCTGCGAACCGCATATACATATTATTCATTTGATTAGGCTTATATTAATTGTTTTTACAAATGTGTTAGACTTGACTTTTACCAAATAGATTCCTGAAGGCAAATAACTTCCGTCGAAGGATATTGTATGTCGTCCATTTGACTTAAAGCCTCTGTATATTCGCTGAATCATTCGACCGTCAGAGCTAAATAAACTTATATCCAAAACTGCATCTTTATACATATAAATTGGAATCACAGTACTTGGATTGAAAGGGTTGGGATAATTTTGCCCAATAGTAAATGTACCATGGCTATTTGGTGTCTCATTAATTGTTGTGGCTTCCCCATAATCGATCACCAATACCAATCCATCATTTAACACAGAATTTAATTGTGATGGCACAAAATGTTCTCCAATATTTTCTAAAGGAGACGAAAAATTATGACCTCCAAATCTATCTTCTATGGAATAAATCGCATTAGGGATTAATTCTTCGTTACTCCAGCTAATTGAGATCGGTTCATTTCCGCTACCATTGCGATAACGAAACTCAAATCTTTTTTGACCAGGGTTCGAACTTAGATATTTGACAAAATAACTTACTCCATCAACATTTAACCGAGCGTCAAATGCCCCATCAGGAGGTGGAGGAGGGGCTAATTGGTCAAGACCCTGGTTGAAACCTTCCTGCGCAGCTGGATGTACTCCCACTATCAGAGACTGTTGATGTATGCCATCGCTAATCACAAATTCAGTCTCTTTTCCCTGAGCATTTGTAGCTGCAGTAAAGATTAAAACTGCAGCTATAAATAATAGTACATTCCTCACAAAGTTAGCCTTAAACCTAATCATTTTACTAGCATCATTTTTTTAGTTTCGCTAAAGTTACCCGCTTGAATTCTATACAAATATAGGCCACTCGATAAGTTAGAAGCGTCAAAGGAAATCGAATGCCAACCAGCTTCACGATAACCATTCACAAGTTGAGCGACACGCTGACCCGAAATATTAAAGATTTCCAATCTAACATCCGATCCTTGTGGCAAGCCAAACTCAATCTGTGTTGACGGATTAAATGGGTTAGGGTAGTTTTGCATTAGTGTTAGTACTTTAGGCAGTTCAACTGTTGAATCTTCATGATTAAGGCGGATTTCAAGAATTTCGGTGTTAGGCAGGATTTGCAAAGTACGGTGTGATTCAATTAGACTTTCATCCAATTGAACACTTCCACTAATCTGACGTACCGTAAACACTACATTGTGATCATGCGCTATTAAGTTTAACACCATTGGTATTGAACCTTGTTGCAGCTTTACATGAACCAATTCAGATTCGCTCAACCTCTTATTCCCTTCGAACCGGGCATCCGGAGATCCGGCAGGAGGTATTGGCGGCAATGCATAACCCATTAAGCTTTCACCGTCTGATAATTCAGCACCGAAGTACAAGGGAATCAAAGTTCGCTGACCATCTGAAATCTCTATTTTGGAAAATCCTTTAGGAATTTCATTTATACTACCAGCCGGCCGGCCCATACCTGCTAAATTTTGCCCTGATACACCTAGCACTACAACGCCTGAATCGTTCGCAAGAACCCAATAACCTAAGCCGGGCTCTATTACAGTTGCTTCTACATATGCACCATCATAGTAGTAAATTGTGCCTGGTACAATAATATTGTCTGGATCCTGTATTCCAGATACGGGGGTAGATTCCGATGTACCTGAAATAAGATTCCAGTTTTCATTAAGATCCAACTCAATGTGATCAATTATACTACCACTAAAAATGACATCCTCATCATCCGTAAGATTAATCCAGTAGCCATTTCCAGGTAGAAAGACACTTTGACCAATGTATGAACCCTCGTATCCAAAAAAGGATCCGGGCATTGCATGATTGAAGATGTCTGAATAGCTATTATGCTGCATTACTACAGGCATGCCAACAAGTGCCCATCCACTTGTATATGATCTGCTATGCGAATGTATTACACTATGGGTCAGTCTCAATTCATTAATAAAGTCATAAGGAATAGTAAATTCGTTAACTGATCTCATATTTATACTGACAAAGTTACCATCAATTATGTCCGTTAAACTAAAGCTGCCTTCTGATGGAAGTTCATCTGGATTCCAACTTAATGAAATCGGACCGGCGTTAGAAGCTGGCTCAAATCTTATATTCCAAGTCGTTTGCTCCTGTGTCGTTGGTTGAAAAAAACTAAAGAAGCTGCCATTTGATGTTCTTATCCGCGCATCAAATGCTCCGTCTGGTGGGGATGGAGGTGCTGGTTGATCATATTGTGGATCTAATCCATTAGTTGCATCGTATGCTGTGCCGATAATCAGGTTTTGCGAGTTTGACGCGGTATCGAATACATTTACATTCAATGCAAAGTCAACCATGCTTAAATCAGATACTACGTTCGCTGTTAGTGGGATATCTATTGGACTATCTATATTTCCAGCATTATGCACAATTCTTAGCATGGCATTCATATTGCCAAGCTCAGAGGGTGCGCAAAACTCGATCTCAACTAACCTATCCTGACCAGGGCTTATATTAAATGGTTGCCCCCCTGTTAGGATTGAATACTGATCACTCTCATTTAATATCAAACTTCCATTAAGCTGGGATGTTGAATTAGTTGAGTTGGTAATCAGTAAAGATTTATTCTCACACTCATTAACAATAATATTTCCAAAATCTATACTTCCAATGCTAAGAATCATATCAACTACCTCTAAGGCTTCAACTGCATCACCAACAAGTATAACGTCAAATGGTGATTCCCGATTGGGTGCATTATGCGAAATGGATAGCATACCTGTGTGCACGGCTTCTGATCCAATTGGTGCATACTGAACGGTAACTTGACTATATTGACCGGATGTGAGGTTAAAAGAATAATCACCACTGGTAATTGTAAAATACCCTCCTTCTATTTCAAGTGTACCTGAAAGAGTTGAATTATTTGTAGATGTATTTGTGATTGTGAGCACTTGCTCGCTAAAATTCCCAATTTCAACCTGCTCATAATCTAGGATTACAGGGTTAATGGTGATTAATGGAATTTCATCATCATCCGGTAGCACGACAACAATATATCTTATGACCGACCATCCTTGTTGATCATAATATTCTGACTCAATAGGGTTATTATAATATGCGCCTGTGCTTTGATTACCCATATTGACTCTAACGTCAATTACGTATTCACCTGCAACTTGAGGAGTTATTTCAAGTGCTAATGTCTGTTCATGATTCATGTCCCATGCAGGATCACCATATTCAATCAATAAATAGTCCGCTGGTATTTGCTCACCGTCATATCTCCATATTAAATCTCCTTCATTATAAGTCGAGACATATGATGGGTTTGTAGTATTAGAAGATATTTGTATTCCATCTAGATTAGACAAACCAGGAAAGGATACCGAAATTGATCCATAAGTTGCCAAACCACCAATATTTTTCGCATCTATTTGTATATTAAAATTATCTCCTATAGTTATATTATCAGGAATGACAATTTCATTAAGTACAACTGGTTGAGGAGGTGGTGGAGTATTATCTATCAGAGACATTATCTCAAAATAAACAGCGTTCCTTAAGTTATTTCCAAAATTTGTAGGTCTTAAACTAGTATATTTATGCCACCTGATATTGTTGATTATATTTAATGAAAGGCGCGATAAGTATATACCAACTGGGTTTAAATAAGAATCTACAACAACATCTTCAGCACGTAAATCCCAACCTTCACCTAGTGGTCCAGATATAGCGTCCCTATATGCCCAATAATTGATAAATCTATTTATATTTGGTACACAGTTATAACAATTCGAGAAGTTTAGTTCATTTAGCCACGAATACGTAGTTCCATGTATTACAAACTCCAAATCTGTTAGCAATGGATGTGCAAAGTAAGTACCAAGTGGGGAACTAAGAGTTATATATAGATCAACAAATATATTTTCCCTTAGCTGAGCCATTGCAACATATGATAATAGTGTACCCCAACTATGACCAGTAACAATTAGCTTAGCATTATTAATAGATGCTATTTCATATGCTGCAAGAAGTAACGTCTTTAAAGAATCGACATGTTGAACAGTGTCTCTAATATCACCATTCCACGAATAAGGAATTATTTCAACTCTATTTGAATTAATTAATTCTTCAATCTCAACTTCAAGATAATTTGATTCTCTTTCATAAGTTCCAGACTCAGCAATCATTGCACCAATATCTATGCCATCAACTGTAACAATTACAGCATCTATTTGAACATCTGAATCTACATTAATATTTCTAATAATAGTATTTTCACTATTATATAGAAAAAATTCAAGCGAATATTGTCCTGCCACAAAATCAAAAGGTATCTCCACGATGTAAGTCGTCCGACCATTGCTATCAGTTGGTCCCGCGGAAGTATTCAACCCTGCAATTTGATCATCAACCTGCACAGTTACTCCACTTACGGCATTCTGATTATCATCTCTTACAGTAATAGTATAGAGTTGTGATGAACCCGGACTCAAAGTCACTGTAGTTTGGGGTACTACACTTGAGATATACAATTCTGAGGTGCTTGTAACATCAAACCCTTCTACCCAGTACCAGGTATCTGTTAATGTTATTTCGTTGCTAATGTTGGAAACCTCGGTTTTATACGGTCTCACATAGTATGTACCACCTGTGTTAGGAGCAAAAAACGAAAACCGTATATATTCGTAACTGTTGGCTTCAATACTTTTGAAATTACTCGTAATTTGAGTTGGAGTAGTGGCCAAGGTATCAGTTGCCACCTGAAAGACAACTCTCGTATCCTGCGTGAAGTCAGATCTGTTTCTTACTCTAACATCGACATTTACTACTTCTCCGCCAAAAAAGCTATTCGCTATATGACCATTTTCGTTTGTAATTAGTACTCCTTCACTAAAAGAGGCGTTTCTGTTAAATTGTCTATGATTACTCGTATTTGGAGAAATTGATATTTGATTCAATGAACCCCAGTACTCTTTTAAACCGGCGATAACCGGCGTTGATTTAAAAACATCAAAAGTATAAATTTTTGTAGCATCTAATGACTCCCAAAATGCTACACCATTTTGGTTTGTGGTTCTATCCTGGTTTAAATTGACTAAGCCCGATGTTGTATTTTCATAAATAACAAGGTCTACTCCTTCGGTATTATTGTTATTCGCATCTTTAACCACAATTTCTAAATTTCCTTCAAGTGCATTGACCGTGAATGCAGGATCTTCTGGCCACGCCCATGTGTCAGTCAATTTCCAACCATCATAATAAGCCTCTGTTAACCAAGCCCTTATGTAGTATTCGCCCGCACCTTGTGGGGTAAAATTGAAGTTTAGAGCATTTTCCTGAAGCGGGGGAGCAGAAAAAGAACTTGACTGTGTATGCACTATATTCGAAGGACTATCTTTGGCAATTTGTAAACGAACTCTTGTATTTACAGGAAAACTTTCACCATTTACAACAACTATGCCTATACTTATTGATTCACCAACATTTAAGTTTGTAGTGCTTAAACTGTACGTTCTTGAAAATGGAGCTTTACGAACAAGATCAACTGGTATATTCTGAGACTGACCTGAGTTAACATTTGTAACTGCCCCCCAAAATTCATTTCCTGAATGGTGAGGTGTTGGATTATAACCTTCAAAATGGAATATCTGATTTGCCGGCACTTGCGTAAATAATGCTATACCTTGACTGTCAGCCTCTTTTTCTTCTAATTCCTGCCATTCTGCATTATACATCACTACTTTGGCAAATGGCTTCGGCGCATTATCAAAATTACGAATGGTTACACCAATGTTTGAAGTAGGTGGGGGCTGAACTGTAAATGACACTTCGTCAGGCCAACTCCATGAGTCTGTTGTAACCCAACCCATATTTTCATAGTTAGCTTGGGTAAAGTGAGCTCTGACAAAATAGTCACCGGGTTCCGCAGGTGTGTAGGTGTAATTTAGAATATTGTTTGAAGATGGACTCAATGTCAGCGTTTTCATTTCAGTATGAATGACATTTGTCCTTGTACCTCGTGCAATTTGAATTCTTACGCGTGTATTTTTACTAATGTTTTCAGGATTAGCAACCCCAACAGTAATCGTTACCTCTTCGCCAGATTGTAAATTCTGCGAACTATAGCTTATACCCCCTGAGTAGGGTGCCCTTCGGGTAAAAGGAACAGATATTGTTTGACTAACACCGGAATTGATGTTTGCAACCTGTCCCCAAAACTCATTTTCAGTAACGTGATCTGTAGGGTTATATACCTGAAAGTGAAATATTTGATTAGCCGGTAAACCTGTAAAACTTGCTACTCCCGATGCGTTAGTTATGCGTTCCTGTACAGGCTGCCAGTTTGAGTTAAACCTTACCACAATTGCACCCTGTTTAGGTGTATTATCGATATTCCTCACAGTTACGTTGATTGTTGAAGGGGGTAATTGAATTGTAAAACTTCTTGCCGACCAATTACTAACACCACAACTGTTTACAGCCCTTACCCTCCAAAAATATGTGATGTCAGGTTCAAGATTAATGGTTCGCGAAGTACCAGAAACTCCTTGATTAAAAACTATGCTTGAAGCACTAAAACTTGAATTTGTAGCCACTTGTAACTCATAGTGTGTTGCGCCAGACGAGCTATTCCAGCTTAATGTTGGGTTAGTAACCGTAATTGTAGCACCATTCGAAGGCGAAACAAGCACGGGAAGACTTGGTGTATTGCAAATTGTCGTGAAGGTTCTTGTTGCAGACCAATCGCTACTCCCTGAATTATTTGTTGCTCTAACACGCCAATAGTATGTAGTTCCCTGGTTCAGATTAACATTTCTTGAAGTACTTGTTATGTTACTTTGGTTGACTACTAAACTCGATGAGGTAAAGCTTGAGCTGGTTGCTACTTGTAACTGATAAGATGTGGCTCCAGAGGAGCTATTCCAACTTAATGTTGTATTTACAGGTACATTTGAGGCACCATTCGTAGGAGAAACTAATGTTGGAGGTGGAGGTGTGGGATTGGGTAATGTATAAGTGATTCTCAACCAAGGCTCAGCGGAATTCCCACAGCAATCCCATCCACGAAATTGACCTCTTTGCATAATCGTATCTGAAGCGGGCCTAATAGATATACCATGTATATTTCCACTTGTGATGCTATTTTGCAGATAATTTCTTCCAGACGTTGTGTAAGAAACCTGCCTTACGGCAGGTGCTGTTGGCGTCATTCCATTCCAATTATTTATAAATGTGGGTACAGAACCAATATAATTGTAAATTGCTTCAGGGCCATTTAGACTATTAAATGTATTTATATCCATTTGACCTATATTAATTCTATGCGAACTATTCCCCGCATCTGTCAAGAAAAAATCAAGCTCTGCATTTACAACTGTTGCGTTGTTTGGGATTGATGATATGTTAAAAAAGACCCAAGATCTCGACCTGTAGTTAACACTATTTCTTCCAGCACTTATACCTCCAATGCTATTGCCATGTGCTACATTATAACTAAAATTTCCGATTGTACTTCTCGTAACAGTGCCCGTCCACCATTGCGTCGCATTTGGGCGCACGAGTACAGTATACTGTAAAAAACCTTCTGAATTTACTTCTGATTTTATTAACTTTTCATCCAATATTGCGTCATAAAATCTTGTTTGTAGGGTTAACAAATCTTCCACTACCATTGTCTCGACACCTTCCATTAGTGTTAATTCCACAAAATCAATGATGGCAGCACCGATACTTAAGACATATTGGTTTTTAGTAAAATGTTTAATATATAGTGTTCTTTCTTTAATTATATTCAAATAGTCACTTTTTTCATTAGAATACAAGTTATTCCAATACTCTATTCTATCGCCAATTGAATTATTCTTATCAACAGGGCTATGACTAGTTGATGGGCCATCAAATACTCTTACTTCCGAGTTTTGGCTAAGCAAATTATCGGTCAACGAAATTAGAAGAAATAGCGTCATCATTACTTTGAAAACAAAGCTTCTTGAACTCAATTCGTCAGAAAAAAAGTTATTCATATCGTTCACCTTATTGATAGTAACATTATTTGAAGATTCTAAGTATCCTCACGGATCATAGCTAGTGCAGATTTTTTCTTTAATTATTAAACCTCGATTTTTTATCCTAAATTCACCTTTACACTTGCAATCCGAAACGTATAGTATTGATATTTATATATAATTCAACAAATATATTACTTAATTTTATATATTTTCAATATATACAGAATTAGATCCAAACTCCTTATGGGAGTATCAAGTCCGGTGCCGATAGCCAAAGGTAACCCGACCAGCTATACAGCCTGCCCTCCCGCAAATTATAACATGCCAACCATCTTCAGCTAGCACAAACTGCTGAAATTCAGGTATTTATTTAGTGTGGAGGACTTGCTTGTCGGGTGTTTTCAAGGGTCAAGTACATTTCTTGGGGAGAACTCGATAATCAAGCAAAAAGTTTTTCGAGTCTGAACAGGAAGAACGGTACATCCCGAACGCCTTTTTGGATGGCGCGGAACATTTTAATTTTCGCATTAAAGGATTCCGCATTGGCATTTGTAGCCCGGTGATCAAAGAAGTTTAGAATAGTATCCATGTGGTTGGATACAGAATTCGCTGCTGTGGCAAATTCTTCTTTATAGTACTTATGAGAATCATTTATCCAGTCTCGCATGTGCTGGGCTGCTATTGCCTTGTTTGTATTTTCGTAAATGGAGCGTAGCCGCATAGCGTGATTGTATGTTGTTTCTAAATGGGGATAGCGGGCAAAAGCAATGCTCATTCTGATGCGCTGGGATAAAGACCAGCTGCTTTGGGGTTGATTAAGGGTGTTTCGCATGCGGGCCAATAATTGTTTAGGCGTGTCACCGTTGGCAAGTTCTTCGCCAACATAGCGCTTCTTATCGGCTCTGGCTTGTATAATTGCCCTGTTTTCTGTATCCATCTCTTGCCTGCGTAGCTTGACACGAGCCTGCTGAACACATTCATTGACTAATCGAACTACATGGAAGCGGTCTGTTACGATCGATGCCTGGGCAAACACCTGCTGCACTGCCGACTTCATATTCGCAGCCATATCCATACTCACCTGTCGGACCTGATTTCTTAGTTCAAGGGGTAAAAGCTCGAGACGGCTGACCAAATCCGCTACCCTTGTTCCCTGAATAATGGCGATTGTTGATCCCTTTCGCCCTTTTGCCTGCTTATTGGCCACAATGGTGTACAGCTCACCACGTGACAGACTTACCTCATCGATACTTATATCAGGCCCCACATTATCGGGATAAAGCAGGTACTGGCTCGCATTGATCCCGCTGGTTCCAATCCCGGAAGCCGCTGCTGTGGTTTTTATAGAGCCTTCGCAGCGTGCGGGGCTTCACGCCATGGTGTTCGGCAATCGTTTTTACCGTTTCTTCACGGGTTTTGACCAGTACCTTTTAAAAAAGCCGATAGCTCGGCGGTCATTTTGGCTCCTTTTGCTAAAAAAGCCAAGTCGGAGGTAATGGTATGATTTGGATCGCTCTTCGAACGCCAGCGCCGCCGCCGAAAGACCAGGTACACCAGATTCGTGCGAATAGCAAAATCCTGAATCGTTTTGGATTCGCAAAAACCTTTAGATTCCCATTCATCGGGGGCATAACCAGGGGGAAGCTGATTCTTCTCCACCAGATAGATGTGTAATGTTGAAGCGATAGCGCTACCCTCTATCCGGGACTGCTCAAAACGCTCAATTTCAAACCGGTCCAGCAAACCAGCCGGTAAAAACAAGTGCAACAATTCTTTTTCCATACCCACAAAATAACACGAAATCAGATCCGCTCCCCAAGTATTTTACTTGATCCCAAACAAGCACTGTCACTCAACGAAATCAAAGCCAAACTCAGAAGTACCTCCGAGACCTGGATTGCGGCTACGCTGTTTGTGCTGAATCTGACAGCCTTCGCCAATCAGGCTGGCTTTACTTTTTAAGGAAGCCCTATTTAAGAGCCTACTCCGAAAAGTCCATTTTTAGGCTTATCACTCCTCTAAAATTGTAATAGAGGCCACTTTTTTCGTTGAAATTGACTTTTCGGAGCGAACTCATTTAATAGACTTTATATAATTCCTTTCAGAAGCATACATTATCATCAATACATGTTATTTAACCAGCATCATGGTTCGAGTTTGGATAAAACTGCCCGATTCCAATCGGTAGATATACATCCCGCTCGATAGCCGCGAGGCATCGAAGGTAACGATGTGGTAGCCGGCGTTTTGCATAGTATTGACCAATATTGCGACCCGTTGCCCCATGATGTTGAAGACCTCCAAACGGACGTCAGCTACTTCGGGCAGGGCATATTCGATTTGGGTAGTCGGGTTAAAGGGGTTGGGATAGTTTTGGTTCAGGGCGAATGCTGAGGGAACCACAGGTTCGTTTACGGACGTAGGCGGGGTTAGCAGCAAGGTAAAGGGTTCTTCTGCCCGCTGTGTGCCCTGTTCATTTTGTGCTTCAACTGTCCACTCAAGAGTGAGCGCACCTTCAGTATTCACTCCGGCTTCGTTCAGGGCCGAAACAATCCCGGCTACTGTTAAAGTGAGTTGTGTTGCCGTGCCCTCATCATCGGATGAGAAGCCCAGTACCGGCTCATCGAAATCACCGCCCTGCTCAATCAAAAGCCAGGTGTATGTATCAGCATTTTCAGATGCATCCCAGATAACAGTGACTTCAGTATTATCTTCGGGATCAGCAATCAGCTCCGTACCGCTTTTGGGAGACAGCAACGAAAATGTACCCGGCGGCAGCAAATCATCTGAGGTCGTAAATGACCATACTTCGCTCCATTCGCCACCACCAATTTCATTTGAACCTCTCACACGCCAGAAATACAGTGTTTCCTCGTTCAGATTAACATTTCTTGAAGTACTTGTTATGTTACTTTGGTTGACGACTAAGCTTGACGAGCTAAAGCTTGAACTGGTTGCTACTTGTAACTGATAAGAAGTCGCCCCTAATGCGCTATTCCAGCTCAATGTTGTACTTTCAGGTACATTTATGGCACCGTTTGATGGAGAAACTAATGTTGGGGGAGGTGGTACATGGTTGATCAATGTATATGTGATTATCAACCACGGTTCGGCGTTATTTCCACAGCAATCCCATCCACGAAATTGCCCTCTTTGCATAATAGTATCTGAAGAAGGTCTGATAGATATTCCATGTATTGTTCCATTTATAATGCTATCTTGCAAATAACTTCTTCCAGACGCTGTGTAATTAACCTGTCTTATAGCTGGTGCAGTTGGCGTCATTCCATTCCAATTATTTATAAACGTAGGTACTGATCCAATATAATTATATAAAGCTTCAGGACCAGTCAGACTATTAAAAGTGTTTACATCCATTTGCCCAATATCAATTCTATGAGAAGTATTTCCTGCATCTGTCAAAAAAAAATCGAGCTCTGCATTTATAATTTCTGCGTTGTTTGGGATTGATAATATGTTAAAAAATACCCAAGATTTTGATCTGTAATTAACACTATCTCTTCCAGCACTTATTCCTCCATTGCTATTGCCATGTGCCACATTATAGCTAAAATTCTCGATTGGACCTTTCGTAACAGTGCCCGTCCACCATTGCGTCGCATTTGGGCGCACGAGTACAGTAGTCTGTAATAAACCTTCTGAATTTACTTCTGATTTTATTAACTTTTTATGCTTTATTGCGTCATTAAATTTTTTTTGTAGATTTAACAAATCTTCAACCACTATCGACTCTACACCCTCCATTAGTGCTAACTCCACAAAATCAATAGTGGAAGAACTAATATCTAGTACATATTGATCTTCAATAAAACCTTGAATAAATAATGTTCTCTCTTTAATTAGGTTCAAATAATTATATTTTTCATTTGAGTTCAAGTTATCCCAATACTCTTTTCTATCGTGAATTAATTTACTCGTGTCAACAGGGATATGACTAGTTGGTGGGTCATCAAATACTCTTAGTTCTGTATTTTGGCCAAGCAAATTATCGGTTAACCAAATCATCAGAAATAACATAGTTGCTACTTTGAAAACAAAGCTTATTGAACTCAATTCGTCAGTAAAGAAGTTTTTCATATCGTTGACCTTATTGATAGTTACGTTGCTTGAACATTTTAAGTATCCTCACGGATCATGGCTAGTGCAGATTTTCTCTTTAACTATTAAACCTCGATTTTTAATCCTAAATTCACCTTTACACTTCTAATCCGAAACATGTTGAATTGGAAAGACAACATATAATTTAGCAAAAAATTACTTTATTTAATTTATATTCACAGTATCTACAGAATCACATGCAAACACACTTTGGGAGTATCAGGTCCGGTGCAGAGAGCCAGAGGAAACCCGGCCTGCTATACACCCAGTAATTTATGGCTTACCTCACTTGCGTAGGAATCAGTAGTCCAGGGTTTTGAAATCACTTCCGCAATCCTGCCTTCGTGCATCACAATGAGGGTGTCACAGACTTCCTGCATGATGTCAGTATCGTGCGAAATGATGACTACGGTTAAACGATACTGTTTTTTAAGCTTGAGTATGAGCCTGAGCATGGCAAACTGCAGTACCTTGTCCAGCCCTGCAAAGGGTTCATCTGCAAACAGAACGGAAGGGCCGGTTGCGAGGGCCCGCGCAAGGGCTACCCTTCTTTTTTCACCACCGCTGAGCTGATGGGGATATTTTTTCAGATAGCTTTGATCCAAGCCTATGTCCTGAATCAGGCGGTCACAACTTGCCCTTACATCAGAACCCACCGGTTTATCCGGGTTTAGCCGGAGAGCCTGTACGAATATTTCTTCTACCCTCAGGCCGGGATTTAAAGCTGCTTCCGGATGCTGATATATCATTCTCACATTTGGCCTGAGGTGTCCGCGCAGCTCGTCTTCATTGAGCTGCGTCAGGTCTTTACCCTTATACCACACTTCACCGGCGTCAGGGCGGCTAAGCTGTAAAATGCCCCTCAGCAGGGTCGTCTTTCCGGCGCCGCTCAGACCGATTATACCCGTAACTTCTTCGGATAACAAGTCAAGATCTATCTCATTCAGCACGGGTTCTCTGCTTCCGGTTACTGTGATAAAGGATTTTTCAAGCTTCCGGACGCTGAATATTACATCTGTTTTAGTCTCAGGCTTTTTCATCACCAACTCCCCAGCATGCAGCTTTTCTTTGGTTGCCCCGATCTGTTAGCGGAGGCATATTGGTTGTACACTTGCGCTGCAGATCTTCAGGCAGGGTCTTTTTCAGAGCACATCTTGAGGCATACGGACAGCCGGACTCCGCTTTTTTATGTCCGTTGAGGTAGTCCTCCCGGAAAACCGGACTGTCAGCCGCAGCCTCACGTAAGCGCCCGAAAAGTTCGCCGGTAGCCATCGAAAACAAAAAACGGGCGTAGGGGTGATATGGCTCCCCACCTTCTTTCAGTACCTTGGTCGGGATTTCTTCGACGATTCGCCCGGCGTACATCACGATAATCCGGTCGGTGATGGTCATGATTTCAGCCAAATCATGGGATATGATAATAAGGCTGAGATACTGTTCTTTATAGAATTTCTGGATTAATTCAATAATCTGCCGGGATGTATAGGGGTCGAGTGAACTTGTGGGTTCGTCAGCTATCAGCACGGTCGGCTGACCAAGCAGGGCGAGCATGATATAAGCGCGTTGTGCCTGCCCCCCACTGAGCTGCACGGGATACTTTGCAAGGATAGCTTTAGGATCCGAAAAGCCGAGTTTTTGAAGGATGAAAGTGGTCTGACTCTCAAAACCTATGAGCCCTATCTCTGGCCGTAGGGTGAGCCAGGTTTCCCGGGCCTGCTCTTCAATGGTCAGGTGCGGAAGCAAACTCGCCCGTGCATCCTGAAAAATAATGCCAATATCATTCCCCCGAAGGGCTGCAAGTTTTTTCCGCTCACTTCTTTTTCCGGCAAAGGCAGCATCCCAAACCAGATTATCTTCAAAGAGAATCCGGCCTGAAAGGGGTTTAATGTTTGGGTGCGTAAGGCCCAAGAGGGAAAGCACCGTTTGGGTTTTGCCGCTGCCTGATTCCCCGACAATACCAAGTCTCTCCCTTTTGTAGAGTGTGAAAGAAATATTTTCGGCAATTTCAGTGTACCGGCTTCCGGTTTTTACGCCAAGAGAAAGATTCTGAACTTCTACTGCTTTATACATAGCTTCCTTATTTATGCTGGCATTTTCTTGCTATTCCATCGCCCAGCACGTAAAATCCAAAAATGGTTAGCACAATTGCCAGTCCGGGAAAAAGGGTAACCCAATACATGCCGTCGAGCAGGGCCGCGCGGCCGGAATTGAGTACAAGTCCCCAGGATGTTTCCGGAATTTGCACACCAATCCCCAGGTAGCTCAGGGTTACTTCAACCATAACCGCAAAAGCAAATACATAGGGGATATAGGGGAAAATGAGTCCTTTGCAGTTAACCCATATAATTTCACGCCACAGTACGACTTTGGGGCTTAAGCCAAGTTCAACAGCACTTTCCACAAACTGAATTTCCCTGAAACGCTGTACCACAGCACGAATGCTCTCTGCAAATGCAGGCATCAGTACAAGACCGGCTGCAATCATGGTACTGTAAATATTAAACCCTGAAATAACAGCAGCCAGAAAAATGAGGAGCAAAGCCGGAACCGTTTCAAGCAGCAGGTTAAGTCCCTGCAGTATTTTTGACGCCATGCCGGTATAAAATCCGGATAAGGCCCCAAGCAGCAAACCGACGGGAAGCGCAATGAGTAAGGCAATCAGCCCCGGTAAAACCAGCCACTTTGTTCCGGAAATAAGCAAGTGAACCATGGATCGCCCGCGCTCATCAGTCCCGAGAAAAAACGCCTCACTGCTTACATATACCGGAAACGTAACCATTTTTGTAGTTGATTCATCCATATGCCTGATGGTAATACGCAGTTCAATCTCATGACGGCCTGCCTGCAAAGAGTCGGGTTTCCATACAAAACGGCCCTCTTCAACGGAGGCACCCGCCGGTACTCTTCCTGCCTCGAGCTGTTCTGCTTTTGCACCGTTCTTAAGTTTAGGCCTGAAAGTATACGCCTGACCTATGGTTGCTCTAACATTGGGTCGGTTGCGGACAAAGATTTCATCTTCCGCATCTTCATCACTCATTATGAGCATTCCCCAGGGATCATAAACTTCTTCATGCAAAGGAAACTGCATGGTTACCCGCTGCAGCAATAAAGACTTAGGAGGCAAATTCCGCTCCCCACTCCTGATGAAATCATCACCCGAGAGCAGTACAATGATATTGGAAACCAGCAGGATCAGAACAATCGCTCCGCCAATGCCTATGCGCCAGTATTCCCGCAGAGCCTCTGTATTCATTAGCTGTATCTTCTTTGAGGATTAAGCCGGAATGAAGCTATTTCCCGGAGTACACTGACAGTAACAATTATGGACAGAAAAACCAGATATACGGCAATCAAAACGGGGTAATCTTTGGCTCCTTCTTCTGTGAGCAGACTCCATAACAACCACCCGAGCCCCCGCCAGTCGAAGATGAACTCGACAATAATGGTGCCGCTAATGAGATAAACAAGTTTACTGCTGACCACATGAAACACAGGCTCTGTAAGCCTTGATACAAGATGTTTTGTCTCGCTGCTTCGCCTCGCTTTTACAGCTTTCATCCAGGGCTGCTCCATAATTGAAGCCGTTTCTGACCTTACTTTGTTGTACACATCGCTAAAAGTACCGTCCCCAAAGGAGAGCGCTAAAACTACAGGGAGCAAAAAAAAGAGTTTACCCGTGAAACCGGCATCCTCAAAGTTCCCATAAGTCGGTACGATCGAAAACCACGAAAACCAGGCAAACATCAGCATCACGCCCCAGACAAGCAGGGGCACAGAACTCAGCCAATGCAAAAGTGCAGACACCGAGGCCATGAGTGCGCTTTCCTGCTTTTTGGCGGCGAGCACACCTGCCGGAACTGCAAACAAAATTACAAACAAAATGCTCACCGTCAGTATCACAAAAGTGATTTTAAAATGATAACTGAGCAGCTCAAATACCGAAAAGGGTAAAAGCCAGGATTCGGAAAACCGAAAAGTGAACACAATTTTCAGATAGCTCACAAAACGCTCCCAAAAACCTGGCGCTGTGTGATCGGGCACAAAAGCTGTAAGCAGGCACAGCAATACGATGCCTGCAATGAGCTGAAGCAAACCTTTAAGAATAACTTTAGCAATAAAGTTATTGGCAAGACTCATAAATCCTGCACTCTCCAGTAATTAACTTCATTAAAGAAATAGAACGGATCTACCCTGACATTATAAAACCGCAGATTAATGGCAGCATTACGCTCAAGGGTAAACATAAAGATATACGGAATGTCTCTTGCAATTATCTCCTGTATAGAACTCATCAGCTCCATGCGTTCACTGCGGCTTTCTGAATTAAAGAAGGATTCGAATCTTGCATCAACAGCCCGATTACTATATCCTGTTACATTAAACTCAGAAAATACTGACCGACTAAAAAACAATGGGGAGATATCGTAGGTAGGATCAAAAAAGATTTCCATTACAGCAAGATCAAAATCACGGCTTTCAAAAACCCTCTGGCGAAAATCGTCATAGGTGAGATTTACAATTTGAATTTCAATTCCAATGTTGCGCATTTCATCAATAAAATCCTGAACGACATTTCTCAGGCTTGGGTCATTCGTATTTGCACCCAAATCGCGTACAACCATTGAAAAACGAAGCCGATTCCCGTTGGCGTCCTGCAAAAACCCATCGTTGTTCCGATCTGAAAATCCGGCGTCTGCAAGCAATTGCCTTGCTCTTGCTGGTTCGTACGGTAAAGGCTGTACATTGGGGTTAAAAAATGGTGCGCCAGGAGTAAGCGGCCCCCCAATTAAACTCCCTCTGCCGTTGTACCATGTGTTCAGAACACGCTCACGATTAAAACCCCGAACCATAGCTTCACGCACATTCCTGTTTCCAAGCATGCTGTTGCTGTAATTGAAGGCAATCGTACTTATTGAAAAAGACTGATAAGGGATGAGATTATGCATGCCTCTTTCAGCGATTTGTCGAACTCTATTTGCCGGTACATTTATGAGCAAATCAGTAGCATTTGAAAGAAGTTCTGTTATTCGGGCATCAAGATCGATAGTCTGCCTGCGAACAATTTTACCTATATCTCTTATAGTACCGTGATAATCAGGGAAATGCTCAAAAGTAATACCACTCATATTAAACTCAGACACTCTGTAAGGTCCGGTACCGATTGGATTTCTTATAAAATCTGTTGCATTATCCCCCTCAAGTCTGTGCTTTGGCACAATCCAAATAAAGCTTAATTCAGCTTTTGGATCTCTTACATCCTCCTTAAAAACAAACTCAACCTGATCATCACTTAATATATTGATGTTTTCAATTAAGCCACTCAGTCTGTTTCTAACAGCTTCATTTCTGTTGAAATTCATGGCTTTATCGAAAGTAAAATAGACATCATCAGCTGAGAAATTTTTCCCATCATGCCATTTCACATTATCTTTAAGTCTGATAACTACCTTTCGCGGCTGTTGTACAAGTATTTCTTTCGCAAGGGCGTATTCGAACTGCTCTAAATTATAGTCATACGTAAAAAGGGGTTCAAATATCAGGGAGAAAATTCTGGCGGTATTTGCTCTTTCGGACGCATTATCATACGGATGAAGCCGGGCAAATTGGGCATCCTCAGTATATCGAAGCGTTCCTTGTTGTGCAAAAAGGCTTTGCGCAGAAACGACTAAAATAATAAGTAGTAGTGCTTTGCTTAAGTAACTTTTTTTCATTGTTCGTATCTGATAATTTGGTTAGGAACATCATCCGGTGGCAGGGTTGCAAGCTGTAATACTAAAAACAGACGGCCAAATTCCGGGTTTGTACGCAATAAGCGCTCAATTAACAGACGAGAATCCGATCTCATATCTGCATTTTCCTGATACAGATTCAGCGCACTAAATAAAACTGCAGCAACCCGGTCATTTTGAGCCTGATCTAATGCGTTAATACGCTGCACATAATTACGGAACAGCTCAGCTGCAAGATTTTTATCAAGCAAATAAATGGCTTGCAACATAGTTTGACGCTGATTCATGGTGAACTGACTTCTTTCTCGCATGAGGTTAAATAGTTGCTCAAGTTTTGTAAGAAATAAACCTGACATGCGGTCCGCATTGCAATAGTGCAAAGCATAACCCACAGCATAAGACAGTCCTATAGCCTGATATTCTGATAACATGTCAGTGACCAACTGTTCTTCCGTCTCCCCACATGCTGAATTTGTTGCGAACACCCTACCAAGGTTGACAACCATCTGATACAATATATCCGAACCCTGATAGCTTTTGCTTTCAAAAAATGTCAGTTCTCTTAGAGCGTATGCAGCTATCGTATATTCAAATGAATCTACTGTATTTAGCATCTCAAACGCGTATTTTCTGGCCAATTGATAATATGCAACCCAATATGCATGATACATGTCGGCCCATTTTGACAATAGCGTATCTAAAGAATACAAATCGGATGCCTCATTTATTTCGTCAAGCAACTGTGCTCTGCTTGTTGAAGATATTTGCGTGAGGATTTTACGGATTTCGTTTGAATCCATAACATCATCTTTACTATGCAATTGAGCAAAAATACTACAAACATATGCAGACAAATACTTTTCAACATTGCTGCAATTTGGTATATCCGAAGAATCCACAAACCAGCTGGCAGGAAACTCAAGGTCATGTGATTGATTCTTATTCAAGAAAGCATTCATTCTCTTGCCAACCTGCAATTCATTTGTGTTTGTATCTTCATAATCAGACGTGATATAGTACAGAGATAATTCAAGAAAGTAATAATACGAGAGCCTATACAATTCAGCGTACGAAAGCAATTTTTCCAAACTATTACTTGCACTGGATCCGTAAGAACTGTTTGTGACATTATTTATTTCAGAAATAATGTCACGATTGTGTGCAAAACATTCTTTGCCCGGAATAAAACCAAGCAATACAAGTATGAAAAATAGCTGAAAGCATTTTATACATTCATTTTTTATGTTTTTTATTTGCAGCATAAAAAACCTTTTCTTACAATCCATTTAAAGTGATTTGTACTCCAGGGTAAATTACTGATCCACTTTGGGAAGTCAGCAAATCAGCGTTAAGCGTAACACGATTCTTAACCCCTTCTCTTGAAACACGTCTGTATATTGGAAACCCTTGCTGCGCATCAAATAAATTATAAACATATACAGCGGCTAAAAGAGTAAGTGATAAGGTTTGAAGGTTGTTAAAACGTTTTTGATCATCAAGTGCAAGGTCACGCTTCCTTCTTACATCCATTAGTTCAGCACTTGTTGCCTCATTACCAACAAGGAGATCCCTAAATGCATCAAGCTGCCTTTGGTATTCGTCTAAAGCGTTTTTTGCCTCCAAACCGAAATAGATACCTGCCCCGGTGAGCACTGCAGCCCCTGCCATCAGACTATATCCTTTTATTTGCTGACCTTTAAACAGTTGACCATATCCCGGAATTAGGGCTGATCTGATGAGTGCATCCCTTTGACCAACATTCTGGAACGTATAAGGAGCTGTAAACGAATGATCTTGTGATTCCCAAGTTGCAAAATTAAGATTTAATTCACCATCCATTTGCGAGCTGTATATAAAACGTATGGTATTTTCAGATGGCATCATTGCGACATAATCATTATTGAAATGATTACGATCTGATATCGTTGTTGATAACTGACGCCCGTCTGCACGTATGGATCTTAAAATTACCGGGAAATTATTATCCGGATCGTTGTTTACAAATCCTGTGAAAACACGTTCGTCTTCACCCGTTAAAAAATTCACCACCATTGGGCCTGTGAGCGTATCGCGCGCTCTCGAAACTCCCCTAACCTGAAAACGCTCTCTGTTTAGTGGCCGAAACCCAAAATCTTCTCCTTCAGTAATCAAACTTCTAATGAGTATGTTCCAGCTAAAATTATCCTCTTGTTCTGACGCATTATGCGACTGCGTTATTTCGGGCACAAAATATGAAAGATGTGCACCATCAGAAGACCAAAAAGGTCTTGATTTTTCAAAAGCCCGATCCGCCGGCAAGTTCTGATTTACACTGTAAAGATCTTGTGATTTGTCACGCAGAAACAAACCATAATTAAACACAAGAATATCACCATCTCTCTCAAATGCTATGAATTCCTGATTATGTGACCAATTAGGATATGCTGCGTTTTCAATAAAAAGTATCGGGAGCAGTTCCTGTTCTTGCATCATCTCAGGACTTAAGATACCCGAAACCTTAAAAACGTTACCCCCGAACTCGAAAATAAAAGCAGTTCCGTCAGCCGCCCACTGCGGGCGTAGCAGAGAACCGTCTCCTCTTGGCAGACTTATGGTTAAAGGGAAGTAATTACAGGCTTCAGCTGTACTACAATCCAAACTTTTGCCAACATAACCTGCATATATTCTGTTTTCTGATCTTGATGTGAATAAGAACCAATACCTGCCATTCTCATCCAACACCGGCCTCCAGTTAAAATCATCACAGTTTTTATTCGTAATGATTTCCTCTTCTCTGCCGATATCGTCTCTAACAGTTTCTGTATATCTGCATAGTGACATAACAGGGATAAAACCATTACCACTTGTCTGAAAGTACCCTAAATTCAGAGCGTTGTCACGTTCGGCAACATAAGAAAACAAATTTACATTAGATGGATTAATCACCGCCTTCACTTCTCTTTCACCCTCAGTTTGATTTTGCAATGATACCGCCTGTCTCGCTGATGATAGCTCCGGTATGAAAAGAAGTATTATAATTATATTGCTTAAAATAATTTTCATGGTAATCTAATTGTTAATTAATCCCGAAGAGAATATCTGCTTCAACAACCTGAATGAGGTTCAAAGTATCATTTTTGTAGTTTTGCAGATCTGAAGACAGGTTATCAACCTCTGAAAACCTCGCATGAACATCCCTAAGCTGAGATATGGCTTGTCTTGCAACGACTCCCATTCTGTCGGTATCCGTTGTTAAACGTATTTGCTCATAATAACTTAATGCATAAAAATATCTGGCAGTTAGTTCAACCCTTTGTCTGTCATTTGGCGGGTAATTAAAACGCATACTGCCAAACATGGGTCGTATAAATTCTCTTGCTTCAGTTAATTCGTTTAAGTTAGAAGCGCTTCTCACCAGGTGATTTCCCAATGCAAGCCTGGCCTGAAAATTGGCATTATCTTCTGAGACCAGGTACTCAAAAACATTAACTGCATCTCGTATATCTCCTCCTTCGTATAATATTACAGCAAGCCTGTACAGCTCATTATGATATCTAA
The DNA here is from genome assembly GCF_003353065.1 of Cyclonatronum proteinivorum. Lineage (GTDB taxonomy): Bacteria > Bacteroidota > Rhodothermia > Balneolales > Cyclonatronaceae > Cyclonatronum > Cyclonatronum proteinivorum. Next base: position 851,678 of record NZ_CP027806.1, on the reverse strand, counting down.
GTCTGTTTTCAGCCGATAAACCTGGCGCTTGTGCGGGTTTGCTTCTGAGTAATCTTGAGGCATCTGTGATACTTCGAGCTTGTTGCATGTCATCTATGAAGCTGAGTATTGATACCTCACTTAGTGTAGCAGTAATTGAGGATGCGCTCCCGGGCCTGATCTCGACAGTACCTGTTCTTGAATTAAAACCGGCTAACTCAATATCGTATTCATACACTCCGGGCGTGAGCTGCAGTAACTCATTCGTGCCCGGCTGTATTATCTGATTATTACTTGTATTTCGTACACTTATATTTGCGTTCGCCGGCCGTACTGCTACTACAAGTTCACCCATTACTTCAATTGGCTGAAGCGTTATATTTAAATTGCTTTCGCCTCTGCGTAATTCTATTTGTCCGCTTTCAGACTTATAATCATCGGCGTCAGCTGTCCAGCTGTAGTCACCTACGGGCAGAGCGAGACTTTGATCGTTTGACTGAACGGGGAATTCTTCGCCTGTAGCTATCGAAGTCACACTAACATTGGCTGTTTCTGGTATTATATCAAAATTGATAATACCTGTGGCAATCACTGGCGCGGATACAAATGTGATGGCATTATCTCCCCGCACAAGTTCAATCGTTTCAGACAGAGTTTCGAACCCTTCTGCTTCAATTTCAAGTAAATATCTACCTGTTGGCAGACCTTCAAAATAGTCCTGACCTTCAAAAAACAAGGTCCTGTTTTCGTTCTCGTTTTTAAGGGCAACTGTATATGCATCGGGAGCATTGTTAATTGACAGGTTTGCAACAGACTCTACCATTAGCGTTAAATAATACTGTTTTTGATCCTCCCTAAAACTGATCGAGCCATCACCGCTATATCGAAAGCCTTCACCTGCAACTGCGTACTCAATACCTCTGTCAGACTCAGACTGATCTTTCTCAACGAATATTCTTTTTCCATCCGGACAATTGATGTTGTACGTTTTGTCGTCAACAGTAAATTTCAAAACATCATCTACCGGTAACTCATTATCATCAAGACATGTATTTATTACGATTTCAATCATATTTGCCGTTGAACGAAATCCAAGTTCAACTTCAAGCCCGCTTTCGCCTATAGGCAAAGTTTCTGAGGGTGAAATAAGAACGTACCCTGGCATTTCTCCGCCTGAAAACTGTAAAGGTATTCGATCGCCAGCTATTTTATATGAAATTGTATTCACAGCAGAACAATCAATTTCATGCAGTACTCCATTGATACGCACCTCAGCAGTTCCAGTCAGAATCTCTCCGTCCTGATCAATGCAACTAATTATCGTAAGATTTGCCTCTGTTTTTTGGGAACAACTTGAGAGCGATAATGACAGGTACATTACCAAAATAATTTTCAGCCCTGCAGTCACAATGTGATAGAATGTCATTTTTTTTACCATAGCAAACTATACTATAAAAGTTGATTATTGTTCTGTCCTTGGAGGAACTGTTGATCCCCTCAATATGGCACGATCGTCCCAATCTGATCCTCTGAATGAAATAAAGTTCTCTGCGACAATTATTGACATATCGGAGTGAAGCTCAAAATTGTAGTTGATCAAATCGGTCGCTCTACGGTCTCTTGTCACCAGCATTATAAAATATTCCCGCCCGGGCTGAATATTACGGTGTTCGACATAAAATTGCCCTCTCAGCCCGGTGTTTGCCCGTGCAAAAAGAAACCTGGACTCGTCACGAATTTCTATTGTAACGTCAGGAAGCGGGACAAATGTAGTGTCTCCGTTTACAACAACAGGCTCTGACACTATGCCCCCAATAAAGAACACATCAGGTAAATTTTCAGCAGTTTCAACATCATCATTCGTATCTCTGCTAATTTCATCCTGAAAAGTATCTTCGAGGTCAATACGATGAACTTTTTCAGTTGGTCCGCATGAACTTACAACGAATACGATTACCCAACAGATAAAGATTAGCTTTGCGTGTATGTTATTTATATAAATCATATTATTAGTTCGACTCTTCTGATTGGGATTGTAGATTATCTGGCATAGTACCAAGAATCACAAACTCTTCACCAACTTGAATATTACTATGATCTGCAGGTTTATCACGCCATTCATGCACACTAACTTGTGTACAACGTTCAATTTTTCTTACAGTATCACCTTTACCTACAGTATAATTCAAAACAAATTGACCACTACACTCGCTTCTCATATATTTAACGGCTTCATGCAAATGATTCAAAGGAACTATTTGTGTTAAATCAAATTCCTTTTGGCTACTATCAGGACTTATAATTTCAAATCCACTATATCGAATACTATCATCCACCATAGCAACATTACCTTTAAGAACAAACCAATCATTTCCGGACTCTTCAGGATTAACTGTGTTAGGCAAACCAAAAAGTATATTTACTTCAAACCCACTATTTTTATTTACTGTATTATTTCCATTACTATCAGTTTCACCACTTTGCCCTGTTTCACTTTGTTCAATAGTGTCCTCGCCATTAGACAAAATTACTGCAGACTCATCCGTTTTGGAACCAAATATATCCATATCTCTAATTATATATCCTAATAAAAATGAAGCTACAAATAATGCAACAACCAGCAGTACATATAGTGAATTGGCTTTATTTTCCCGAAATTCACCTTTACTTAAAATTTCTTCGTTTCCATCTTCACCAACATATTGAATAGGATTATGGTCTTCAGTATTATCATCACGACTTAATACTATAGCAGTTATATTATCATCAGAACCATTATTATATGACTCCTCAACAATTTTTCTTGCATAATTATCCGATTGCTGGTTTAAAATACTTAATATTATATTTTCCTCAACAAATCCAGAAACACCATCAGAACAGAGTAATATTCCTTTATTTGAAATGTCAAAACCATCAAGTGCCGGGAAGACATCAACCTCCGTATCTGAGCTTCCGTCTAAGCAGTTTACGAGTACATTCGAACCTATATTTAACGATGAAACATCATAACCTTTATCAACGGCTTGTTGAATTGCCGAATGATCTTTTGTTATTTGGTCCAACGTATGTTCATCAAAAAGATATCCTCTTGAATCACCAACATTAAAGAAAACCGCCTTATTTCCCAGGATAATAGCCATAACGAGCGTTGTACCCATACCAGCCTTTTCGTTGTCAGACTGCGCCGCTTTAGCTATTTCTTTATTAGCCTCAAGGATTGCTTCAACTGCGTTTGCTTTAAGCTCTCTTAAGTCACGGGTGAAGTTATTTTTTAATTCTTTATAGTAACGCTCAAGGGAGGCTATCACTATTTCAGCAGCAATATCACCGGCACGATGACCTCCCATACCATCCGCGACAGCAATTAGAGCAAATGGTACATCCTGTATGCAATCATACAAATAAAGACACCGATCCTCCTGGTAGGATCGGCGTCCCTGTTCCTGGTGTACACTAACAATTGGCAAAGCCTTGCTCATTGGATTATTACTTAAGCCTAAACTCTAACTTAACATTGCCCATTTGAACAATATCTCCGTGGTTGAGGGCACGACTTTCATAAGGTGCCATTTCTTCATCGTTCACTTTTGTGGGGTTAGAGTCTGATTTGGCGTTGTTGACAATAGTATACGGTCCGTTGTTTTCAACAACAAGGACTGCTTGTTTACGGCTTACTGTCATGTCCTTAAGTTGAAAGTGATTTACACTATTGATGTCATCCCTACCAAATGTATACTCATTTGCAGATGATTTTGGATCAATATAGAGTCGCAATTCTTTAGGCTCTGAGATACCTTCCAGAACACTAAAATAACCTCTGCGCACTTTGACAGTTCTGCCTTGAAGAACATTCATTTTTACAGTCTTGTTTTCAACAACAGATGGTTTTTGGTCTTCAGTATCTGTTGGTTTTCTAACACTATTTCCACCCTGACCTCTGTTTCCACCTTCACCACGATTTCCACCTGTTGTAGAACCTGTGACTCCGGAACCTCCAGAACTTGTATCTTTTGTTGCAAACCAAACAATACCAATTAAGGCTAAAATCAAACCAATCCCCAAAAAGGTTGCTACATAATATAAACCAGATCTTGTTAATTTAACTTCACGAATAATATTATCCCTTCGTGTTACAACCGAAATGGTTTTATCGTTATAAAAATTCTTCTGTAACTGTAACATTACATTTCGGTCCTGAGGCAAAATAAGATTAGCAGGCGTTGTGCCCTGCATTACGCCATTCATGATAATTGTAGCGCCGGACGGGTTAGAATTTAGGGTTAGCATTACCGTGCTTCCGCCAACATCTGTAAATTCGCGACTTGACTCAAGTACAAAAAAAGTTCTTTCCCCACGTATTGCTGCACCCTCTGTAAATATCCCTGAAATTCTTAAGGTTGTATTTAGTGGAGGCTTTGAATCTGAGGTTCTTACCCTAATAACGTCATTAAACCTGTCACGAACAACATAAGCTCCGAGATCACCAACATCATCAATATGCTGATCGACCACACCCTCAATGATAACTGCACGGTCCAAATACCTTGATATGTTGTTTTGAAGGTCTTGAATATTCAACTCAGTTTGAGCAGAAACATCAGTTGCTACGAATAGCCACACGACGACTATTGCAAAATATTTTGCTATTATTTTAGTATTCATAATTAATCATGTTTTTTAAAGTTAATTTTATTTCATGAAGTGAATTTGGTCTTTGACCAGGTTTCTTTTCGAGTAACATATATATTATGTCAGTGATCTTATCAGGCACGGATTCTAACTTAGGCACTTCTTTAAATCTATGCATTTCAGCAATCGCATAAGGATTTTTATCTTTAAAAGGCAAACTGCCAGAGAACAGCTCATACATCAGTACACCTAAGGCATAATAGTCAGAACGATAATCTAATTCGGTAGTCCCTTCAAGATACTCCGGTGACATGTAGGCTGGCTTTCCGTACAGGGCACCATAGGAAGAACCTGAGAGCCATGCTACGTCATGCTTTGCTACTCCAAAGTCAATTAATTTAATCTTTGGAGTATCTTCTTCAGTAACCATTATATTATCCGGAGCTATATCACGGTGAAGAACTCCTGTGCTATGCACAGCGTCAATAGCATCCATTAATTGTATTGAAATAACAATTTTATCATGGAAACTCAACCTATTCTCTTTAATTATATTTGTTAAGTTAGCACCTTTTAAATATTCCATTAAAATAAAAGGTACGGTTTCGCCACTATCATTTATCATTTGTCCATAGTTGAATATTTCAACGATTGGAGCATTTGGGGTGTGCTGGTTTATTCTCTTAACTGCAAAACCTTCGCCTATAAACTTCTTTCTCATATCATCATCGTCTAAAAATTGCGACATCTGCTTTAGCACCAGCTGATTACCATTCATATCTTGAACAAGAAACAAATCAGCAACACCACCTTTTGCCAAATGCTTCAGTACCAAAAAATTTTTCCCATCAAGTATGATAGATTTGGAAGCCACATCTTTTTCCTGATCATCCGACACCCATTCTTTGGGCATGTATTTATGATGATATTGGCTATCATCCACGACATTTGGCTCTTCTGCCCTTATGTCGCTCTCTTCTGACTCTTCTTGTGTTAATTGTTTTGAATTATCTTCGTTTTCCTCGTTAAATACATTTGGATCTTCCTCTATATATTTTTCTTTCGATGTAAACTTTTTTTTGTTAATCAACTTTTGTACGGATAATGAATTTACGCCGGAATAGAAATAGAGAAAAACTAATACGCAAGCAAATAGGACAAAAAGCATACCGAGAATAAAGTACCATTCATTCTGCTTATTTACATTTGAAGCAAAGGCTGGATTTAATATTATATTTTTTTCTAAAACACCACCATTATCCAAAGACTGACTCGCAGGAAATGTCATATGTTTTGGAATAAATCCCGGCTTCTCTACAAAAACTTCAATAACTCTGCCTGCTTCTGAATTCTCTGCAAATGCTACTCTATACACTCCCACCCCTACTTCTTGCGCAACAACTCCATTTACACTAACAAGTGCACCTGTCTCAGTCTGAATTAACACTTCCCTCGTTTCAGCAGACAGCAAAAGGAAAGCTATTGCAATATTAATCAGAAGGTTGACCAAAAAATGTAGTTTATGAATTCATATTTATCAGCACTTATCCTTTGGTTTTTTATCCCTTGCGGAAAAATAGTTGTTAATTCATACCCGTCTGTTCGCCCGTCAGTTTCTTAAATCTAATTTAAACAGTAAATAAGATCGTTTACTTTGAATGTTTTCGTACCCATTCACCATGCCTAAAATATGAGACCTGCTCTAAAAGCGACTCTATATATTCGGCTGTAAACGGAAAGTGCTCCAACTTGCCCTCATCAATTAAGTTCTGAATTACAGCATCGCCAGCGTTGGTAAGCCCAATACCTAAGGGCTTCAAACCCTTAGTAAAGTACCAGATCAATTGCCCATTACCGTTCCCAAAAGAACGATCCATCACCAGATCATCAATCCTCACGCTAATTTTATCATGCAGCAAACTGATTCTTCTTCCTTTGCTCAGCAGATTGTTAGTGCGACCTGCTTCGAAGAGTATTGTTTTAGGCAATCTGATATAGTGTTCATGGACAGCAACCGGTAAGTCCTGCGCTTTATGCCGTCCCTGCGAAGGAGACTGACCTCTGATTTCATCTATCTGCAAAACGCCTATTATTGCCTGCCTGAAACTGTTATTTACCCCGGTGAAAATTACACTTTGCGGATCTCCGTCTGAGTTTTCCAGAATCCGCAAATCATTTAGTCTCCCTGAGTGCAAATAGCTGCTGATCAGTTCACCCGAACGAAGGTCAAGTAGCTCAATGGCAAACGGAAAAAAGTTCAAAGAGGCCGTATGAATAATTTTGGGGCTTCTGATACCATCACCCGGAATAATTAAGAAGCCTGTACTTGACATGTTTCGGTTAATGATATCCGGATTATGACTAAAATCAGCACTTAGTACTGTACTTCTGCTCCAGATTTCTTTTCTGTCACGGACATCCAATACCGTCAGCGTTACAGAGTTACTGTTAGTTAGAGAGTTATTCCGAAGAAATATGATCTCGTTTCTTCCATTATTATTGATATCGTAAAAACGAATATGATTCTGGTCTTTTACAAGCTCTCGGTACGTAGCATCATCTATTGGAATGCTGCTTAGATATTGACCTGCCTGATTTAAAACTATAATCCGGCTTAGCTCAAGCTCAAATTTCGCAGGATTTTGGTCAATTGGTTCCATCGTCTTGGAAATTAACACAACGAGCATTAACAGGCTGATTGCACTTAAAATAAGGGTTTTGTTACGCTGTATATAGTTTCCTGCCTGTCTCAGCAAAGGTATTTTTTTATACTGGATAATTCTCCGGTCTGAGATCATATCTGCCAGTGAGTTTACGCCAACCAGCGCGAGTTCTTTTGCGGGGTATTTCTCCCTGAGACGCTCGCACACAACTAATGCTTTTTCATAATTACCGGCTGGTAACACAAGTATGCTTACCGGACCGAAGAAACACGCGTTAACCTTTTCTTCAATCGACTCCAGACTAACAGCTCCAATAGTTCCATTTTTTTCAATAATTCCGGTTACGGCAAGACCTCCGGGAAAAAAAGGCCTTTGGTGATCTGAACCAAGCTTTTCTAAAGCCAAAAACGCGAGCAAGCCAAAAGAAGCTCCCATTGAGTGCCCTGTGCAATATGCCTGTTCGTCTTCAACACCTATCAATAGCTGAACTGCGGGTGTATTGCGGTTTTTCCCAAATACTGCCCTCGCTGCTGCAACAGGGTTTGAGTACACATATTCCTTGCTATTTTCATCTTTCGGTGTGTTTATTAGAGGGTGAAAATAATCCTTATCAAGTGCCTCATCATAGGCGGTATGTATGAGACGTACGCGAATTAAGCCTCCGCTGACTTCTGCGCCTTGAATATCTGACGCTACGACAGGCAACCAAATCTCCTCTTTTATAGACTTGCCTGATTGCTTCCAAACCAGAGCTTTACGCTTTAGGCCTGAATCCTTGGTATTGCTGATCACCAAATCACAAAACTTTTGAACTTCATTTTGTTCCGGCCCGAGCTCATTTATCAGTGATACTAAATCATCAAAGCAGTCTTCAAATGAGGCGTCTTTTATTATTTGTATGTAATCACAGACACACCATAAAGAAGCCAATGCCAAAAGTTTAATTTTCTTTTGACACCTTAATGCAAGCGAACCCAAACCTGCATAATTGAGGTGCCCCAGACTGTTATTTAGTTGGTACCCTAAATTTAAATAGACCTCCGGCTCGGCGCCCAACAGATGTATTGTCCTTTTCACGCCCGATATCTCACTAAATAACTCCTTCAGATAAAGCTCATAACGACTTACGTCCTTAAGGTAAAGTGTTAATAAACTCTGAATCTTAACAGGAAGTAGTGGTATGTATTCTGACCTTTTAAGCGAGTCTATCAGAAGGTCGTGTTCGTCATCAAAATCAAACATAATCGGATTGTAACGGACAAAGTTATTTTATGCAACCAATCTGACTCTTAGAGGGATTAAGCAGGATATAGCGCTACCCTTTGAATTTTTGGCCCGGATGTAGATGTAAAAGAACTGCTATCAACCAATCTATTGATGGCTAGTCCCCCTTCATCAATAAGATAAGCCCGCTTAACATCCGGCAGGTACGCAAACATTTTTTTCCAAATGAAGGTGGTTCGACTATCTTCAACCACAACCTGCACACTTAAATCGCCATTTGAATATTCCATTTCGGCCGGTCTCAAATCAAACTTTATCATTGGAAATATAATTTCGATGTCTGACATAAAGCTTCGGTTTGAGGTTGAAACCAATTCTGCAGGAATGACACCTTTCGCATCTTTGTTTAGTTGAATAAAGGTTTCTTGCCCTTCCAATCGAAGTAACAGGTATGATAAATCAACATCCTCGTGGGCTGTAAGCGCCGTGACAGAGAGTCTTCCATTGTTATTATCTAAACTGAACCGAATCAGCAACCCATATTCAGTTGAAATATACGTTCCGACATTACTAAAGCCCGCAGATGACACAACGGCTGTATCGGCAGCAAGCCGGATTTTACCTGGCATTCTCTTTTTGGAAAAATTTTTGTGCTTTAAAATCATTCTGTAAGGTGGCCTAACCTCCGCCTGCGTATTCTTGCGGAATTCAGCGTACAAAAGTTGTTCCATTTCTGCTATGTTTCGACAAACCTCACAAATTTGGATATGACTTAGCATACTCGATATAGTCGAATTGGTCAGAGTCTCCCTGCGAAACACGAGAGTCTCCACTTCGTGAAAAGTAAGATGTTCCATTTTAACCTATTCCTCGCAGTTTAGTCCAAATGCATAAAATCAAATTTTCCGATAATCCGCTAATATCTGTTCTCTTGAAAGCTTAATGAGATATTCTACAGTAACCCGGTGTCCATCCCGATATTCTTCATTTTTAAGATTCGGAATTTCCTCTTTAAGATAGTAAAAAATAGACCCTTCTGCCGAATCTCCATTGGTGAGTTTTGCCAGGTATAAATTCTTTATCGAGCTTAGATAACTCTCAAACAGCCAATCCGGCATCTTTTTTTTCTCTACATATCCTGGTTTATATCGTTTTTTTATTTTTTTGATTGCTTTTTCGATAACAGCTTTTAAACACTCAGCCTCAGCAATTTCTTCTGTTCCAATGCTAAAATTATTTGATACATTACCAATACTATATGCAGCTGAACGTATGAGTATTGCAAGCTCAGTAAGGTTGATCGAAATATTATATTCTTGATACCTATTAAAAGATTCAACAAGCTTCGCAAGCAGCTGAGGAGTATTTACTGTACTATTTGCAGCATTAACGATAATTCTTTCCAAAATTTGCTCAGGTATCGTTTCCTTATTTTCATTTGAATTTGCGAAATGCACAATCCCTGTATCAGAAATATTTAAATCAGAAAAGTTAGCAAAAGATGTTTTTAGATTTCTTAGTATCCTATTTAGTTGGGCATCGTGTTGTTTATACAACAGATATATGCCATCCCTAACTTTCGTAACAACAACTCTTTTAAATTGAATCTCCACATCTTGCAAAGCAGACTGCTCTATATTTTGCAACAACTCACATCCGCACAAACACTTAAATTTGTTTTCATCATCCCTGGCAAATAGCTCTGCAACACTTGTTTGTGCAACATACATCTCGTCGCTATGAAGAAAATCCAGATCTATTGAGCCTTTTCTCACCCTATGTCTAATGTAGACAACTCCAATATTGACGGCAAGTTCGTATAACCATTTGGTTGCAGCAACATCAGTACTGTTTGATAAAATGCGAAGCAGAGCCGTTTTTGTATTCATCTTCCCTAACTTGTTTTAAATTTACAAACTCAGATGCGCCCTTAATATAAGTAATCAATTTTAAATTCCAATTCTGTTTATTCCGCATAATTCATTACAATTCAAAATATCAACATCGGAATTTGATCCCATAGATCAAATTCCGGCTAGTCTTCATACTTTATTGAATAACACCTAATTCATTTGGCATCCCACCCCATCCTCCTCATCCTCGACCTCGATGAAACCCTCCTTCATGCCGCCGATACGCGCGTTGACGGCAGGGTGCCTGATGCAGAAGTGCTGGGGTTTCAGGTATATTTCAGGCCGCATGTCGCGGACTTTCTCCGGAAGTGCGCGGAAGATTTTGAGCTTGCGATTTGGTCATCAGGCACGGATGATTATGTAGAGGCCATGGTTGATGCGCTGCCCACGCACCGGTCGCTGTTCCATTTTGTTTGGGGGCGCAGCCGCTGCACCTACAAGCGCGAGCGGGCAAATTCACGCTTCGGCGAGTTGCTGCCGGATTACGAGTACACCAAGCAGTTAAAAAAGATCATCCGCATCGGCTACCGGAAGGAGCGGATTCTGATTGTGGAGGACACCCCGCTAAAGGTCATGAACTGTTACGGGAATGCGATTTATGTACCACCGTTTATGGGTCAGCCGGATGATGTGCTCCTGGAGCTGCACGCCTACCTGCAAACGCTGAAAAATGCGGAGGATGTGCGGCGGATTGAGAAACGGTTTTGGCGGGGAACCGCCTAAGATTGGTGTAGCGGACTGATCAGCAGGTTTCCGGCTCGCTCTGTCTTTTTTGCGTTGAAGCGCGTCACGCTTGGTTTTTTAGGCAAAGAGGTCAGCTTTTACGCCAATCGTTATGGCCCCGGGTCTGCTGAGCGACCTACGGCATCGCCCATAAATTAGCTGCGGCTAAAATCGTCCATCCAACGGTAAAAAGTACCATGATCCATTGGGTACTCAGCGGACGTTTGAGGAGCCAAAAAATGAGAGCCGGGACTACCGCGATGATGGTCGCGAAAAGGAGATGTCCGGCCATGCTGTTGAGGAGGTTGAAAAAGCTCAGACCGGATTTTGTGGTAATCAGGGAAACAAGCAGGGTGCCGGTGAGCAGCAGGCCCCACCAAAGGGGGTGATTTTTGAAGAGGGCTCTCATCGCAGTGTTCTGGTTTGAGTTTTTTTGGGTTTGAAGGATACCTGAAGGCTGCTGATACAATGTTGAGGTGAAACCTTATCACGCGGGCGCTTTTTGCCCCATATTGGCTGTGCGCATCAAAGCTCTTCTACCCGGGTTCACCGTTGAAGGATAAAGAAGCAGCATTTTGGGGAAGGGTTTAGCACGCATATCGTCGGTATTTCTTTTTTGCCTTCCGGGGTTTGCTGAAAGTCACCTTTTGTTCTACGGTCGGCAGCAACATTTGGTTGACCTTGTTTCACCTTTCCGCGCAATTTGTAGCAGCAATTCGCACTCTCCCGACTTCCAAAACTAATTACACCCAAGTCCGGTCTAACGCCTCAGTTTCATCATCATTCTCACAGCTGCGGAAATCCCCCACCGGCAACTTCTCACCGACGGTGAATCTAAGCTGTGCCATGCGACTCTTCCGGGTAAATCCATCCCATAAAAAAAGCCGATCAGAACTGAATCTGAACGGCTTTCTAATTTTTGTGGGATGTGAGGGATTCGAACCCCCGACCCCCTGCTTGTAAGGCAGGTGCTCTGAACCAACTGAGCTAACATCCCGCGTTTTTGGAAGACTCAAATATACGCTGAAAACGCCGCGCGTGTCAAGACTTTATTTCGGCTTTTTTAGGATGACGGGGGAGAAAATATGGACCGCAGACGGCGGACGGCAAAAGTTGAAGAATAGTCAGATAACAACGTTTCACTTTCCACTTTCCACTTTCCACTTTCCACTCCGAACTCTGAACTCCAAACTCTGAACTCTGAACTCTGAACTCTGAACTCTGAACTCATCCCCTAAACAACCCTTTAAACCAATCGCCAACCGCAGTTCCCGCCTGACCCGCTTTGTTCATGCCAGCTTTGCCGGTCATGGCAATCAGGTCGGCGGTTGCGTCGCGGGCGATTACGCCGAGCATGCGGGCGGCTTTTACCGTTGCGGAGTTGCGCAGCAGACGGCGCTCAGGACGAACGATAGCGCTGCAGTATTCCTGCGCGATCATGCCGATACGCAGAGTCAGGAAAGCGTTTGAGGTGCCGTTGAGGGCAGAATTCACGATGAGCGCGGTGCCCGGCACGAAAGTAACCGCCGAACCGATGCTCGTAGTGATGACCGATTCGATCATCTCGAAATACTCGGCTTCATCGAGTTGGGAGGCGACCAGCGCGGTCACGAAAACATTGCTGTACAGAAATCCGAGGTCTTTCAGGGAAGGCCGCTGACTGTACACATGCGCGATGTCCCAAATCAGCCGGAACTGCAGGCCGAGGATAAACAGCGCATCAAGCGCACCGTTTTGAGAGATCGCGGTCGTAAAAAACGCCCGCCTGCTTGCCTGTTTCACCTTTTCGGTCGCCTCGCCGTTCAGGTACACGAGTGCGCCCTGTATCTGCTCCTCGCCTTCAATCAGTCCCATGTGCGCCTGTACAGAGGGGTTCTGATTCAGCCGGCGGGCCAGCTTCTTCAGATGCGCCTCATAGGCCGGACCTTCGGAAACGGGCGGCGGAATCAGTGCACCCGGTAATTTCAGGAAGGCAAGAACCGGCAAACTCACCGAGAGCAGCAGCACTGAAAGGCTCAGGATGAGGAAAACAAGTCCGGCCGTTTCGTTCAGCCGCGCTATAACAGCCGAGAACTGCACGAGCTGATTGATAATGATGATGAGAATCAGAAACGAAAGGGCGAAAGCCGAAATCAGCATCAGCTTACGGATTTGTTGTTTCATTGCGGTTTGTGCTAAACGGAGGATATTTTTCCGGATGGATTTGGGATGATACCTCCCAAGTTAACCAAAAACCCGGCAGCTTTCGCGCCGTAGATGGCACGCGGTTCGCGGGCCACGGGCCACGTAATGCAATCCCGCACTATCCCCGAAATGACCGTACCTTCATCAACGCTTGACGCCGGACCTGCCCAATCCCCAGCTCCTAGGAGCGCCATCTTCGTAGAAAAATCGACACCCCCCAATTACCCCTCGCGCGCCGAAGGCACGACCGCGGGCCGGGCGTACAGCCCGTGACAAACCCGGCACGGTGCAATCATCTATCTGAGCCCCCTGTTTTGCGCTTCGTGCTATTCCCAAACAACGGCATGCACAGGGCGTACCTACGGCACGCTGTTTTTTTCGCGGTGACCGTTTTTTCTACCCACATGCTGCCCCTACAGGGCAGGCTTTGACGTGGAAGCTTCACAACACCCGAGACGGATAACTTCCTACCAGCAACCAAGCCCCATGACATCCCGCCCTCCCGTTGCCTGCCAAGGCGGTACCATTAAACCGCTGTTGCCCTACCCCTTAACCACAAATTTCTCAAAACTCAAACTGCACCCGCGCTGCAATCAGGCTGCCTTTGGTACGCTTGCCGTTCAGGCGTTCGGCATCGAGGTAGATGTAGTTCAGCATCAAACGGGTTTCGCGGTTGAGGTACCAGTTCAGGCCCGCCGTGAAATGGCGCATCTCGCCGCCGTCGTAGTCCTGATCGTTGGAGTCCACATGCGCATAGCGGAAAGCAAGCTCCCAGGCACCGGGCCCAAAGCCCGGCTGGAAATTGCGGTTAGGCACAATCGCGCCAAAGTTGCCGCGGTCCGGACGGTACACCCGCCGCTCACCGGTCAGGAACCAGCCCGCCTGCACGTACCAGCCGCCGAGGCTGAGGTCCGGCTTGAGGAAATCGCGGCGAACATCCACAATCGTGTATTCACCCTGCATGTGTACGGGGCCAATGCCGAAAGCCGCCTCCGCGTGATAACGGGTGATATCCACCACATCATCAATATCATCGGCCCCAATGAAGCGGCCATCAATAGCGCGGGTGCCCGTTCGGGTGCGCATCCGCACATCCACATACTGCTGATCAAAATTCCCGTCAATGCGCTCTGTGAACGCATTCACCCGGTAGCTCGATGAAAACCCGAGATGCGTGTACGAATCAAAGCCCATGTAAGGCGCGAAAGTCGCCCGACCCGCAAACGCATATCCGCCCGTTTGCTGCCGCTCATTGATAAGCCCGCCCCCGCTCATCAGCGCGGTGCTCAGGCTGTACCGGCTACCCTGCCAGCCAAGCGCCATACCGAGATTCCAGTCGGGCTTGTATGCATCCACACTGGCGGCGCGCTCCAGGAAGGTCGCGCGGTTGCGCGAATTCATCCATTCCAGCCCGAACGGCTCCTTAATATTCCCGATTTTGATCCGCAGCGGATTCAGCCGGATGTATTCCACATACGCGCCTCGAATCCGGACTTCTTCATCCCGGAAATCCACCTCCATCCGCCAGAGGAAATCCTCATACATCACCCCTTCCGCACCGAGGCGCGCACTGCGGATGATCGTGCCATACCGCGCCAGATTCCCGCGGTTTTCGCGGTTGTCATCCACCGTGTTCTTACGGTCATCCAGGAAATTCCCCGCCCCATCAATATAAAGCCTCCCCCGGAGTCTGAACAGGTCGCGGCCATCCTCAGAACGCACCCGGAAGCGCCGGGTTCTGGTATCTGTTTGGGTGTAGCCGAAATCATCGTCATCATCCAGCAAATCGCGGGTGCGGACAGCTTCTCCGGCGGACTGCCGCATAAGGCGTTCAAACTGCTCCGCAGTAATCACTCCGTTGTCGCGAAGGGTTTGCAGTAAGTCCCGCTGAACCGATGCGGTGCTGTCAGCCGATTCCGCAGCGACGGCGTGCACAGGTGCAGAAAATGAAAAAAGCCCGCATATCAGCAAGCTAAGAAAAAGCGTAAACAGGCCTGAACGGGTAAATTGGCAGGATTTCATACAAAAAATTGGTATCAGAAAGATGAAGTACTGAATTACCCTTCTGATATGAAGCTTGTATTACCGCAATGTTACCTCAATATTACCCCGCAATGTGGGCGACCGGCTTATGAGCAACCGTAGGAACCCGACTCATATTGTCTGATTGATCGCGTCCCTGTTCGCACCCGGACTCATCCATCAACATTCAGCATTCCGCATCACCGGTTATTCTCTCACCAATTCCGAGATAAGGTCAGCATGTTCGGGGAAGGCATTTTTGAGCATGTAGCCGTTTGCCATTTCAAAATCCTTGAAATCAAATCCGGGAGAGACCGTGCAGCCGGTAAGTGCGAAGGCGTCGCGTTGCGTTTCCGGGTTGGCCTCGACCGTTACCGCAAACCAGGTATTGGCGGGCACGACAAATTGCGGCCGGCCACCGGCACCGACATCCCCGCCGATTGTCACCGCCTGATACAGGCCATCGGGGTGAATCAGGTGAATGGTAAGGGGTACGCCTTCATAATGGTGCCACATTTCATCGGATTTAATGCGGTGAAAGGCAGAGAAATCTCCGGCTCCGAGAAGGTAATAAATGCCGGTACAGGCTGCGCGGGGACCCTCGAAGGCTTCTGTTTGCTGATGAACCGGCAGATTCAGCGGGCTGCGGTAGGTTTCACGGAAATATCCGCCTTCCGGGTGCGGACTCAGGTGCAGGGCACGGATAATGCGGTCTTTACGGCTTGTCATACGTTGCGTTTGATTCGGTTATTTGGTGAATGCAGGGTAAATGCGCCATCCTTTTTCACAATTCCTGCGCACGCGCCCGGTATGGGCTGGGGGTGTCTGTCAATCCTACGATTTTTCCGGATAATAAACTATACCCTGCACTCGGGAAATCATTTCCCTGCAGACTTCCCTTACTACCAGCTAATCGGCTTATGATTTATTTGGGCACATGTACGCCATCAAAGCATTCGGGACATCAATTTTGTAAATTGCGCACAAAAAAAGGACGTCCCTTGGATACATCCCCACAGCCATCGCCGGTCTCCGTGCTCACCGGTCATTTCCCGGAAATCCGTTATGAACAGGGGCAGCGTCGGCTTTGGAATCCGGTGCGGAAGAATGTGCTTGCCGACCGGCCGGAAGAGCGGGTTCGGCTTCAGCTTGTGGAATGGCTTCGCCTGAGCTGCGCCTTGCCTGTAAGCCGGTTTACGACGGAGCTGCCCGTTAAACCCCGTATTACGGGGCAGACCCTGCGAACCGACCTGCTTTGCTTCGATAAACAGCACCGGCCCTGGCTGCTTGCAGAGTGCAAAGCACCGGATATCCGCCTCACCCGGCAAACAGCCATGCAGGCTTCGCGATACAACCTGGAAATCGGGGCACCGCTTGTACTGCTGACCAACGGCAGGCGCGATATTTTTTTTGATGTTTCGGATGATGGTATCACGCCCCGATTGCTCTCCGATCTGGAAACCGGCTCTGCAGTAACGCGCGATACGACCTACTGGCAGCGGCGCGGATTTATGGGTCAGGCCCTGCCGGAGACGCTCAAACCTGTGTTCTCAGAAATCCTGCGCACGCTTCACCAACAGGCGGGGGCGGAGATTCACCTCATTCAGCTTCCGGCCTCCGCTGAGAACGCGGCACTGAACCACTACTTTTTTCTGCGCGAGCCCTACCTCATCAGTCTTTCCGCTCATCACGCAGGCGGGACTATGCTTGATGTCCTTCATCATCAAAACGGGCAAATTTCGGGACATCTGCGCGTAAGGCTGCTGCCTTCTCACCAAGAATCCGTGCCGGAAACTGCCGTGCAACTCACCGACAGCAAAGGCAGCCGAAACCTGGATGCTGCGCAGTGCTACGACCTGCTGAATGCCGCAAAACCTGAGACTTCCGCTGCAAATATAATCCGGATTTGGGCGGCAGAATTTGATTCGATCTTCCGCTGATTTTTGGTGCTATGCCATTCAGAATTTATTACTTTACAAAATTGATTCGATTTTAAATTCTGATATAACGCCAACTATGGAACAGACCAACCGCGCCAAGCTTTTTGATGTTTTTAAGCCCGATACAGATGCCCTGATTTATATGAGCGGGGGCCGCGTTTCTCACCGCTACAATACCGACTTTGAGTACTCATTTCGTCAGGAGTCCAACTTCCTGTATCTCACGGGCATTGATGAGCCCGACTTCCATGTGCTGTTTGATCTTCAGGATCAGACCTGGCACCTGGTGCTGCCCAAGCGGGACAGCAAGTTTGCGGTTTGGATGGGATATGTGAACAGTCCGGATTATTATAAGGAAGCGTTTAAGCCCGACAGTGTTTTTTATGATGACAAACTCGAAGTCGTATTCAGAAAACGCAAGCCGTCAATGGTGTACTGCAACACGCAGTCTGATGCCGATTTTGTAACCGGTCATGGACTTGAAACCGATACGGTTACGCTTCCGGAGGCCCTTGCATACTGCCGGAGCATTAAAACGGACCACGAACTGGAACTGATGCGGCGGGCGTCCAAAGCGGCAAGCGAGGCCCATATCATTGCGATGAAACGCGCACAAACCGCAAGCTGGGAGTATGAAGTCAAGGCCGATTTTGAACATCATCTTGTGCAACAGGGCATGCTGCACCATCCCTACAGCGGCATATTTGCTTCCGGCAAAAACAGCGCGATCCTGCACTATGTCGATAATTCGCGCCGCATTCCCAAAGGCGCTCAGTTTTTGATTGACGCCGGAGCTGAATACAAAGGCTACGCGTCTGACATCACCCGCACCTTCCCCGTAAACGGAAAGTTCGACGGTGTTTTCGGGGATTTATACCGCCTTGTGCTTCAGGCGCTGGTTGAAACCACGAGTAGTGCCCGGCCGGGCGTAAAAATGGAAGACCTGCACCTGCACGCCTGTCAGGTCATTTTGCGCGGACTGAAAGATTTGGGATACCTGCACGGTAGCATCGATGACATGATGCAGGTGAACCTGTTTGCGCTGTTCTTCCCGCACGGCCTTGGTCACTTTCTCGGACTCGACACGCACGATGTGGGCGGCTACCTGAAAGGCGTAGAGCCCATTGACCGCCCGGGCCTGCGTTTCCTGCGCGCACGCCGGACGTTGGAAAAAGGCATGGTGATCACCATCGAACCCGGATTATACATCATCCCGGCGCTGCTCGAACCTGCCTTCAGCGATCCCAAACAGGCGCCTTTCCTGAACGAATCGAAGCTGCGCAACCTGCTGAATTTCGGAGGGATTCGCATAGAAGACAATCTCGTGATTACCGAAACGAGCTATGAAAATCTCACCAATGTCCCCAAGAAGCCTGAAGAAATCGAGGCGATAATTGGCGATTGATGCTTTTTGGGGAAACCCGGGGAGCAATGCTGGTTCCCGGCGTACCAAACCGGTCTTATGCGTCCTTATTTTTTTTGATTTCGGCTTTGCGGCCTGAAATTCGCTTCTCTGCCGATGGAAAGTCCCAACGGGACGACAGATCAAAGCTCGGGGTGTAAACCCTGGTACGACCGTACGCCCGGATAATCAGAGCTCTGAATGAGCGGCATACTTCGGTCGGTTAAATCCGGGTTAATGTGAATTTCAGACATCGGAAATATGCCGCCCTTTCAGGGCTTCAAATGAGAAACATCACGATCACAGGGTTGCACCCTGTGCTTTGGTATGTCACCCTTTCAGGTTTTTTTTGGGGTCTGAAAGTGAATAATCCGCGAAAATCCTTCCCCATCCCGAAAATCTGCGTTCCATCCTATCGCGTATTACCCTAAGCGGAGTTTTTCAAAAAGGGACAGGGAATCCGGGTTGCGCATGGAGTCGGGGCTTGCGGCTTTTGCAACCGGCGTACCTTCGAGGATACGTTTCACGGGCTTCTCCATTTTTTTTCCGCTGAGGGTGTAGGGAATTTCGGGAATTTGGATGATGGCGTCGGGTACAAAGCGCGGCGCGATGCGATCGCGGATGTTTGCCCCAATCCGGCGGCGGAGGTCGTCATCAAGCGTTGCGCCTTGCTGCATGACTACAAACAGCGGCATGTACCAGCTGCCGTCGGCCCGCTCCAGACTCACAATCAGGCTGTCCCGCACAGCCGCTTCCGCTTCTACGGCCCGGTAGATTTCGGCGGTTCCGATTCGGACACCCATTTTATTGAGGGTAGCGTCTGACCGGCCGTAAATCACGCAGCTGCCGCGGGAGGTAACTTTGAGCCAGTCGCCGTGCCGCCAAACCCCGGGAAACATCTCAAAATAGCTTTCCCGGTAGCGCTTCATGCCTTCATCACCCCAAAACATTACCGGCATGCACGGCATAGGCCTTGTAATGACCATCTCCCCGACTTCTTCCGTTACCGCCTGACCCGCTTCGTTCCAGGCTTCAACTGCGGCACCAAGCACCCGGCACTGTATTTCACCGGCATGTACGGGCAGGGTCGGGTTTCCGCCCACAAAGCTGCTGCAAATGTCGGTACCGCCGCTTGTCGAATTCAGCTGTATGTGCCGGCCAACTTCCTGATAGACCCAGTTGAAACCTTCCGGCGGAAGCGGGGAGCCAGTCGATCCTACGGAGCGGAGACTGCTCAGATCATGCGATTGAGCGGGCCGCATGCCGGTTTTGAGGCAGTTCACCAGATAGGTCGCACTTGTGCCGAAGGTTGTCATGCGGGCTTGAGCGGCATATTTCCACAGAACATCTGCCCGCGGCCAGGCAGGGCTGCCGTCGTAAAGCACAGCCGTTGCGCCCCGAAGCAAGGCAGCCAGCACGACATTCCACATCATCCAGCCGGTCGTGGAATACCAGAAGAAGCGGTCGCCGGGACGCACATCAGCATGGAACTCCATGTACTTGAGGTGCTCAAGAAGCATGCCCCCGTGTCCGTGCACGATGGGTTTCGGGAGTCCGGTTGTACCGGATGAATACAGCACCCACAGCGGATGCGCAAATGGCACCGGCTCAAACGTGAGTTCGGCTTCTTTTCGGGAAACCGCCTGCTGCCAGTCCGTAAAACGGAGGCCGGACTGTGGCGGGATGGCCGGTCCGTCAGGCAGCCAGCTGATGGTGATTACTTCCCGCAGACTTGTTAGCTGCGAAACAAGCCGGCTCACCTGCGGGCTGCGGTCCATCTTTTTGCCGTTGTAGGTGTAGCCGTTCACAGCAATAAGCACGACCGGCGCGATCTGACTGAAGCGCTCCGTGACGCTGTCTGCGCCGAAATCCGGCGAGCAGGAAGACCAAACCGCGCCCAGACTTGCCGCTGCCAGCATGCCAATAAAGGCGTGCGGGCTGTTGGGGAGGAAAGCTGCGACCCGGTCACCGGGCTTCACGCCGCTATCGCGCAGGTGCGCAGCCAGCGCGGCAACCTGTGCGCGAAGTTCTGCCCAGCTGAGTTCCGTCATGGGCAGGGTTTCGGTGCGGAAAATCAGTGCAGGATGTTCCGCTGAGGCCATGCGGAACAGGTGTTCGGCAAAATTGAGGGTGCTGCCGGGGAACCAGTCCGCGCCGGGCATATCGCGTTTACCAAGTACGGCTGTGTACGGGGCATGGCTGCGGATATCGAAATAATCCCAAAGAGACGCCCAGAAGGCTTCGGTTTCATCGACCGACCATTGCCAGAGCGCGTGATAGTCGTCGAACCGGAGCCCGCGTGTTTCCGTCAGCCAGTGCCGGTATCGGGTGAGGTTGGTTTGTTCGATTTGCTCAGGGGCAGGTTCCCACAACAGGGTGCCTTCGGGGACAGTAGTCTTCATCAGAAAATAGTTAGAGTCGAATCAGTTGCGCAGCCCGTGCCGGGCTTTTGCCGAATATACAGAATCAGCACGATACCGCTTAAACCGCATTATTCACGAAGCCAAATTTTAACTCACACTAAGCAAATAAAGCCCGTTTAATCGTGAATAATGCGGGTTAACCATCAAAATATGGATGCTGTTTTTTTTAGCCGTTGAAGGATGCGGACTTACATCCATAAAAAACCCCCAGCACCCAATCCGTATGGGCGTGCTGAGGGTTTGAAAACAGGTCTTATTTGTGCTGCCCGCTTGCGCGTCTTTTACTTGCCGAGGGTTGGCGCAAAAGGTACAGAGGAGTGGTGCAGGTCAATTTTTAGCGCTCCGGAGGGTACTTTCACATAGCCGAAGGTGTACTCTACTTTTTTCTCTTCCCCGTCTTCCGTGGTGAAGAAGTACTCGCCCATGGCGATAGCCCGCTTGCTCTCGAGCTGTACGTGGAAGTTTTCAAAACGGACAGCCGTCCAGGGCTGAAGGGCAAACCCATCGTCTTCGGCGAAGTTTTCGTTGTGGCCGATGAAGTACGAGAGCGCAGCGTCAAAGTCGCCCCTGAAGGGGTTATCCTTTGCGCGGGTAGGTTTAAACATGATGGGACCGCCTTCAAAATGATAGAGTTCGCGAATCATCGCGGACGTCTTGTCTTTAAGTTCCTGAACGGGCTTGTCCTTAAGCTTGCCGATTTCAACAATGGCATTACCCCAGTTTAGCTGAGCGGTGTTGACTTCTTCCTTAGTAATCATTGCTTTTTTTGAATAGGTTAACGGTAATGGGAACATTTCGCCACAAACGAAGATAAACCAGGCTTAGTATCCGGTTGGCCTGCAGATGCTTACCATCTCAGGGCAGATATTCTGATTTCATCCCGGCTGATGATCCGGCGTTTATTCCGTTTGTTTTTTGTAGAAAGGGTTGGTGTCGTACGTATCGAGGCGCAGGTAGGTGCGGCTGTATTTTACGTAGTTATCGGAGTATTCTATGACGGAGGTCCGTTCTTCATCAGTTAGTTTGCGGACAGGCTTGGCCGGGCGGCCCATGCAGAGCCAGCCTGAGGGCATTACTTTGCCGGGTGTGACCAGGCTGCCGGCCCCGATGATGCAGTCGCTTTCGATTACGGCCTTATCGAGCACGGTCACGCTCATGCCAATCAGCACGCGGTCGCGCACGGTACAGCCGTGCAGCATGGCCTGATGTCCGATGGTGACCTGATCGCCAATGATGGTCGGGCCGGTTTGGTTCATCACGTGGATGCAGGTGTTATCCTGCACGTTGGAGCGCTTGCCGATGCGGATGAAGTTTACATCCCCGCGTATGGTGCAGTTGAACCATACGCTGCTTTCTTCGCCGAGGTGTACATCACCGATGATATCGGCACTCGGAGCTATAAAGTTGGAGGGACCGTAGAAAGGTTTGCTGTCAAGAAACTGATAAATCATGGGCTGAATTGAAAATAACGGGAGGTCATCATTTTTGCTCTAAGATACGGCATGGTCGCAATACCTACAGGCAGAAAAGTCTGTAGCTTTTTTTGTAACCTGTTCCCCGCCCGGGCGCTCTAAGCAATACACTTTCCCTTCATCCTAAATCATTTACGACCATGTATCTCGATGAAATCATCCCCTTTCTTTTGATTCTCAGTCTGCTTGCTATTTTTCTTGTAAACCGCATTCTCAAACATAAGGAGCGGCTTGCCATGCTGGAAAAAGGCATTGTTTTTCCGGATGTGCCCAAAGGCGGAAAAAGTTATGTCTGGGCGCGGCTTGGCTTTGTCGCGTTCGGGCTTTTCCTGGGCATATTTATTGAAGAGCATTTCATGAGTGCTTTTACCATTTGGCTTGGGGGCTCCCTTGCAGGACTGGGGTTGCTGGTCTCCTATCTCGTTTTTCCGATAGAGACCGCAAGCGATCCCATCCGGATAGCTACGCAGCCAGTGAGTCCGGATGAAAAACTGCCGTTTACCGGAGATACTTCTGCGGGAACAGCACCTGCGGATTCCCAATCTGTAAGTAATCCGTCGGCTCCCGTGCAGGAAGCACCCGAACAGCCTGCCGAAAGTCCTGACGCAGGAAAAGCTGCAGAAGCGGAGTCGGATGCACCGCGTTCAGCACAGTTTGGTACACCAACCGGACCCACGACTAAATCCTGATGATGGTTTACCAACCAGTAAGCTGAACAGTTCATGTCCGATTCGGAAGCCTATATTGATGCGGTTCTTGCCGGTGATCAGCAAGCGTTCAGGCACCTGGTGCGTCTCCACAAGGACAGCGCCTGGGGCCTGGCGCTGTCGGTGCTGAAGGAGCCCCATGCTGCCCGCGATGCCGTTCAACAGGCGTTTGTTCAGGCATGGCTGCACTTGGGCAGTTTCCGCCGGGAAGCCGCTTTCCGGACCTGGCTGCACCGGATTGTGATCCGTGAGGCACTTGCGCTGGCCCGTCAGCACTCCCAAAACCCGGCTCTGACTTCCGAAACCGAGGCAGCTGTGCCTGTTCCGGCAGACGCTGACCGGGATATACGTGATGCCCATCAGCGGCACTACATCAATCAGGCCCTTGCCCGGCTTGATGCGCGTGAGAGTCTGGTGCTCAGGCTCTTTTATCTGGAAAGCTACACGGTGCGCGAAATTACCGGGCTTACGTCCTGGAGTGAATCGCATGTAAAAGTGCTGCTTTACCGGGCGCGCCAAAACATGCGTGTCCTGCTCGAAAAGACCTTCAGCCTTAAACCCGAAGACCTGTTTTTGTGATGAAACCTAACCCTGCACCTGTTCCCCCCCGACCCGAAGACGATCACTTTATGACGGAAGTGATGCGTAAGTCGGAAACTTCCATGCCCTTCCCTGATTTTGAGGATGATGTGATGCGGGCTGTAGCGGCTTTGGAGGCCGAAGCACATGCACCGCAGACCGTTGCTGCAGGCGGTCAGTCTTCCGCGGATGTGACGGCTGAGCTGGCCGATGTTACGGCAGAGCTGCGTCGGATGCGGGTAGCTTCGGTCAGGCTGTCGTGGTTTTTCTTTTTGATCGGACTCGCAGCCGGTATCGCACTGCTGCTCATGACGCCTTCCTATAACATCGGCTTCCTTGGCTTTGAGGGCCGCGAAGCCTGGATGCTGATTCAAGGTACCTGCCTGATTTGGCTGCTTATGCAAACCGAGCGGTTGGTGCTGCTCACCAAAGAGTACATCGACAGGTATGGAACGGCTGATGCGGGTCCGGAGAACCGTCCGCGCGTATGAAGAAAAAAAGCAAGGGACCCATCTTTGGTTTGGGAGCCCGCAATCTGTCACGGAGGCATTGATGCTCTCTGAGTTTTACCCAAAAAAACAAAGGCCGGAACAATACGGACGCGGGCTTCAGGCTGAGGGTGTTGTTTCTTACTTTGGGTGCTGCTGAACAGGGAGTACATCGACAGGTACCGGACGGCTGATGCGGGTCCGGAGAACCGTCCGCGCGTATGAAGAAAAAAAGCAAGGGACCCATCTTTGGTTTGGGAGCCCGCAATCTGCCACGGAGGCATTGATGCTCTCTGAGTTTTACCCAAAAAAACAAAGGCCGGAACAATACGGGCGTGCGCTTCAGGCTGAGGGTGTTGTTTCTTACTTTGGGTGCAGCTGTGTGCAGAAATCTGCGATACATGCGAAATCCGAAGAATCCTAAATTACATGCTATGAAAACCGACCTTATTTTTATTGCCGGTCTCGCCGGGCTGCTTATTCTTCTGAATCTTGCCGGGCTTGAACGTTTGTATCAGAACTATCCCTTTGTTTTTATTTTGGGCGGATATTTTGTCGGCAGGTATACGGGGAATGGGAAGCCGGCGGCTGAGCAATAAGGGGGGGCGGTGAATCTGGTCGGGGTGCCGGAAAAACTTCGTGCAAAAAAATAAGGGAGCTTCCTGTCAGGAAAGCTCCCTTAAATAATGAGGGGGTATTTGTTGTATGATGTCTATTAAACAGGGATTACTCGCCTTTATTGCGTGACTCCTTGATTTTTTTTCGCTCTTCCATCTTCTGCTCCTTTGCCATCTGACGGGCTTTCTTTTTGTCGACGGTTTCCATCATTTTGACGTGATCGATTTGCTTGTTGATCATCATCTGCTGACCGATGGACAGGAGGTTATAGACGAGGTAGTAGAGCGAGAGGCCCGATGCGAACTGATTGAAGAAGAAGAAGAGCACGACCGGCAGGATGTAGGTAAAAATCTTCATCTGCGGGTTGGCGGCGGCACCCTGACCGCTGATCTTCATTTGCAGTACCATCGTGGCCGACATCAGCAACACAAATCCTGCGATAAAATCGCCAAGTAGGGGGATACTGAAGGGCAGCTGTATAATGACGTCAGGTGCGGAGAGGTCGCTTGCCCAGAGGAAGCTTTCCTGACGGATTTCGATTGAATTCTGGAAGTAGCGCCACAGCGTAATCAGTACCGGAGCCTGAAGCAAGTTTGGTAAACAGCCGCCGAGCGGGTTTACTTTGGCCTTTTTGAAGAGCTTCATGGTGGCCTGCTGCTGGGCCTGCGGGTCTTCCTTGTATTTTTCCTGAATGGCTTTCATCTCCGGCTGCAGCTCGCGCATGGCAGCCATACTCTCGAAGCTTTTCTTCGTGAGCGGGTAGAGCACAATTTTGACGACGAACGCAAAAAGGATAATGACGAGGCCGTAATTGCCGAGGAGGTTGCCGAAGAAGCCGAAGAAGGGCAGCACAATCCAGTTTACGAAGGGATCAGAGAACCAGCGTAAAAAGCGGAAGCCGGTATCGACCATATCGTAAGCGGCAGGATGAAATTCGTTGAGGTGCCGGTGATCGAGGGGGCCGACAAACAAACGGAACTGACTTTCGCCGTCGGCGGGCACCATAGAGCGCATGATGGAGCGGTAGTGCGTGCGGATATCGTCATCACGACCGGTGACATCGGCCATGAGAATGGCACCATCGGTTTCGCCTACCGGCTGAATAATCTGCGTGAAGAATTTGCTCTTGGTGGCTACCCAGCCAATGTTTCCGGTAATGGAGCGGCGTTCGGTTCCGGCGGAGGTCAGGTTGATATCATCGAGGGCGCCGCCGGCATATACAAAGGCTGCGGAGTATGTGGCTTCCTGACTGCGCGAGCGCTCGGTGGTGCGGAGGCGCGGCTGCCAGCCGAATTCAAAGTAGGAGCCACTGATAAGCTCACGCACGCCGTCGAACAAAATGCTGAGCCCGAGCTCGTAGCCGTCGCCCGTAATGAGGTACTCGAAGGTGAGGGTGCGTCCGTCATCAAGGACCAGATCGTAGGCTATGGTAACGGATTCTCCGGCACCGACACTGATTTCGGATGCTGTTGTTCGGGGCACGAACAGCAAATCCTGCGTGTCGATGTTGTAGTTTTCGGTGGAGAGGAAGCCGAGGTTGTAGGCGGAACGGGTGGTATCCGCAAGCAAGGTTACCTGTGAACCGTCATATTTAATGTGGTTCATCAGCTCAAACTGAACGGGGCCGCCCCCTGCGTTGGAGAAGGTAATGCGGTGAAACGGGGTTTCGACCGTAGTGAGAACCGTATCGGTTACGGCGATATTTCCGAAAACGCCGCGTGCTGTCAGCGGCTCATCAAGTTCGCGAAGCTCGCCAATGCTTTGCTCTGCCGCGTCACGGTCAATGCGCTCAATGGCATTGAGGCTGTCACGCATTTCCCGCTCGCGCTGTTGTCTCTCAAGCTGCTCCTCGGTGGGAGCCATGTAGAACATCCATGCCAGCATCACAACCGTGATGAGGATGATGCCGATGATTTGATTACGATCCAAAGGTAGTAAGCATTTTAATTAAGCGTTTGCAGGAGGAGTAATGCGTTGCATTGCATAGCGCGGGTCATGGGTGCTGATCTGACTTTTTGGCCGCTTCACTGCCGGGTACCGGATCAAATCCGCCCTTGCTCCACGGGTGACAGCTTCCTATTCTTTTCAGTGCGAGCCAGCTTCCTTTAAGCGCTCCGTGAAGCATGATGGCTTCCCGTGCATAGGCGCTGCAAGTCGGGCTATAGCGGCAGGATGGCGGAAAGTAGGGTGAAATTCCGACCCGGTAGATATCAATAAAAAAAACCATGATCCGCTTCATCAGCTTTTACGTGTGCGTGTGTTGCGCGGTCTGCGTGTCTGCGCCTGAAAGACCTGCGATGGCGTAAGCATGAGCCTGAACATCCTGAACAACCTGTTCAAAAAGAGGTGCCTTTTTTTTGGCGATCAGTACGATATGAAGTTCGGCAGGCGGCTGCCTGCGCGCGTTGGCTTCATTAACCGGGTGCTGATTCAGGCGCCATGCTTCGCGCATCAGGCGTTTGAGCCGGTTTCGCTGCGGTGCCCCTCCTGATTTTCGTCCCGCAGCAAAGCCTGTTTTTACCATGGTACCTGGCAGGCCGGTCACGAGATAGCGGGCATCAACAACGGCGCCTGAAAGCCTTGTGCCGTTCCTGAATACCCGGTCAAATGCGCCACGACCGCGCAGAATCCGGCTTCTTGGAAGCTTGTTGCGTTTTTGCGAATCAGAATTATTTAGAGGGTCGTGCATCGCTTACCGTTAGCCTGTGACGGCCTTTGGCACGGCGGCGCTTAAGGACTTTGCGTCCGTTGGCGGTTTCCATTCTGCTGCGAAAACCGTGCTTGTTAGCGCGTTTGCGACGACTTGGCTGATACGTACGTTTCATGGAAAATTCCTGACTATTCTATAGGGTTACTTGAAACTGTGTGATAGTGAATTGAATTGCTTACAGTAGTGTGTCCGCTTCATAAAAAAATGCGTCAGCCTGCATTCGGCACAGACGCATTTCACGCATTACATTACTGCAAAAATAAAAGACCCTAAAAATAAGGGTAATTTCAATGAAACCGAAACCGTACTTTCCGTTTTTCTGTCAGCCCGGGTTCGGCCCGTATTTTCACTCAGGAAACGTTCATGGCTTCTAAACCACAGGCAATAAACAGCGGACGGAGCCGGTAGTACACGGGCGCCTTCATTCCCCCTGAGGCAACCAAAGAGGTTAGCCCGCAACGGGGTTAGGCCCATTTTCCGCGATATTTCTATTTTGAAGCCGACAGGAAATAACCCGCGTTCTTACACACCAACCGGGTTTGATGAAACGTGTTTCTGAAGTTCTGCTTCATGGGCGTATTCCGGCTCGTTTTTTGCACAGTGATACGCCGAATACTTATTGGCGACTGTGTTATGCGCTTGTTTGGCTGCGCCGGCCCTTTTCGCTGATTTTAAGCCATCACAGTGCCTGTTCCGGTTCGCATGACCTTATTATAAACACATTGAACCCTGCCCTGAGAAACCGTACCTTACTAATCTGTTTTTTTTCAGGCTTTTGAATGATTGAGGCCTATGAAGCCCTTCATTCCGGAAAGCCTTCCTGTTCCGGATTAGCATCCAACCCAACACCCTATTTTTCGATATGATTGATTCCATCATCAAAAGCATTTCCAAAATTTTTGGTACAAGCAGCGACCGCGATATCAAAAAGCTGCAGCCCGTTCTTGAAGAAATTAAAAGCTATGAAGATGAGCTCAGATCCGTCAGTGATGACGCCCTGAAAGCTTACACCGATGAGTTCCGGCAGGAAATCAAAAAAGCTACAACCGAAGTTGACGCCGACATTGAAAATCTTAAAAAGAGGCTCAACAGCGATGAAGAGAGCATTACGATTGAAGAGCGCCGCACGCTGGCCGAAGAGCTTGAAAAGCTTGATACCGAATGGCTTGAAATTGTGGAAGGCGTACTCGATGACATCCTGCCCAAGGCCTATGCCGTCCTGAAAGAAACCTGCCGCAGATTTGTTGGCAAGAGCTGGATGGTTGCCGGCAACATGACCGAGTGGAAGATGGTCCCTTATGATGTGCAGCTGATTGGCGGTATGGTGCTGCATCAGGGTAAAATCGCAGAAATGAAAACTGGTGAAGGAAAAACCCTGGTATCCGTTTTCCCCACCTACCTGAACGCGCTCGTAGGTCGCGGTGTGCACGTCGTTACCGTTAATACCTATCTCGCGCAGCGCGACGCCGAGTGGAACGCCCCCATCTTTGAGTTTCACGGCCTGAAGGTCGACTGCATTGACCGCTATCAGCCGAATACGCCCGACCGCCGGCAGGCTTACCGCGCCGACGTCACCTACGGCACGAACAATGAGTTCGGCTTCGACTACCTGCGCGACAATATGTCACACCGCGCAGACGAGCTTGTACAGCGCGGGCATCACTTCACCATTGTGGATGAGGTGGACTCCGTCCTGATTGACGAAGCCCGTACCCCGCTCATCATTTCCGGCCCCGTTCCGCAGGACGACGCCGGCGCCAAGTACAAGGAATTCAAGCCCCGTATCGCGGCCCTTGTTGAGGCACAGAAAAAGCTCATCACCAAATTTGTGAACGAAGCTGAGCAGGCTCTCAAAAACGGCGATGAGGAAAAGGCAGGTCTTCAGCTGTTCCGGGCAACACGCGGTTTCCCCCGTAACCGCAAGCTTCAAAAGCTGCAGCAGGAGCCGCACATTCAGAAACTTATTCAGCAGACCGAATATTTGTACCTGCAGGAGCAGGGCAAAAACATGCCGTTTGTGGATGAGGCCATGTACTATGCTGTTAACCTGAAGCAGAACTCCCTTGAAATGACCGACATGGGCCGGGAGTTCATCACCAAATCAGGTGAAGATGAAGACTTCTTTGTAATTCCTGACATCGGGACCGAGACATCCAAGGCACAGGAAGCATTTGAGCAGCAAAAAGCAGCCGTTGAAAAAGAAGTTCGTGCTGACAGCAGCCTTGACGCAGAAGCAAGGGAGCGGGAAATCGCCCGTCGCATTGAAGACATGCGCGCAACCATGGCGGAGGAGAAACAAAAACTCTATCTCAAATTCACCGAGCGCAGTGAGCGCATTCACACGGTAAATCAGCTTTTACGCGCCTACACCCTGTTTGAAAAAGACGTGGAATACATCATTCAGGATGACAAGGTACAAATTGTGGATGTGCATACCGGTCGTGTTTTGGCCGGGCGCCGCTACTCCGATGGCTTGCATCAGGCAATTGAAGCCAAAGAAAACGTAAAGGTCGAAGCCGCTACCCAAACTTATGCGACCATTACCCTGCAGAACTATTTCCGGATGTACCACAAGCTTTCGGGCATGACCGGAACTGCGGCAACGGAGGATACCGAGTTCCACGAAATTTATGATCTCGACGTGGTAGAAATCCCGACCAACCGCCCGATTCAGCGGAAGGATCTTGATGATTTGCTGTACTATACCAAGCGGGAGAAGTACAATGCCATTATAAATAAGGTGCGCGAAAATCAGCAGAAAGGTCAGCCAACCCTTGTGGGTACAACAAGCGTTGAGGTTTCCGAAACGCTGAGCCGCATGCTACAACGCTCAGGCATCAAGCATGAAGTCCTTAATGCCAAGCAGCACGCCCGCGAGAGCGAGATTGTAGCCCTTGCAGGTCAGAAAGGCTCTGTAACCATCGCAACCAACATGGCGGGTCGCGGAACGGACATCAAGCTGAGTGAAGAAATTCTCGGTCTTGGCGGTCTTGCAATTATTGGTTCCGAACGACACGAATCACGCCGGATTGACCTTCAGCTTCGCGGTAGAGCCGGACGTCAGGGCGATCCCGGTATTTCGCAGTTCTATGTGTCGCTTGAAGATGATCTGATGAAGCTGTTCGGATCTGACCGTATAGCCAATACGCTGGAAAAGTTCAAGCATGAGGAAGGGGAGGTTATTCAGAACCGCTTCCTTACCAAGCAGTTAGAGCGGGCGCAGAGCAAAGTTGAACAGAACAACTACAGCATGCGGAAACGTCAGCTCGAGTTTGACGACGTGCTGAACAATCAGCGAAAAGTGGTGTACTCACGCCGCCGCAACGCTTTGCTCGGTGACAAGCTCACGAGTGATATCCTCGACATGCTTGAAGATCACGTCTATAAAATTGCAGAGGAGCATTACGGAAGTGCCGAATATGAAAATATTCAGGAGCGCATGCTGCGCAGTCTTGGCGTGAATGTTGAAATCGACCGCGAGAAGTGGGCAGCCTTTGGCGTTGACGGTGTTGCGGATTTTCTCTTTGATGAGGCTGTGAAGCATTTCCGGGCCAAAAATGACATGCTTTGCGACCGCATCTATGAAACCCTGCAGCGTATTGTAAATGATAAAAATGTAACCAATCTTTCTTCAGATGTTACCATGGTGTTCACGGACGGCGCCCGCTTGCTGCGCGTAGTGCTGAATGTAGAACGCACGCTCGAAAGCAAAGGGCGCGAATTAATTATCGCGCTGCAGCGGGCTTCAGTTCTTTCCATTGTGGACGTAAAATGGATGGAGCATCTCCGCGAGCTGGATCAGCTCAAGGAAGCTGTCGGACTGCGCTCATTTGGACAGCGGGATCCTTTGCGTGAGTTTAAGCGGGAAGCCTACGAAGCCTTCATGAAGCTCATGGAAGACCTGAATGCCGAAACCCTTTCACTGGTTTGGAAGGCCGCGCCACAGGTTACCCCGGATCAGCAGCAGGGCGTTCGCATGGGTGCCGCACCAACACAAAGCCGCTATGACCGTGCCCGTATGAAGGAACAGCATTCAAGCGCAAGCTCTTACGGCGCCGGCAACTACACGAGCAGCAGTTCGGGCGATCAGCAGCTTTCCACCAACCGCTCGGAAGACGCACCGCAGAAACCGGTTGTGATTGGCAAGAAGTTCGGCAGGAATGAGCCCTGTCCGCTCGATCCCAGGAAGAAATTCAAGCATTGCTGTGGTCGCTCCGGCTCAAAAACCTGTACGAAAATTGGTCAGGAAGCCGTCTCATAATTAAATGTTAGGGTGAAGCTAAACCGGATTCACTAAGACCTGAATAAACCAAAACATTTATCGCAGCCGCATGCAAATACTGGGAATCGACATTGGCAGTTCGGCGATTAAAGGCTGCGTTGCAGATTGCAAAACGGGAGTGCTCACAGGCGGGCACTTCCGGATTCCCACGCCCGCTGACACAAGCCCGCACAAGCTGTTAGCTAAGGTTTACAAGCTTGTTTCCCATTTCAAATGGCAGGGCCCTGTGGGCTTTTGCCTGCCCGAACCGGTGAGAAACGGCGTAGTAGTGCGAAGCCTGCATTTCAGCCCGCAATGGGCAGATGTGAACGCTGCCGCCTTGTTCGAAGAAATGACCGACTGCCCCGTTGCCGTCATCAACGACGCAGACGCCGCCGGCCTTGCAGAGGTTCAGTTCGGATGTGCGCGAAATGTGCCGGGCATTGTTATTTTGCTCACCGTCGGGACGGGAATTGGCTCCGCTGTTTTTGTAAACGGTCAGCTTCTGCCTAACACAGAACTCGGTTTCATTCCGATGGAGGAGGGCCTGACCGCTGCCGAACTCGCCTCCGTAAAAACCAAACACGATGAAGGCCTCAAGCGCAAGAAGTGGGCGAAGCGACTCGAAGATGTGCTTCAGAAATATGAGGAAATTTTTCACCCTGATTTATTCGTAATCAGCGGGAGCCTGAGCCATAAAGCCGGGAAAACGTTTCAGTACATTGATATTCGGACACCCCTGAAACCGGCACATTTCCTTAACAATGCGGGCATTTTAGGAGCGGCCCTGCACGCCGGCAACTCAATCCCCTTACCGGAAACGCACAGCTGAAATATATCCGCATGTAAAGTTATGCAGTTGAGCGCTCACTCAAGCCCTTAAAAAAGGTCCAGAGCGTAAGCGCTGCGACCCTCGCAGTGTGCCCGTCGGTATCAAACGCAGGGTTCAGTTCCGTAAGGTCAAAAGACCGGACCCGCGGGTGTTTTCCCGCACAGTACGCTGCATGCAGCCACAGATCAAGAGGAATACCATCAGGGTTGGGTGCACTTACGCCGGGCGCGATGTGCTGTGAGAGCGCATCCATATCCATCGTGACCATTATGGCGCCTTTTTGCCGGTCATAGAGGTTACCCATCATCCGCTTATTTAGCTCTCCTTTAAAAAACCACTTCGCCCGTCCTTCCGTCATTTTCTGATGAAGATAATCGAGGTGTGATTTGGCCGTACTTTGCCGTTTCAAACCGGCTACGGTGTACGCCCGCAGCATGCCGCTTTTGTGCTCAAGCGCCTGATAAAACGGGCTGCCGGAGTGCGGAAGGCCATTTTTAAGCGGACGCACATCCGCATGTGCATCCCAGTTTATAATGCTCACCGGTATTCCGGCTTCGGCGTATCCCAAAAAATGACCAAACGAAGTTTCGTGCCCACCCCCGATGACCACCGGAATAACGTTATTTCGGAGTAGCGTTGCCGCAACAATACCCAATTTTTGCTGCGCATCAGACAGCTCAAGCGCATTGGCAGGCAAATTACCAAAGTCTATCGTCTTAGCCATCAGCGTTTTGAACGCATCATTATCCTGGGGGTCCGGAGTCATCCGGTAAAAAGCCGACCGAATCGTATCAGGTGCGCGGGAAGCACCGACCCTGCCCCCGTTCCGCCGAACGCCTTCATCACTCTCAAACCCAAGTATGCAAACCCTAAAGGCATCCTTTTGTAGAGAAGGAGGAGTAAGGTGAGCTTCCTCCTCCTTCAGAGAAATCAAACGACCGATCCGAACGTCATCGGGGGCGGTTTCAGGAATTCCCAGTCCGGTAAGCGAGACAGGCCGTAACATGAGTTTTTTAGTTCACAGTGTGGAGTTTACTCGCTTCCGGTAACCGGCGTATCAGCGCGGTTACCCCACTCAAACCATGAACCCTCGTATGCGCGAACGCTGTCGTAGCCCATAAGCCGCAGGGTAAAAAAGGCATGCGAGCCGCGTACGTTACTCTGACAGTGCGTTACTACCTCCTTATCCGGGGTAATGCCATTGTCTGCCAGGAGTGCGGCAATTTCATCAGGCGAGCGAAAAAAAGGAATATCTTCCCCGTCAAGCACAAACTTCCGCCATTCCAAATTTACGGCACCGGGAATATGCCCGCCGCGCTCAGAACGAACTTCTGAACCGTCAAACTCCTCAGGCGAACGCGCATCAAGAACCACGAGATCATCGCGCTCAAGATTGCCGAGCAAAAAAGTAATGTCGCAGGAGCGCGACTCGTCAAAATTTACGGTGAAGTTACCGCGGATAGGAATTTCGGCTTCTTTCTCGAGGGGCAACTCAAGGGCTTTCCAGGCTGCAATGCCGCCATTGACGACTGCGGCCTGCTCGTGTCCGTACAGACTGAGCGCGTAAAACAGGCGGCTCGCACCAAGACCATTGCCCTCATCATAAACAATTATTCTGGAATCATTGCGCACGCCAATGGTTCGCATGAGCTGCTGAAAGGCATCCGCATCAACCAGGAACTGCTCAATTTCATGGGTGGAATTTACAAGGGCGGGAATGCCGCCAAACCAGACTGCGCCGGGGATGTGGCCTTCCGCAAAGCCCTCGGCGCGCATATCCACAAGTACCACATCAGGTTCAAGAAGGAGTACCGGCAGGTCTTCTGCTTCTACGAGCAGATCCGGATTGGGCCAGGCTGTTGGAGCTTCTTCAGGATCGGCGAAAGATAATTGCGCGGCAGAAAACAGAAAGGCGGCGCTGAAAAGGATGAAAATAATTGCTTTATAGACTTTCATGAAAGTTTTGCTGAATAGTTAAACATGCAGTTTGTTCTGATTGTGAATGAGGTAACGGCATGATACAGCTTTCCGTTTTGAGGTTGAAGTAAAATCCATGCCGTTTCAGCTTCAAAACGGGCGCAGGAAAACCAGCAATCGCCAGACCCAGGCTGTTTTGGAACCCGCCGCTTACTGCATTCGGCCAAAGATTATCAGCGAGCCTGCATCGCATAAAAAAAGCCGGTATCGCTACCGGCTTCTAAATAAGGCTAAAAAGTCGAATCGTGAATTAGTAGCGACCACCGCCGTATCCGCCACGATCGTTACGGCGCTGTCCTCCGCCACCACGGTTTCCGCCACGGAAATCTCTGTTTTCACGGGGACGCGCTTCATTTACCACGAGGCTTCTTTCCATAAATTCAGTGTCGTGCAACTGCGCAATGGCTTCATTGCCGGCTGCCTCATCCATTTCTACAAATGCAAAGCCTTTGGAGCGGCCGGTAAACTTATCGCTGATCAGGCTCACGGATTTAACTTCTCCGTATGCAGAAAAGAGTTCGCTGAGATCCTGTTCGCCTGCCCGGTAATTCAGATTTCCTACGTAAAGTGTCATAAGTGTAATGAGATTGATTAA
The DNA here is from genome assembly GCF_003353065.1 of Cyclonatronum proteinivorum. Classification (GTDB taxonomy): domain Bacteria; phylum Bacteroidota; class Rhodothermia; order Balneolales; family Cyclonatronaceae; genus Cyclonatronum; species Cyclonatronum proteinivorum. Next base: position 816,334 of record NZ_CP027806.1, on the reverse strand, counting down.
AACGTCTAACGAATTGCAGGCGACGTCAAACAGGGCTCATTATTTTTTTTGAATGAATCGTAACTTGATGTACATCTGCAAGTCGAATTTAGTGTTAAATCAAACCATATCAAAGCATTACTAATACTTCATTCATGCCTGATTATAAACGGTTTAACGAAGTGCAGTCCGAAGTAATCGTGCCGGGTGCAGGCTTTCCCTGCCTGTACCATCCGCTATCTGATGCCGGCAGGAAAAGCCGTGCGCACAAATCAGGCTGTCTTTTCTTTGGGCTCTGACTGCCGGAAACAATCGTTGTGCTCCGATTTGCTGCGAAAGGTCCCATGTTTCCGCTTTATACCCGAAACTACCGGCCATACCACAGCAGCCGCTGTCGGTTTCCTCCGGATCATAGCCGGCAAGCTGTAACGACTGCATCAGTTCCGCTGTGCCGGTCAGCGCTTTCACGTAGCAATGTCCGTGAACCAGCACGGGCTCCTGCCGGCTTCTGAAGAGACGGCGGCCTTCTTCAGGGGTGACATAGCGCGCGATGTACTCTTCAAAAAGCAGCGCATGTTCCTGTAGCGCAGCTGCCGTTTGCGCATGGGTATCGCCGGAAGGGATTAAATCGGGCAGCTCATCGCGCAGGGTGAGCAGTTCGGAAGGCTCGAGACCGGCAATCACGGCACCGCGTGCAAGTGCAGCACCGAGTCGGGGAAGGAGCGTTTGTATGACCTTGACCGCCTCTCGCGGAAAACCTGAAGAAATCTGCGTACGGCCGCAGGAGGCAACAACAGGAGGAAGCACTTCAGCTCCTGCAGCATAAAGCACCTCGAGGGCAGCAATGGCCTGCTCCGGTTCATGCAAATCTGTAAACGGATCAACGAGCAGCAGTACCGGCGGCTTTGGTGAAGCAGGCCGCTTTCCGGCATGGCGGAAACGCGAAAAGTTTTCTTTAAGCCATCCCGTAAAACTAACTTCAGCAAAGCGCGGCAGCTGTCGTTCCGGATGAAGGCCGATAAGGCGCTCCATCACAAAATGACCGGGATTGCTGGCGGCAATAGCATTTGAAAGCTGTGGGAAACGGGCGCCCAGCTCCAGCCACGGAAACGGATTGGCCCAAAATCTTTGCGCGAAGCTGCTGCCGTTCTGATCATGCCATCCTTGCATAAACTCAGCTTTCATCCGTGCCATATCCACGTTGGCAGGACACTCAGATTTACAGGCTTTACAGCTCAGGCAGTAGCGCAGGGCTTCACGGATTTCTTCACTGCTAAACGCCCCGGTTCCCTTAGCCTGGAACAGCTGCCTGAATACATTGGCGCGCCCGCGGGTACTGTCCTTTTCATCCAGCGTAGCCATATAGCTCGGGCACATGGTCCCGCCGCTTTCTGCACGCTTCCGGCACACGCCTGCACCATTGCAAAGCTGCAAGGCCTGCCCGAAACCACCTTCTTTCCTCCACTGAAAAACGGTGTCAGCTTCCGGCATTTTTTGCTCAGGACTGTAACGAAGCTGCGTATCAATAGGCTTTGGGTTAACTACTTTTCCCGGATTGAATCTGTTGTGCGGATCCCAGATACGCTTAACTTGTTCCAGCAAACCCACCATTTCGTCCCCAAGAACCGTGCGGATGTAGGGCGCTCGCGCGCGTCCGTCCCCGTGTTCTCCCGAAAGTGATCCGCGGTATTTGCGGACGAGACCCGCAACTTCTTCTGCCATCCGCTTCATCTTCTCAACGCCCTCCGGCCGGGTGATGTCAATAGCCGGACGCAGGTGCAGCTCCCCTACTGAGGCATGCGCATAGTACACGCAACTTGTACCGTAGCGCTGCATCATGGCTTCAAAATCAGCAACATAGTCCGGCAGATCCTGCACGCGAACGGCTGTGTCCTCCGTGAACGTAGGCGTGCGGGCGTCGGCTGAAAGCCCCATAAGCAGACCGAGTCCGGCTTTGCGCAGGTCCCAAACGCGCCGCATTTTATCCGGCTCAGCGATCACAGGAAAAGCGTAGCCGTAGCCGGCTTGCTGCATGGCCTGCGCACAGGTATTTGACTGTTTCAGAAGTACAGATGGGTCATAACCCTCAAATTCGATAATGAGCAAACACTTCGGCTTGCCTTCAAGGAAGAAGCGGTTGCGCTGCTGCTCCAGGTTACCTTCCGTAGCGCCAATGATGATGTCATCAATCAGTTCAACCGCAGCCGGACGGTGTGAAACAGCCTCGACGGTGGCATGCATGGCTTCAGCGAGCGTCGCAAAATGAGGAATGAGCAACACCCGGAAGGGTTCAGCGGGCACGAGCCTGACCGTTGCGGCATGCATGAGCGCGAGGGTACCTTCGCTGCCGCAAAGCAGTTCTGCAAGGTTAAAGGCCCGCCCGCCCGGGCTAAGCGGGGACATTTCACACAACCGGTCCAGGGCATAGCCGGTGTTTCGGCGCACAACTTCCGGATGCGGATAATGCTCGAGAATGGCCTGCTTGTGGGTTTTCAGCAGCGCCAGCATTTGCCGGTATATTTCGCCTTCCCGGGTATCAAGCCGGGTTTTGGCTTCAAGTTCCTCATCGGATAGCGGACCAAAAATTACGGGGCTGCCATCGTCAAGCACAGCTTCAATCCGGATGATGTGCTCCCTTGCAGATCCGTACTTTAGCGAGTACAATCCTGCTGAATTGTTTCCGATCATGCCGCCAAACATGCAGCGGTTGGTCGTTGAGGTGTCTGGACCATATTTAAGGCCGAATGCTGCAGCCTTCCGGTTCAGGGTATCGCGGATAACGCCGGGCTCAACAACCGCTTCTCTCCGGTCGGGATCAATAGCGCGGATGCGGTTCATGTGGCGCGAGGTATCTGCAATGATGCCGCCCCCGGTTGTTTGTCCGGCAAGACTCGTACCCGCCGCCCGGGCCGTAATACTGCTCCCGCTTAGAGCTGCCTGGCGTACCAGCCCGATCAGGTCATCGGCTGACTGCGGAAAGCAGACGCCCTCCGGCAATTCCTCGTACATGGATGCATCATTGGCATACAGACGGCGAAGCAGGGTGTCGGTAAAAACTTCAGGCATGGTAAGCTGTTTTGATGGAAATAATCTTCATCACCCTAACAAAAACCGCTGTTTATTGCGGATTCATTTTAAAAACCAGCATGGTCACATCATCCCCGTAATTGCCTTTACAAAAAGTCTTTACTTCGTCTAAAATCAGCTGCTTGATTTCCTGTGCTGTTTTATGATGATGAGCGGCTACGATTTCGGCAATCCGTTCTTCCCCGAATTCTTCATCGGCTTCGTTCATGGCTTCGCTGATGCCATCCGTAAACATCACCACAACATCGCCGGTATACAGCTGAACTTTGCCCGACTGATAGGGAATCATGGTATTCAGGGCACCGAGCAGCATCCCGCCTTCTGTTAGCAGGCCGGTTTTTCCTTTTTGGGCGTCCCAGTAAACCGGCGGATTGTGACCCGCATTGCAGTATTCAAATACCTGCGTTTCGAGATCAGCGCGGCCCCAAAAGAAGCTGATGAATTTATCGCTTGGGGTGTTTGCAAAAATGATGTCGTTAATTTTTCCGGTGGTTTCGGCTATGTCGAGCTTCAGCGGGGAAAGCACGTGAATCATGGCCTGGAGGTTGGCCATTAAGAGGGAAGCGGGTATCCCTTTTCCGGTCACGTCGGCAATGACCATATAGAGATGACGGTCATCGGCGCAGAGCACGTCGAAATAATCGCCTCCGACCTGCCGGGACGGAATGTTTAGTGCGGCAATATCGAAGGGTTCAGGCGCAGGAAGCGGGCTTGGGAAGAGCGTATTCTGTATGGTTCGCGCAATGGTGAGCTCTTCTTCCATCCGCTCTTTTTCGATGCGCTCTTCCAAAAGAAAAGTCTTCTGAATGGACAGAAAAGCCAGGTTTCCAAGTGAGATAAGAAGGTTGATGTCACTTTTTGAGTACGGCTGACCGCTTGCTTTTGCCCCGAGTCCCAGCACGGCACATTCATCCTGTAATTTAACCATCACCAGCACTTCAATCTGATTATCGGTGAGGTAAGCGGGTGCAGCTGCGAGCTCATGCGTGAATACGCACTCCGCGTCAGTTAGCAACAGCTGCTCCTTTTCGACTTTGGTGATGCTGCCTTTCAGGCCCTGTTGCAGAATAAACTGCGGCTGACCTTCCAGCCGCGTAAGGAAGAAAAAGCGGCGCACCATCATCTGTCCCATCAGCGTGAAGCGGAACACGCTCAGTACCTGACTCCGGTCAACGAGGGCATTAAATTCGCGGCTGACTTCAAACAGGGTGTTGAGTTCCTGCACTTTTTGATCGAGCTCCCGGTTGGTGCTCCGGAGCCGGCTAACCAGCATAGAGTTGGACAGGGCAACCGCGGATATGATGACCAGATTTTCCACAAACTCCAGCTCGGTTTTGCTGTAAGGTTTGCCCCCTACTTTGGGTGCAGCGCACAAATATCCCAGTAGTTCCGTGCTTGTACGAATGGGGAAGAAGAACTGCAGCCCCGTTTCTTCAAAACAGGCCGCAAAGGATTTAGGAAGCTCATGAAGGGTCAGGCAGGGCTTATCAGGGTTGTCTTCGTGCGGCCCGGGAGAAAATCTACAGCCTTCCTTTAGGCCTGTGCGCCCTTTGGCACGCATAAGCTGCCAGCCCTTTCCGTCATCATCACGTAAAACGATGGCTGATTTGGGCGTGAACAGCTTCCCCATAACAATGAGAAGAAGGTTGTTGAGAATGAAATCCGTATCGTGCGATTCAATCAGCAACCTGCTGGTATCGAGCAGGGTTTTAAGTTCAAAACGGCTTCGGAGCGATTCGTTGGAGGGTTGGGAAAGGGGCACGGTGCGGCTACAGGTTTTTGATCATCCGGATTTCGTTTTGCTGATTGCTTGTACTGTATTCTACTTTGTCCATAAGCTGTTTGATGAGGTAAACCCCAACTCCCCCTTTCTGACGCTTTTTAATACGCTCAGGCACATTTGGCACCTTATAAGCGGAAACATCGAAAGCCCGGCCGGTGTCCTGAATGGCTACCCAAAACGTGCGGTCTTCCGCTCCGACACTCACGTATATTTTCTGCGAGGAATCAAAGTCGTACGCATGCTTAATTACGTTGGTCATTGCTTCATCTACAGAAAGCCGTATTTGTTCGGTTTCCTTCTCACTAAATCCGTGCCTGCGGGCATGCTCTCCCACAAAATTACGAACCTGAATCAGGTTTTCAGTGGAAGCGGCAACCTCAATATGACGGGGCTGTTGGGTCAAGATTAATCCTGCAGATTTGAATTCAGGTATTTTTGGATGGCTTCCTGTTCTTCCTCCAGAATATCGTAGAGTGCCGGAAAGCCAAGGAGATCAAAAACATTAAAGACAGATTCTTTCATGTTGGTGAGTTTTATATCACCGCCTAAGTCGCGTAGCTCTTCGATATATGCCATGAAAACGCCAAGTCCGGCACTGGAAATATAGTCAAGCGAGCTGAAGTTTACGACAATGCTGTACTTTTGTTCATCAATCAGCCGGGTTATGCTTTCTTCCAAAACGGGTGCCGTATGCGCGTCAAGTTCGCCGGAAAGATCAAGGATTTCAACAGACTGTATGCTTCTGGAGGTAATATCAAAAGTACTCATGGAATTAAAAAAAATATGGGAATCGGGTTATCAGCTTTATTTGACACGCGCTCGGGTGAGGGGTAGCGAACCGCGTTCAGCGTATTCCTTACCTTTTGGGTGTCTGTGCAATCAGCTGTTATTTAATGTATTTGATTCGGTTTTAAACTACAACAGCTGTTGAGAGAAAAGGCGGGGACGGATTACCTGAAAGCTGACGGGATGAATGTCTGACCTACGGAGCCCTGAAGCGTTAGTTTTGATCCGTGAAGTCTTTGGAGGCAGGTAAAAAATAAGGCACCGTATTTATCACGTACAGTGCCTTAAACTATTCATCAAGAGAGACGCTACTTGAGCGCGCTTTAATATAAAATCCTATTTAGTAATAGCAAAATATTTTTAGCTTCTTTTTTACGTACAGCACCCTGTTGCTGATTACACCATCTCAAGCCGAGAATTATGCAGCTGTGCCTTTAAAAAGATAGTTATCAGGCTTTTATACCATCATTTTCGGTTTCCCTGCCGCCTTCGGGGCATTTACCCTTACCTGTCAATTGTTAACGGAAACAACCTGAATCGTAAATGAAAACCAAATGCAGTCAAATGAGCAACTGCGGAGGAACGATTACTTTTTAAGCGAATTCAGGAATCCATCCGACTTGTGTGCGGAGATATGATCAAGCTTGTGTCCCATCTTATCCCGCTTGGTTTTCAGGTAGTGCTCGTTTTCCGGATAGGCTTCAATTTCAATGGGAACCTGTTCAGCAATTTCAAGGCCGTAACCCTGCAAACCCACGCGCTTGGTTGGATTATTGGTCATCAGCCGCATTTTACGCACGCCCAGTTCCCGGAGAATCTGCGCGCCTACGCCGTAATCACGATGATCCGGTTTGAAGCCAAGCGCAACATTGGCTTCAACGGTATCGAGGCCGTCTTCCTGTAGCTTGTAGGCCCTGAGTTTGTTCACCAGCCCGATTCCCCGGCCTTCCTGATTCATGTACAGGAGTACGCCCCTGCCGTTTTGTTCGATATTGATGAGCGCCTGATGAAGTTGTTCACCGCAGTCGCAGCGCTTGGATCCGAAAATATCGCCGGTTACGCACAGTGAATGCACGCGCACGAGAACAGGCTCGTCTTCAGACCAGCTCCCTTTTACAAGTGCAAGATGATTGCCGCCGGTGAGCCGCTCTTCAAAGGCATAGAGCTGAAAATCGCCGTAAACTGTTGGAAGCTTCACATTCACCATTTCTCTAACCAACGACTCTTTATGCATGCGGTAAGAGATCAGATCTTTTATGGTGATGAGCTTCATACCGAACTTTTTAGCCACTTTCACCAGATCAGGCAGGCGCGCCATGGTGCCGTCTTCGTTCATGATCTCGCAAATAACGCCTGCGGGATATAAACCGGCAAGCCGGGCGAGATCTACGGCAGCTTCCGTATGCCCTGCCCTGCGGAGGGTGCCCCCTTCCACAGAAATAAGCGGGAAAATATGCCCGGGGCGGTTGAAGTCCCCGGGGCGGGACGTGTTTCGGATCAGTGCTTTCAGGGTGATGGCCCGGTCGGCAGCCGAAATACCGGTCGAAGTACCCTGATTGTAGTCTATTGAAACCGTAAAAGCCGTTTTCAGGCTGTCGGTGTTATCCTGAACCATGCGGTCGAGGTTGAGCTCATACGCCCGCTCCCGCGTGATGGGCGCACAAATGAGCCCGCGGCCATGTGTCGCCATCAGGTTTACCGCTTCCGGCGTAACCATTTCTGCAGCCATCACAAAATCACCTTCGTTTTCACGGTCTTCATCATCTACAACAATGATGATTTTGCCGTTGCGAATATCGTCTATCGCGGATTCAATGCTATCGAAGGTGATGTCGTCTGCCATGGGAGTAAGGTAGGGGATGAGGGCTGCCATCCGGAGAGGAGACTCCGGACGTTCAGACTATGCTTTTTTGTTCGGATTTACGTCCACAATTGCATTTTTGAGCACGCGGATTTTTACTTCTTTATCCACTTCAATCAGCACCGTTTCTTCATCGTTGGAATGAAGAATGCCGAGCATGCCACCGGATGTCACGATTTTATCACCTTTCTTCATCTCGGTAACTTTCTGTTGAATTTCTTTTTGCTTCTTGCTTTGCGGACGGATAATAAAAAACCAGAAGATGAAGAAAATCAATCCTAAGAAAATGAAAGAGGCAAACGGGCTTCCCCCTTCAGGGTCTGCCATTAGAAGAATAATGTCCATTTTGGAAAAATAAGGTTGGTTTATCGGAAATAAGCGGGAGTTTGCCTGTTGGGGCTTCCGCACTTTTTCCTGTGAAGAGTTAGCGTTTGAAGTTCACCAATACGCCGGTGTAAACAGCTTCCAAAGATAACGCTTTTGTAAACGGGGTACAAAGCCGCTGCCACTCAGCTAACGCAGCCGAACAGCCAGCCAGGCACCGGTCAGCAAAGCCATCAGCGCGCAAAAAATGTAGACGCCTGCAAAGCCCCCGAACCCCAGCAACAGGCTTGCAAAGATGGGAGAAACCGACTGTGCCAGCTTAATCACCATGCCGTTCAGCGACATGATAGCCCCCCGGTTTTCAAGTCGTGCTTCTCCGGAAATCAGGGAAATAAGCACCGGCAGATTTAATCCCTGTGCTAAGCCGTAGAGTACCGAGGCTGCCCCCAGCCACCACAGGTTGGGCGCAGCGGGCATGGCAAGCAGCGACAAGGCGTAAATGGCAAAGGATACGATTACAATTTTTTCGCCTTTGAAGCGCCGGGTGAGCCGCCCCGCATTTACTGAAGCCAGACCATTCGCGACAGAAGCGGCTGAAAGCACCAGCCCGATGACAAACGAAACGCTCGTAAAGCGGGCTTCAATCAGAAACGGAATAATCGTAAGCAGAGGCCCGTAGAGCAGTATAAAGGATACCAAAGTTGCCAGAAACATCGGCAGTATCCGGTTTTGCCTGATGTTCACAAACACAGCCTGAAAGTAAGCACGTACTGTTCCCGATCTTTCGGGCTCCGGGTTTTCGAGATAAAAAATAATGATCAGGGCGGTCGGAAATGCGAGCAGCGGCAGGTAAAAAGGGGCATACCAGCCCAGAACCGCTATGGCACCGCCAATGGCCGGATACAGGGTTGCGCCAACGCTAAGCACGCCCGCATTGTAGCCCATGGCTTCCGTGCGCTGATTTCCGCTGAAAATATCCCCTATCATCGTGACATTCAGGGCACCGATGGCGGCGGAGCCAACACCCTGCACAAGTCTGAGCAGGAGCAGCGTTTCATAGCTCCCGGCAAATGCGCAGGCAAAACCCGCGGCCCCAAAAAGGAGCATGGAAGGCACCAGCACCAGCTTTCGTCCGATTCGGTCGGCAAGCACGCCCAGCACGGGGGTCAGCAGCACACCGGGAATGGTGTAGGCTGTGATAAGGAGCGCAGCCCGGCCGACACTAATATCGAAGGTATCCGCGATGAGCGGCAGCACCGGGGTAATGCTTGAGACCCCCATGATGGCCGTAAGCGTGATACAGAAAATGATGTATAGGTTTCGGTTCCGAAGCACCGGCGTATCAGCCTGATGTGCGGAGCCTGTTTTCTTGCTCAAAATAATTTTCCAGGGTTTTATCCGGATTTCATTCCGGATACGCAAATAAGTGAAGCTTCGGAAACATCATCCAACAAAAAAAGCTCCCGGGTAGCAGGAGCTTTTTTTGATTCAAAGCGTAATAAGGTTCATCAGGGCCATTCAGGGCGGGTGATCTCGAGAATGTGGCTTTCCATTCCCATTTTAATTTCCTTGCGGACAGCTTCCACATCGTTGTTATCGATGTACATGGCATGGATGTAAAGGGTTTTGCCATCTTCGGAGGTATCGAGGCTGAGCGTACCCGGCGTGAGTGAAATGGAGTTGGCAAGCAGCGTCTTCTCCAGATCCGATTTGGCGTCCAGCGGAATACCGACAATGCCGGACTTCATCCGGAAGCTGGGTTTCATCACATCAACTGCGACGCGAATGCTCGACACGACCAGTTCTTTCAGAAAGTAAAAGATGAAACCAACTGCAAGCCGAAGCCTGCGTGTGTAGTGCTCAGAATCTATGGCCGGGGCGGCGACAAGCATCACCAGATAGCCCAGGAAAAAGCCAATTGCAAGGTTACCCAGGCTGATGGTTCCGGTAACAGCGGCCCAAATTACGGCCAGCAGAATGTTGGTGATAAACTGTTTCATGGATTCAGTACGGCGTTGATATACATGGATGGATCAAGCAGCTGTTCGGCAGCGTCGAAAAGCAGCATGTAAAACGGCTCTCCGAAAATACCCAGCACTACGATGAAGCCTGCAATCACAATTGTGGGCAGCATGAGTGCGATAAGCTGCGCACCGGCAACGGGCTTGAAGTTTTTGTCGGCTACCACAGGCGCGGTATCGGGCAGCGGGCTCCAGTATGCCCCCATCCAGATTTTGGTCATGGAGAAGAGCGTCATCAGACCCACGGCAAGCGCAAAGCCAATCACCACCCATTGCTGCACTTCAAGACCGGCATATATGACGGTGTACTTGGCCCAGAATCCGGTGAGGGGCGGGAGTCCCGCAAGCGAAATCGCTGATATGGCAAACAGGGCGCTAACCAGCGGATATTTCTTGTAGAGACCGCCCAAGCGGGACAGGTGATACGAGCCAACCAGCTTCTGTGCAATACCGGCTACCAAAAAGAGGTTGGTCTTTGCCAGAATGTTATGCAGGATGTAGTAGATCACCCCTGCAAGCGCAATTTTGGTAAAGAAGGCCAGTCCCATAATCATGTAGCCGATCTGACTCACAATGTGGAAGCTAAGAATTTTGCGGACATCATACTGTGAGGCCGCACCCAATACGCCAACGACCATGGTGGGCACCGAAATCCAGAGCAGGATGGTGTGCGTGTAGCCGATGTCGTGGGTGAACAGCAGGGTGAATACCCGTACAAGCGAGTAAACCCCGACTTTGGTAAGCAGCGCCCCGAAAATCGCCGTGATGGTGATAGGCGGGGTGTGGTAGGAAGCCGGCAGCCAGAAAAAGAGCGGGAATACGGCAGACTTAATCCCGAAGGAAACCATGAACATCATGGAAGCCGTGATGACAAGTCCTGTGTTCTCGGTATCCTGAAGGGCTTCGGCCATAGCCGCGAAGTTGAGCGTGCCGGTCAGTCCGTACATAATCCCGACCGCTGCCAGGAAAATGAGGGACGAAAGCAGGTTGATGATCACGTACTTCACCGCACCATCGAGCTGCGCTTTGCCGTTTCCGATGGCAAGCAGCACGAAGGAAGTGATGAGCATGACTTCAAACCAAACATAAAGGTTGAAGAGGTCACCGGTGAGGAAGGCTCCGATTACGCCGAAAATCAGAATCTGAAAAAGCGGCTGAAAACCGAACGACTCGCGGCGCTCATCCACATCACCCAGCGAGTAAATGCTGATGGTCATGGCCATGAGGCCGGTGACGCACACCATAAGTGCGCTGAACAGGTCCGCGACAAGCGAAATTCCGAAGGGGGCTTCCCAGTTACCGGGCTGCAGCACCTGAATACCGTCGGTATGTACCGCATAAAGCAGTACGCAGGTCGAAATAAACGTGAGCGTAGATCCGATCACGCTGATCCAGCGCTGTAAATCACGGTTTTTGAACGCAATGAGGGCGATTGATGCCGTGAGAATCGGAATCAGGATGGGATAAATAACGATGTGGTTCACGCTTCGTCCCCCCCGATTTTCGCGCTTGCAGGAAGCTCTTCCCCTTTGTAGGGCGGCTCAGCAACGCGCATGTCATCCACATCCAGGGTTCCGACTTCCGTGTAGGCCCGGTAAACAAGTACGAGGGCGTATGACAGCAGACCGAAGCCAATCACGATAGCGGTAAGCACAAGCGCCTGCGGCAGCGGGTTTGCAAAAGCGCCCGATGGCACGTACTCCCCGGATGCAATGAGCGGCGGGATACCGCGGTCGAGCCGGCCCAGCGTAAAGATGAGCAGGTTAACCGCGTTGCTCAAAATTACGATGCCGATTACCACGCGTATCAGGTTGCGGCGGAGCATGAGATACACGCTGAGTGCCACAAGTATTCCAATTACAATAGCTAATAAAGGCTCCATTGGTTAGTCTTCTTCTTCAAGTGCAAAGATTACGGCGAGGGTAAAACCTACAACTACCAAATACACGCCAATGTCGAATATGAGAGGGGTGCCCACATGGAGCTCATTCCCGAAAACAACCGGGAGCGCCCACTGTCCTGTGAAAAAAGCGTCACCAGCTATCATGGACATGATGCCGCTTACGAGCGCCAGGAACAGTCCCCAGCCGACCATTACGCGGGGATCCATGCGCAGCAGCTTGCGGGTCACTTCCGTGCCGAAAGCAATGGCGAACAGCACAAAAGCCGCCGCGCCAACAAGACCGCCTATGAAACCGCCACCGGGCTCATTGTGCCCCCTGAAAAACAAAAACACGGAAAAAATCAGCAGCAGCGGAAACAACAGCCGGGTTGCTGTTCTGAGAATCATTGAATTCATGCTGTTGTACCTTCTTTTTTGGTGGTGATTTTTTTACCCAGTTTGATGAGCGCATACACGCCGATACCGGCTACACCGATTACCACGATCTCGCCAAAGGTATCAAGCGCCCGGAAATCGACCAGAATCACGTTTACGATATTCCGCCCGTAGGCTACGACGTAGCTGTTCTCTGCGAAGTAGTCGGTCATGAAAGGATCAAACTCAGTGTTCAGCACCGCGAGCATGATGAGGGTTACAATCAGACCTACACCACCGGCCAGGATACCGTCGCGGACCTTCGAGCCCATCGAAACACTTACCTTGCTCTGCGGCAGGTGAATGAGCACAAGGGCGACCAGAATTACGGTGAGGGTTTCCACCAGTACCTGCGTGATCGCAAGGTCAGGCGCGCTGAACAGGATGTAAAGCAGGGCGATACTGTAGCCCACAACACCAAGCGCAGCGATAGCTACAAGCCCGGATCCGGCAAACACTGCGGCGAAGGCAGCAATTACGATTATACCGGCCAGCGTCCACTCATAGAAGTAGATGTCGGAGAAATCAGCTGCGATCATCATATCTGTTTTCGCGAGCAGGGTGTATCCCACAACAGCTACAAAGAAGGCCACAACGCAGAGCATGTAATAGCGCAAATAGCCATTCTGGAAAAATTTGGTCTGCGCAGCTGCCAGCCCGAGGGTTCCGTTGAGCCAGCCTTCATAGCCTTTAACCGGCCCCTGCCCCATAATGCGGTCGTAGGTTTGTACGACACCGGACTCGCGCACTTTATTCCATATCAGATACAGGCCGATACCACTCAGCAGCGTCACGATACTCAGTATGAGTGCCGCATTGACCCCGTGCCAGAGCTTGAGCGACACAACCAGATCCGGTGTGCCGGCTACCGCACCGGCAGCTTTGGAAATGATGGAGGTATCAATCAGGAAAGGCAGTACCCCGAATACGATACTCAGCACGGACAGCACAGCAGGGCCAATCCACATGCTAAGAGGTGCTTCGTGTACGTGCTTGTTGTTGTACTCCTTGTATTCGCCAAAAAACGGTCGAATGGCCACGATACCGCTTGAAGCCACAACCGCAATATTGGCCAGCACAGCCATCGTAATCAGCACTGTCGGGAAGCTCACAGAAGATAGCGCCGCCTCATACACCAGCTCCTTGCCGATAAAACCCAGAAGCGGAGCCACGCCTGCCATCGAGAGGGCAGCAATACAGCCGAAAGTTGCCGTAAGCGGCATGGTTTTGCGCAAACCGCTGATCAGCGCTACATCGCGGGTGCCGGCTTCGTGATCAACCGTACCCGCAACCATAAACAAAGCCCCTTTGTAGAGCGAGTGACTCAGGATAAACACTGCGACGGCTTTCACAGCGTACTCATGCCCCATACCGATGAGCATGGTGAGCGTACCGAGCGCCATCACCGTTGTGTAGGCGAGTACTTTTTTGAGGTCGGTGTGCGCAATTGCCAGCCATGCAGCAACGAGCATGGTTACCGCACCAAAGCCGGTAACGATGTAGGTCCACTCAATGGTACCGCTCAGTACCGGATTGAGGCGCGCAAGCAGATACACCCCGGCCTTAACCATGGTTGCAGAGTGCAGATAAGCCGAAACAGGCGTCGGAGCGGCCATCGCGCCGGGAAGCCAGAAGTGGAAGGGGAACTGCGCTGACTTGGTGAAGGCACCAATCAGAATCAGGATCAGGGCACCGAGGTACCAGGGATGCTCGCTTACGACACCGGCCTGTCCGAACATTTCGGAGATTTCCATGGTGCCGGTTATCATCGAAAGGATGATGAGACCCGCAAGCAGAGCAAGTCCGCCGGAGCCGGTTACGAGCAGTGCCTGAAGCGCAGACTTACGGGATTCTTCCTTTTCGTGCTTGTAGCCAATCAGCAGGTAGGAGCTGATAGAAGTAAGCTCCCAGAAAATGAAGAGCGCGATAATATTATCGGCGAGTACAACCCCCATCATCGCACCCATAAACAAAAGGATGCTGAAATAGAAGCGGCCCAGTTTCGGGTCCGTTGCGAGGTACCCCCCGCCGTATATCATGATGAACGTACCTACCCCTGACACAATCAGACCAAACATCAGGCTGAAGCCGTCGAGATAGAACGACATGTTTACCCCAAGATAGGATACCCATACCCAGGATTCTTTGACTACTTCCCCGCCGGAAATAACCGGGATAAAGGTGAGGAGGTAGGCAAATACCGAAAAGGGAACGAGCGCGAGAATCCAGCCGGAGCTGTTTTTCAGATATTTGGCAGCGGAAGGACCAAAAAACGCGGCTGAGAAAATCAGCAGTATTGCAGCTAAAATGGTCATCAGGATTCAGAAACGTTACGGTTCAGTTTGGCGTCATCTTGTGCCGCAGTTGCATTGCGGGAGGCTTCAGATTCGGACATTTCCCCATTGCGGTTCATTTCATCCACAATGGTTCCCTCCCAAAGCTCAATGCCGGTGTAGTAGGCTGCGCGGCCGATCAGGTGCGCCGCCACAGGTGCAGTTAACAGCAGGAAGATGATGGTTGCGACAATGCGGGTAAGCACCGAAATCTCATCAAATGAAATGCCCACAGCCACCAAAATTAAGCCTGCCCCGAGGGTACCGGCTTTGGTGGAAGCGTGCATCTTCATCATCAGATCCGGAAGCCTTAAAACCCCGATGGAGGCCACAATCACAAAAAAGCTTCCTGCAAGCAGAAAGAAGGCGATTATCAGTTCAGTAATCATATCTCATCGTTGGTTGAGGGGCGTCCGGCTTTCAGCACGTAGCGGGCGAAAGCCGTTGTGCCCAAAAATGCAATGAGGGCTACTACAATCGCCGCATCAATAAAATCCGACGTTCCGGTATGGATGCAGTAGGTCGCAATAAATGCGATTACGATGTAGGCAATCAGGTCAAGTGCAACAACACGGTCGGGCAGGCTTGGCCCAATCAGCAGGCGTATCATGCCCGCTACCAGGGATAGGCTGAGTGCCGCAAATGTGATGATAAGTACCGTGTCGAGTATTACAGTTTCGCCGTTTAGCAAAGTCAACTCCTTGTTATCAGGTATCTTATGAGTAAAACGCGATATCGGATTCGCTGATGGCTTATTTCATATCGGCCTCTGATTCCGTAATTTGATGTAGCCCTTCGATGCATCCCTCTGTTGCCGCTTCTGTCTGGCATTAGGTTTTGCAAGGCAGTTGTCATGCCGCATTGCACTGCACTCCGGATTTCACGCCATTACCCGATTGAATCAGAAATACCCGAGCCCCAATTCATAGGACCGATAAGGCTTGGTTCAAACGTTTTTACCTGCGTATTGAATTGGCGGCCATTTCCTTATCAGCCTGATTTAATGAAGCGCAAAAATATATTTTTCCTGTTCTACTTCAAAATTATTTCGGTAAGCAGTTGAAAATACAGGCATTCATTGGCATGGAAAGTACTATTTTACAGGACTTTGTACCTGTCTATATTTTATCATGAAAAACGAGATTTATACCAGTTCATCCCCTGAAGAGACCCTATCCCTTGGCGCTAAACTCGCCCTTAAAGCGGCATCCGGCGATGTCATCTGCCTTTACGGAGACCTTGGCGCCGGTAAAACCCACTTCGTCAAAGGCTTCGCTTCCGCACTCGGCATCCCGCCCGCTGAAGTAGACTCCCCTACTTTCGTCCTCATTCAGGAATACGAAGGAAGCCTGCCGCTCTACCACTTCGACGCCTATCGCATTGAGAGCCTTGACGAAGCCCGCCGCCTCGGCATGGAAGAATATTTCTACGGCGACGGAATCTGCCTCATAGAATGGCCCGGGCGCATTGCCGGAATTCTGCCCGATACGCGCACCGAAGTACATTTCACGCATACCGGTCCGAATGAACGCCGCGTTCAGGTGCTTCACAAATACTGATTTCTTTGTATTTTGAGCGCCCATGCCAACCAAAAAACTATCATATCGCTTCGACCGGCTGCCGGTCATCTATCCGTATCACATCCGGGCACGCAACCACCTCGCTGTAGGCGACCTTGTTTATTACGGGCCCTGCCCCGAATACTATGGTATCGGCGAGATCATCAATATTGTGGAAAACTACTGTATCGTTGATTTTCGTGGCACCGGAGAACTCGAAATCCACAAAGACGCCTTCGATCAGCGCTACATCATCCCGATTCACAAGCTCAACTTATCGCATTTGCTGATGGAAGTGTAGTCCCTGCCCGTGGCCGGTTTGCCGGCACGACCCTGAACCCTGATCCGACCAACCGCTGAAGCGCCCGGCTGACCATGCTCACCTCTGTAACCCTCCAAAACTTTTTCAGCTTTTGCAGCAAAGCTTCCGTTCCGCTAAGCCCGGCCATGAACGTGCTTGTGGGCATCAACGGCAGCGGCAAATCCAACTTTATCAAGGCGCTGCGCTTGCTGTATGAAGGTATTTCGGGGGATGGCCTCAGAAACCTGATCCAGCTTGAGTGGGGTGGTTATGATCAGATCACGCATGCGCGCGCGGGCAGCACCGGCGTTATCAGCCTCACCTTCCGGTTCCGGCCCCGGCTTGACAACAGCACCCAAAACAACGGGCACAGTCCGGTTTACGCCATCAGGCTTCAGCCGCAGGCCGACGGAACCTTTACCGTATCAGAGCGCATCACCTTTTCGCAGACCAATGGCACGGAAGAGCTTTTTTTCGAGTCCCGGGCCGGTGAAGGTCTGATCCGGAATCCCGGCGGCGGACTTGTCAGCCTCACGCCGGAAACCGGTAACCGCGCAGAGCCGGCACGGATGGAACTGCGCTTTCGGGCCCTTCCGCCCGAAAGCATGCATCCTATGCTTGTCAGTCTCCGGCAGGCCATCCGGCAATTCAGTTTCTATGGCTTCTTCAACACCTCCTACAGCAGCCGCGCGCGCCTGCCCGCACTGCCTGCCGGTCACTATGGAGAGCGACTTGCCTTCGACGGACGCAACATGTCACAAGTGCTTCACAGCATTCGGGGCTATCATCCGGATGTTTTTCAGGAACTTGTAAGCTTTCTCAGGCGCATCAGCCCCAACCTGCGCGAACTTCTTTTTAGTGAGAGCAAGCGGGGCGTCAGCCTTCGCCTGCTCGAAAAAAACCTGAATCACAGTGTTTCGGTACGCCACATTTCCGACGGAACCCTGCGCTACCTGCTGTATCTCGCCATTTTCCTGAACCCCGCCCGCGGGCTCGCGGTCTGCCTCGACGAACCCGAAAGCGGCCTGCATCCCGACATGCTCCATACCCTGAGCGAAGCCATGACGCATGCCGTGCAGGACGGCACTCAGCTCATTATCGCCACCCATTCGCCCCTGCTGCTCAACTCGTTCGAGCTCGACGACCTGCTCGTTTTCGACAAAAGCCCTGAAAATGAGACCCTTGTCAAAACCGTGAACGGCGACGACCTCAGCGAGATCACGGGGCTCAGCCTGCCGGGTCAGCTGTGGCTCAGCGGCTACCTCGGGGGCAAGCGATGGTAAACATCACCATTTATGTGGAAGGCGGCCGGGTTGACGGCGATCAGTCGGCAGAAACCGTCTCCAACAATGCGCTGTTCAGGGAAGGCTTCCACCGGCTGTTCAGTCAGGTTCTTGATGAAGACAGCTTCAACCTCATTATTCAGCCCATTGGGTCCGTAACGCGGGCTAAAAAGTACCTGCGGAAAGCAACATGGAGCCGCGAACCGGCCCTTGTGCTGATTGATCTTGACGGACCGCCGCAGCTTCGCACCGAGCGCCTCAGCCGCTTTCAGGGCCTCAATACCACCCTGATTTTCTTCATGATTCAGGAAATGGAAGCCTGGATTATCTCCCAAACGGAAGTCATTGAATCCTACGCCCGCGCCCGCTGGCTGATTCGCAAACACCCGGAACAGCGGCTGCGCGACGACACCCTGCTTGCCGGGCGCGATCCGCAGCAACTCGACAAGCCCTCCGACCGCCTCAACAACCTGTTCCGGAAATACTTCCGGGCGGTACGGCAGCGCGGCGGCGAGCGCACGGAAAAGCTTCGCAGCTACTCCAAAACAAAAGACGGGCCCGTACTCATCGGCATGCTCAACCTCACACAGCTCACGGACACTTTCGGCGACGCCGCGGCACTCATCCGCAAAGTGCAGTCCATTCAGCGCGAACATCTTGCAGATCAGACCGGCTGAAGTGAACCACGGCCCATCGGCACCCTGTTTTTTGGTATCTTAAGACTTTCCGCCTTCAAACAGGGCGCACCCTCACGATTACAAGACTGTTCAGACTTCTCTTAAATTCTTTCCGATTTTTTATGATTAAACTTTTGGTAAATGTTGACCACGTAGCAACCCTCCGGAATGCACGCTCAGAAGGCTACCCCGACCCCGTCGAAGCCGCCCGCATTTGTGAAGCCAACGGCGCAGCGGGCATCGTTTTTCACCTGCGGGAAGACCGCCGGCACATCAAAGACGACGACGCATGGGGCCTGCATAAAGCCGTTCAGGGGCTGCTCGATTTTGAAATGGGGGCCACCGACGAAATGCTCGGTATCTGCTGCCGCATGAAGCCGCATCTCTGCACCCTCGTGCCTGAAAAACGGGAAGAAATCACCACCGAAGGCGGCCTGAATATGCCGCTCATTATGGAAGACTACCGCACACGTGTGCTGCCCAAACTGGCAGAAGCCGGCGTTCCGGTGAGCCTGTTCGTAGAGCCTTCCGTGCGCGACATGGAGCTTTGCGCCGAACTCGGCGTACCCGTCGTTGAGCTGCACACCGGCACCTACGCCAACGCCTCCGAAGCGGACCGTCCCCGCGAACTCCGCCGCCTGCGTGAAGCCGCTGAGCGAGCGCACAGCCTGGGCATTCAGGTCAACGCCGGCCACGGACTCGGATTCAGCAACATCCGCCCCTTCCTTGAAGAAGTGCCGCACCTGGCGGAAATCAGTATCGGTCATGCCCTCATGGCCGACGCCCTTATGCGCGGCCTCCCGACCTCGGTGAGTGAAATGGTCGCCCTCATCAACGAATACAACGCCTGAGTCCCAAATTATGAGCGAAACTGACGGCACCATTCCCGGCCTCATCCCGACGCCAGAAAAAGGCTACAAATCGGGCTACGTCACCATCATGGGCAAGCCCAACGCGGGCAAATCCACTTTCCTGAATGCCATTCTCGGCACCAAGCTTTCCATCATTTCGCCCAAGGTGCAAACGACGCGGCACCGCATCACCGGTATCCACAGCGATGAGCGCGGGCAGATTGTTTTTCTCGACACGCCCGGTTTTCTGGAGCCCCGCTACGGACTTCACGAAAAGATGATGCATGCCGTGCGCCGTTCCGTTGAAGACGCTGACCTCATCCTCTTTATTCTGGACCCGGGAGATGTGCCCACCGAAGAAGATCTCGCCTGGTTCGCCACCTACCGGAAAAAGCCTGTTCTGCTCATGGTCAACAAATCAGACCGCTACGACGAAGCCGCTGTGCGTCGGGCTGCAGAACAGATTGAGCCGCTGCTTGCCGTTCGTGAAACCCGCGCAATTTCTGCGCTCAAACTCGACGGACTTCCCGAGCTCATCGATCAGATTTTCGGTATGCTTCCTGAAGGCCCGCCCTTCTTTCCGCCCGATCAGCTCAGCGAGCATCCCGAACGCTTTTTTGTCTCGGAACTCATCCGTGAACAGCTCTTTTATCAGTACCGGGCCGAAATCCCCTACTCCTGCGCGGTCAATATCATCAGTTTCGATGTGGAACCCGCCATCACCCGCATCGACGCCGAAATTGTTGTGAGCCGGAGTAGTCAGAAGGGAATCGTGATTGGCAAGGGCGGCGCGGCGCTCAAAAAGCTCGGTACCGAAGCCCGCAAAGAAATCGAGCGCTTTCTCGACACCAAAGTGTATCTCAACATTTTTGTGAAGGTCCGCGAGAAATGGCGCGACAACGAAACCTTCCTCCGCAGCTACGGCTACAATTCCTAACCGCCTTTTTTTCTTTTTGTATGATGACTATCGGCCTCCATCCCGCTTCCCGCCATCAACCGGCTTCCGTTCGTACTTCGCTGTTTTTATTTTTTTTGGGGATGATGGTGACGCTGCTCGTTCCGGCACAGGAGGCCGAAGGGCAGGGGTATGTAATGCTGGCCGGTGGCGGTGCGGAAAGTGCGGCGTCCGGGAGCTGGAGCAATGAGCCCTACGGATGGTTCGCACAGCGCGCAACCGCGGTCGGGGAAGGCCGGATCGTCGTGCTTTCAAACAGCGATACCTCTGTTTGGCTGCCAAACTATTTCACGAACCTTGGTGCGACGGAAGTTGTGAACCTCACCATTACCGGTAACACGGAAGCGCAGATTCTGGCCGCACTCAACGGCGCGGGCGGTGTTTTCCTGAAGGGCGGAGATCAGCGGCACTACATCGATGCCTGGCGGGGCGGAGCGGTTGAAGCCGCGATTCGCGCCGTATTCGACAGCGGGGGCGTAATTGGCGGCACGAGCGCAGGGGCAATGGTTGCCGGAGCGTACTTTACCAGGGGCGGCACGACCTCTTCACAGCTGCTACGCAATCCCTGGGCGGGTCAGGATACCATGCAGGAAAACTTTCTCGACCTGCTGCCCAACACCATCATTGATACGCACTATTTTGAGCGGGGGCGTCCGGGCCGTCTGCTGAGCAAAATGGCGTTCATCGTTACCGAAATGGGCGCCTCCGGGATCACGGGGGTTGGCATTGATGACAAAACCGCGGTTATGATTTTCCCGGACGGACGCCTGCGCGTGAGCGGCACCGGGGGCGTACACGTGCTCCGCAGCACACCGCAGACCGTATTTGACGCGCAGCCCAATCAGGATCTCGGCCTCACCGGACTCGCCGCGCATCAGCTCACGCACGGCTTCGAGATCGGGCTCGAGACCGGTGAACTGCTCGCACAGCCGGATGATGCGCAAACGGTGGAAGCTTTCACAGGCACCGGCCCTGACCTCACAATGCACTTCCGCCGCACTGCATGGAATTCGACCTACCTCAATGCCCGCGCAGACGACAGCCTCCGCATCCTGCTCGACAGCGGCGAAGTGAGCACCAACGCCCTGCTCAGTCACAGTGTACCGGTAGAAGTCGTCCCGTTCGACGAAACCCTGACCGAAGATCCGGCTTGGCTGGAGAGCCTGTTCGCCGGTGACCGGCTTTTCCTGAACATAAGCCCGGAAGAGTGGCTTCAGCTCAGTAGTTCGGAACCTTTTCGTATGCTAACCGACGGCGCAAGTACCGAACTTGAGCTGCTCACCCGGCATCTGCCGGTCATGGGGGAAGGGTACGCAACCAATCTCACGGCAAACGGCTTCATCGCCTATGACGGGAGAATGACGGTCCGCCCTGGTTCAGGTTTTCTTCCGGGAACAATCAGCGTGGACAGCACTTACGCTAACCAAACTTTTGCAGAAAACTTTGCAAGTGCGCCCGGCTGGCTGATGCACAGCTATCAGGCGCATGTTGCTCTCAGCGGTACACGCTTCACGCAGCTCAGCTATGAACGCGGCGAACTGCGCTTCGATAATACGCAGGTTTCGACCATCATCATGGATGCCCGCGAAGGATACCTGACGTCAGCAAGCCCGTTTGTGGCCTCGAACGCAAGCAACCGCACGCGGAATTCGGCAGCGGTCAGTCACGGGCTTATGCATGTGATTCCTGCCGGGGGAAGCTGGCAGCTGTACGAGACGGAACCGGTGAGCATTCCTGCGCCCGCGCCTGAGCTTCCCGCCGGCTTCGCGATCGAGCGGGTTTACCCGAACCCCTTTAATCCGGCTACCACGATTTTAATCCGCGCTGAGTCCGCTGCGGATGGATTCATTGAAGTGTTCAATGTTGCGGGTCAGCGGGTGTACAGCCGCAACCTGCTGCTTCAGCAAGGCATGACCCCTCACAGTCTTAACCTGAGCCACCAAAGTAGCGGCGTGTACCTGGTGCGCGTAACGGCCTCGGGCACAACACAACAGGCAAGGATTACTCTGGTGCGGTGAGCGTTGTATTGGTGCTGCTTGCAGAACGCGGGGTTTGGGATTGGGGTGGATTTTTTGGGGATATTTTCGCTTGTCTGCCTGGGTTTATCACGGGCTGTCCGCCCGATTCCGCGGGCGTGCCTGCGGCCCGCGCGGGAATATGGGGGGGGCGAAACGGGGTTTCTACTAAGATATCACCCCTACGGAGCTGGTCTCTGGTCAGGACCGGCATCAAGGCCATCTAACGCACGATCATCTCGCAAATAGTGTCAGATTAAAGCAAATTTGCCATGCGCTAATCGGCCGGTCCAACGGGCGCTCGCGGGAATATGTGGGGGCGAAACGCGGTTTCTACGAAGATGTCACTCCTACGGGGCTGGTCTCTGGTTAGGACTGGTATCGAGACCGCGGACACTTTTTTGAGTACTATCACATACAATAAACTAAACATGCTTAGTCTTACCGAACTGAAGGACAAATACATCGGTACACCGGGAAGCCCTGAACGGGAAGAATATGAGCAAGCGCTCTTCATGGAGCTACAGAAGCTCGAAACAAACCGTACCAATTCGTCAGAATCAGTTTAATTTGCCAGCGCGATGAGTATAATCGGTTCATGCACAAACCGATTAGAATACAAAACGGTTTGTAGATAAACCGATAATAGGAGTATGGATTACCTGTTTGAAATTTCGGAGCGGCTGATCGCGCATGCATCTACCGACATTCAGCGCCCGCAACTGCAGAAGCTCTCACAGGGCGGGCGGATGATCGGCCTCAAAGGGGCGCGCGGTGTTGGGAAATCGACGCTGCTGCTTCAGTTTGCCAAGTCATTCCTGCGTGATAAAAAAAAGCTATACATCAGCCTTGATGACATCGCCTTTGCAGATCAGCGGCTTACAGATTTTGCCGACACTTTTGTAAAACTTGGGGGCGAGTGCCTGCTTTTAGATGAAGTACACAGCTACAAAGGATGGGCGCGGGAGCTGAAAAACATCTATGACCGCTATCCCGGTTTACAGGTGCTGTTTACCGGGTCTTCCATGCTGCAACTCAGCGACGGGCTGCCCGAACTGTCGAGGCGTGCCGTGATTCATGATCTGCCTGCGTTGTCATTCCGGGAATATCTCCTGTTCGAAACGGGAATATCTTTCGAGCTGCTAAGTCTTGAAGACATCCTGCGCGACCATCAGCGTCTTTCAAAAGAAATCTGGCAGGAGATCAGGCCACTTCAGCATTTCGAAGCCTACCTGAAAGGCGGGTGCTATCCCTACTTTTTTGAAAACCCGGAAACCTACGACATCCGCCTGCGCGAAACGGTAATCCGGGTGATTGAATCTGACTTGCTGATTACCACCGGAATCAGCCCGTCAAGCATGGAGAAAATAAAACAGCTGCTGTAC
Organism: Cyclonatronum proteinivorum; assembly: GCF_003353065.1. Lineage (GTDB taxonomy): Bacteria > Bacteroidota > Rhodothermia > Balneolales > Cyclonatronaceae > Cyclonatronum > Cyclonatronum proteinivorum. The sequence goes on along the minus strand of NZ_CP027806.1, from coordinate 792,817 downwards.
ATCATCAGCCACAGCGTGCCGTTCAAGCCGAATATTGACAAGCTTGCTGAACGCATGCAGATCGGGAAAAACAATCTGAAGGCCTACTTCCGCTATCTCGATATGGCCGGAATTACCCGATCGCTCTTTAGTGCGAAAAAAGGCATCAGTTTGCTGACCAAGCCCGAAAAAGTTTATCTCGCACATCCCAACCTTATGCACAGTCTGAACCCGGGACAGGTCAATGCAGGTACACAGCGGGAATCTTTTTTTCTGAGTCAGCTCGCTCCGCTTCACACGGTTACCGAACCGGACAAAGCTGATTTTCGGGTTGATGACCACTACCTGTTTGAAATCGGCGGCAAAAACGAAACCCCTGCACAAATTAAAGGGGAGTCCAACGCCTACCTTGCGGTTGACGGCATAGAAACCGGCTTCGGGAACCGCATTCCGCTTTGGCTGTTCGGGTTTTTGTACTGACCCGCATTATTCACAATAAAAAAGAATTTATTAGCTAAGTGTTAGTTTAAGTTTGGCTTAGTGAAAAACACTGGTACCCCAAATTTGAGTGTGGTGTAAAGGCTGCGAAATTTTCCCGCTGGCGGCGTTGAAGCTGAAAACTCATGCTCAGAGTACTTAGGTACTCTTCCGCTGAGTTTTCAGCTTCGCCTTGCCAGCAAAAAAATTTCTTGGTGAATAATGCGGGCTGAGTTTGGGGCAGGAAGCAAGCCGGATATTCGGCAAGCTTCCTGTTCCTTATATCAGACGGTACGACAGCTGCGATCATCCCTTCTCAAACAAGTCGGGGCAATACTGCCTGTACGCCGGGGGATTCAGCTTGCGTTGCGCGCTTAGTCCGATTCGGCATTCATGATGTGGCGGTCGAAGAAGTTGTAGAAGCGCAGGTACTGATCGTGCCAGGCTTCCGGGTTCTGGAAGCCGTGTCGCTCGCTCGGATACATCATCATATCGAAATCGGTGTTACCGCTTTCGATGAGGATGTTGATGTACTGCGCCGCATCCTGAAAACCTACGTTGTCATCAATGAGGCCGTGCAGGATGATGACGGGGCGCAGGAGTTCATTTGCGTAGGTGATGGGGGAGCTGCGGTCGTAGTGCTCGGGGTTTTCATCCGGGGTACCGAGGCGCGGGCGGGTGTAGCCGGGGTTGGCGTGGAAGTAGTTGCGCCAGTTGGTGACCGCGCGCAGGGCCGCCGCCGCATGGAAGCGATCGGGCGCGTGCGTAACTGCGTACAGTGCCATGAAGCCGCCGTAGCTGCCGCCGTAAATCCCGACGCGGTCGAGGTCCAGGTACCCATAATTCTCATCGAGATAATCGAGGCCGTCAATGATGTCCCGCAGCTCGGGGTCGCCCATCCAGTTGGTAACATCTTCCCGGAATTTGCGGCCGTACCCGGTACTGTGCCTGAAATCCACTTCCACCACAACATAACCCGAGCGGTTGAGGAGCTGATGAAACATGTACTCGCGCGGATAGCTGCGCGACCAGCCCTGAAACACGTTTTGGAGGGAGCCTGCCCCGTGTGCAAAAACCACAACAGGATACTGCTGCGAAGGGTCAAAATCATGCGGCTTGAGCACATCCATGGAGATCAGCTGATCGTCACGATTGGGAATGCGGTAGTATTCCGGCTTCTGCCAGTCAATCTCGTTGAAGCGTTCCGGCACGGTTTGCGTAAGCTGTACTTCTTCATCCGGGCGGCGTATATCGATCAGGTAAACATCAGCGGGTTTGTTCCAGCTTGTTTTGAGGTAGGTGATGTGCCGGTTGTCCGGACTCACCTGCCATCCCCACCGGAATGCCGGTGTGCGGGTCAGCTGCGTACGGGAGCGGGTGTTGATGTTCACGGTGTACAAATCCCGGAGGCCCGGATCCTGCTGCGTGGAAGAAAAGGCAAGGGTGTTACTGCCAATCCAGTCAACCCAGTCCACTTCGAAATCGCCGCTTGTAATCTGCGCGAGCCGGCTTCCGTCGCCACGTGCGGTGTAGATATGGCTAAAACCGCTCTGCTCAGAAGTAAAGAAAAGCATGTTACTCTCCGGGGCAAACGCCACCCGAAGCAAGGGGCCGTAAATCCAGCCTTCGGTCGTTTCGGAATGGATGGTTGTGTTCGCGCCCCCTTCCACCGAAAAATCATAGGATATAATGGAGCGCTCCTTCATATCGTGATCGGTCACGTCATAAACGAAATAACGTCCGTCCGGCGAAATTGCGGTGTTTAGCACATAGGCTTCGCCTTCGTAAATCAGCGATATTTCGTTGCTGCGCAGGTTTACGGCAGAAAGCGTAATGTTGGGCTGCCCCCGTCTTGAGGCACCGGCCTGTACAAACTCAGGCACATATTCCGGGAACAGAATTTCCTGGTAGTGTGAGGTATCCGTTTGCTGTACCACAATGACGCTGTCACCCGCGGCCCATCCCCTGATAAAAAAGTTCGGCTCACCGTCTCCGCGGTTGGTGTGCTGCGCTACTTCACCGTTTTCGAGATGGATGGTCCACAGCTCCCCACCGTTGGTGAAAGCAACACGCCGGCTGTCAGAAGACCAGTGCGGACGCCCCCCGACACCCCGGGCCGAAAACACCGCTCTTGGCGACGAGCCGTCGAGGCCTGCTATATGCAGGGCACGGTCCCGGGTGTAGGCAATAAGCTGACGGTTGGGCGATACCACGCTGTTAGCAACATGCGTCATCTCATCATCTACCCGCTCAACAAGCGCACCGGTGAGATCAACGCGGTACTGACTTGTCTGAATGTAGCTGGAGTCGTTCCACGTAAAATGGACGTGGTTTCCGATCGGGCTGAAGCCCATGAGTCCGGGACGCACGCCCGGCAGATAAGGCTCAGCAAAAATAGTGCGCAGCTGAAGGGTGTCGAGTCCGGCATAAGCCTGTTGCTGACGCGCCTCAGCGGGTTGCGATATCAGGCTGAAGCATAAAAAAAGCACAGGCAACAATAACAGCACATTAGCCCGGCGGACAGTATCAGTAATTTTCATAGATGAACGGGTGTGGAATAGGTGAGTACCGGCCTGCGGTTTTCCCGCGAAGGACTGGTTATGACGGTCCTTAAAATAACATGATTCGCGCTGAAAATCCCCAAAGCTGCAAAGACCACTCATTTTGCCAGGCTGAAGCACTGCAGCCTCATCCCGTGATGTTTTCCGGACACAAACAAAGCTGTCCAAAAAGCTCGTTTTTGGGTAAAAGATGCGGGTTAATGCCGTCCTGCGACACGCCGCTGAAGGCGCAACGACAACCGTTTTGAGTTTAAATCACTTAGGCCATGTTTTCGCGGGTTTGTTGCCGCAGCCTATGCTCTTATATTTGCGCAACTCATAAAAAACCCACTTTTTGACTCTATTTGATACGATTATGGATTTACGCGTCTCCTCCGAAACCGGCCTGCTCAAAGGCGTAATCACCCATACCCCCGGCCCTGAAGTTTCGCTGGTATCTCCCGAAACCAAAGATCAGCTGCTGTTCGATGACATCATTTACGAGCTTGATGCCCGGAATGAACACCTCGACATGCTTCAGGTAATGCGTACTGCCCTGCCTGAGCTGCAAATTCTGGAAGTACGGAATCTCATCACCGAAACCCTCGAAAATCCGGATGCCCGCGCCTATCTTGCCGACAGCCTTGTGCGCAATCAGCGCGACGGCAACCTTGCTCCCGTACGCGCGCAGATTGCGGAACTCGACGCGCAGGAACTTGCGGCTTTTGCCATTGAGGGCAGCACACCTTCCATCCCTTCTGTTGAGCTGCTGCCAACCCCTAACCTGCTGTTCACCCGTGACCTTGCCGCCATTGTGAATGACGTGATTGTGGTATCCAAGGCGGCCAAAACCGCGCGTATCCGGGAATCTCTGATGATGGATACGGTTGTGACCTTCCACCCTATGTATGAAGAAATCCGCAAGAACGCGATTTTTATTTCCGGGGAAGACAGTATTGAAGGCGGCGATATTCTCGTAGTGCGCGACGACCTGGTGCTGATCGGCATGAGTGAGCGGACGACCTTCAGCGGGCTCATGCACGCGGCAAGGCAGCTTATGGATAAAGGCATCAATCAGGTGCTTATTATTGATATCCCGAAAAAACGCTCTTCCATGCACCTCGATACCATTTTTACGTTCAGCAACTACAACGAGTGCGTCGTGTTCCCGCCGGCCATCATAGACCGGAAGGACAACGTGGTTTCCCTGGTGAAATCGAACGGAAGCATCATCACAGAGCTTAAGCCTAATCTGAAGTATGCCCTCGAAGAAGCTTTGGGGCATGAAGTGACTTTCATCAAGTGCGGCGGCGATGATCCTACGGCGCAGCAGCGCGAACAGTGGAGCGACGGCGCCAACACCTTCGCGCTTGCGCCGGGTGTTATCATCGGGTATGAGCGCAACGTGAACACCTTCCGCGAAATGGAAAAGCACGGGTACAAAATTGTGGCCGGCAAAGACTTCGTAAAAAACTACAGCGACGGCTCTTTTGATATTTCCACATGCGGAAAAATGGTGATAACTTTTGAAGGCCATGAATTGTGCCGGGGCCGCGGTGGCGCCCGGTGTATGACGCAGCCGTTTTCCAGAATGGTTGACTAACCCTTTAACACGCGAAAAGCAGGATTTTTGAGTAAGCCCAACGACCAAGATGTGGTGTATGTCGACCTCACCGAGGGCATCACACAACCTGAAAATGAAGAAACCGGCAAAAAAGCCATCCTCAAACACAGCCTGCTTTTCGTGGCCACCTTTATTTCGGTGGCTACCATGGGTGGCATCTTTTTCGTGGGCCATACCGCCCATGCCGAAAGCATACGCGACCTGATCTTTTGGGAAGGGGTACTCTTTGCCTTCCTGCTGCTGCTGTTTTTGGGGGTGCACGAGTTCGGGCACTACTTTGCTGCCCGGTATCACAAGGTGCGGGCAAGCCTGCCCTACTTCATTCCGCTCCCGCTGATATCGCCCATAGGTACGATCGGTGCCGTCATAAAAATCAAGGAGCAGATCAACGATACCATCAAGCTGTACGACATCGGGATTTCGGGACCGCTGGCTGGTTTTGTAGTTGCGCTTGGCATTCTGATTTACGGCTTCGCGACCTTGCCTGAGCCCGACTTTCTGAACAATTTCGAAATGCACGAAGAAGTCGTTGCCTATGTGCAGGAGCACGGCACTTTCCCCGAAGACCCCGTTGCGCCGGAAGGCTCTGAAATCATTTTCTTCGGTGAAACCCTGCTCTACACTTTCCTGGCCTCGTTTTTCGACAACGCGCCGCCCATGTGGGAAATGTATCACTACCCCTTTTTACTGGCCGGCTGGCTGGGCCTGTTCTTTACCGCCCTCAACCTTATGCCGGTTGGTCAGCTCGATGGCGGTCACATCCTGTACGCGCTCATCGGGTACCGGAAACATCAGAAAGTAGCCCGGCTGTTTTTTGGGGGCGTGATCACCCTGGCTGGCTTTGCGGCCCTGCCCCTGCTCAACGAGCTGGCGGGAATATGGCTGCCGGCAGAGCTGAATCTGGGCTGGTTCCTCTGGGCCGGACTCTCCTTCCTCATCATACGAAAAGCCTACTTCGGTGATCCGGTCTGGACAATGAGCATCTGGAGCCTTTCCCTCCTCATTTCCTCCGCTACCTTCTACTTTACGCAGGGATCTGCCTTCGGCTCAGGCTTCGGGGTGTGGATTATGTTCACGCTTTTCATCGTATATTTTGTGAAGATTGAGCATCCGCCGGTCTATTTTGAAAAACCCCTGGATCCGCGCCGCCGCATTCTGGGCTGGCTCACCATGCTGATTTTCATCCTTTGTATCAGCCCGACCCCGATTTACGTGAATTAATTCGTCCGTATTTATTTCTGCGCACTATTCCGGAGCGCGGCGGGTTTTCAGATGTGTTCATTCAACTGCTAATCATCCTTCACACCAAAAGCTACCTACCATTTCCCATGTATCGCTTTACTGCCACAACAGCCGCTGTTTTATTTTTTTTAATGATGATGACGACTGCCTGCTCTGATGCCGGCTCTCAAAACCAATCCGGAGACGGGGAGCTGCAAGCTGTACCTGATGGTCCGCTGACTGTTCAGGTGCAGTTCCTGGTAGATGAAGACCGCTACGAGGAAGCCCTTACCAAGCTCCGCAAAGAAGACGGCAGCAATCCTGAAATCATGGTCATGCTGCGCGATACGCACCTGCACTACGGTACCTGGCTGATGTATCATGCCGAGATGATTCACATGACCGAGCGCATGCCCATGGCGCTGGCGCACTTTCGGCGGGTGCTCGAACTTGACCCGCAAAACCGTCAGGCGCAGGCCAACATCCGGCAGATCGAAGACATCTATCAGTCCATGAACCGGGAGATCCCGCAGGGCGTAGCGGAGTAGCAAATTCAGTATGTCAGTGTTTCAGTATGTCAGTGCAACGTCAAGAGGGGCGTTACCACTCAGTTTACCCACTTGGTTAAAAACATTAATTGTGCTTATATAAATAAAGCTGAATGACATACTGAAATACTGTAATACTGTAATACCGCCCGCATCATTTTCACTTCATTTAAGATTATCAGAGGCTATGGCCGACCCCAAGAAAACAACTCCGACGCTTAGAAATAAAAAAGCATTCTTTGAATTTCACATTGATAAAAGCTTTGAGGCCGGTATTGTGCTGCAGGGCACGGAAGTCAAGTCACTCCGTGCCGGTCATGCGAGTTTTACGGATTCCTTCGCCTACATACAGCACGGCGAAATCTGGCTTAAGGATCTGTATATTAAAGAGTTTGAACACGGCAACTACAACAACCATGACACCCGGCGCGACAGAAAGCTCCTCCTGAACCGGGAAGAAATCCGCAAAATTGACACCGCGCTCAAACAAAAAGGCTTTACCCTTGTACCCCTGCGGATTTACTTCAAAAAAGGAAAAGCCAAAGTAGAAATCGGCCTTGCTAAAGGGAAAAAGATGTTTGACAAACGAGCTACGATTGCCGCCAAAGATGTCAAACGGGAAACGGAGCGGCAGCTAAAGCAACAGCTTTAAGGTTTCCTTCTGCCGCTATTGAAAACCGCTTCAGTGCAGCAGCGGTGCAAGTTTGGGGTGCTTCCTGATTTCCTCTACATCCTGTTTTTTCAGGGCTTTTATTACCATGTGTATTACTTCGGGGTATTCTTCGACTTTTAGGCGGTCAGGGATATCTACCGATGAGGTAACAATAATGATATGAGAGCGCTCAATCATATCTTCATCCCTGAGGGTTTCAATAAACTCCCACCCATCCATTTCAGGCATATAAATATCAAGAAGTATAACAAAATGCTTCCCCTTCGGATACTGCTCGCGAATGTATGCAAGTGCCTCGGGACCATTCAGAAAGGATTTTGGTTCCGAGGTAACTTTATTCCTGATTAAAGACGCTTCATGCAGCATAAGCACAATCCGGTCGTCATCAACAAGCAAAAACTCTACTTCTTTTTTTTCCATAAATGTTTATTTAAAAAACTTCAACTCCAATGTGTAAGTGTGTATCCAAACAGGATGAAGCGTTTCCTGTAAATTGTCCATATTGCCAATGTGCCCCAAAAATACAAAAATTTTCAATTACAGTTGTCTTCGGTTCCGCTTAAAGGCAGATTAACTACAAATGTTGACCCGGCTCCGGGTTCAGAACGCACGCTGATTGTACCCTGATGCTTTTCCGTGATTTCTTTACAAAGTAAAAGTCCCATACCGGAACTTAACTCTCCGTTTGTTCCGCTACGGTTATATTTTTCACCCGGTGCAAAAAGCTTATTCACGTGCATTTTATCAATTCCTATACCTTTATCCTGCACTTCAATCGCTATGGTCTCGCCAGTCCGCGCGGTGCTGACTTTTATCAGGACTTCAGAATCCTGGTAGCTGAATTTTAAGGCGTTACTGAGCAGGTTTCGGCATAGGGCTGCAAGATATACCGGATCACCCGTAATGGTCAGGTCTTCTTCAGCTTCCAGCAAAACGGTGATATTTTTTTGAGCGGCTACTTCCTCAAAAAAGTCCACACTCTCTTTTGCCAGCTTAGAGATATTGACCGGCAGCTGCTTCAGATCAACTTTACCACTTTGTACCTTAGCCCACTCTACAAGGTTGAAGAGCAGGTTATGGGCTTTTTGAGCTGATTCCCGTATCAATCCGGCAAATTGCAAAGAGGGTGCATGGGTTTCATCACCTTCAAGCTCATCCTGCAGCAATCCGGCAAAGCCTTCAATGGCCGCAATCGGGCTTCGCAGATCGTGGCCGATCACTGAAAGCAGTTTCAGCATTTGGCTGTTGAGCAGCTGAAGCTCGTTATTCGCTTCCTTCAGACTTTTTTCTAATGCATGCTGACTGGTAAAATCAATCAGTGACAATATCAGCAGGTCATCTACCCGCAAAAAAGTAAGGTGTGTAAAGAGCTTGCTGCCGTCTGCGCAACAGAAGGTGCAGGAACAAACCTGCGCCGACTTGTGGCTGTTTCCGAATCGGCTTTTGAGTGTTTTCCAGTCTGATTTATTGTCCGGCGTATCCTTGCACGTACAAACTACATGATCACTAAATATATCCATGTCCGACATGGTCTCTGTCGTAAAGCCGGTGAGCTGCGTAAACCGCTCATTCATGGAAACAATTTTGTCGGAGTGGTCCACAATCAGAAAACCAATTGGTGCGGTACGGATAAGGCTTCTGAATTTATGCTCACTTACGCTCAGGGCGTGTTCCTTGCGTATCTGTGAATCAATATCCGTAACCGTAATTTTGTAGTGTTGCGGGGTTTTACCGCTTCCCAGCAAAGTAGGAGAAGCGCTGAGTTTTACGAAAGGATGCGCGGTTTTCCCCTGTATCCTTAGCGTGATGCTTGCTTCCTGGGAAAGGGATTCATGCCTTGCCTGGGTTTGCCTGAATAACTTCAGAAGGAACATGTAAAACAGGTCCTGAAAATCAGGGTGGATAAAATCCGTAACAGGCTTTTCCAGTATATCCTGCTTATCCACGCCTGTTAGCACGCAGAAGGCATAGTTAACGTCTTCAATAGTCCGGTCTTCCGTGATAATGATATAGCCAACGGGTGCCTGATAAAACAGTTCAGCAAACTTGCGCTCGGATTCCTGCAAAGATTCCTGAACACGCACCAGCTCTCTGTTTTGGAACTCAAGTTCCTGATGGTAAACCGACAGCGTTTCCAGTATATGGTCTATCGGTTTATCCCTCAGGCTTTCAGTATCAAGCCCTTTCATGTGAGAGACACTGTCTACGAGCTGTCTCAGATCATCCTGCGTATATTCTTTCATCGCTTATTCTCCCTCCGATTTAAAAAATTGAAGCAGGCCTCCTTTGAAAATCCCTTTCACGACAAATGGCTGATACACCACACGACCCTCGAATACTTTCGTTTCTTCAAACATGAGGGTTATGCCGGAGAGAGATGGTAGTTCGGCCTCAACATCCCGGTGCTGCACTTGTTTGAGCCACTCCCCAAAGCTTTTTTGAGCTTCCCCGATGCTCGTATTTACGTACCTCCAGCGGGTATCCGTAAATGCGGCCGGGCTTACCTCAAAACTTTCTGTCAGCGCTGTATATGCTGTATTGGGTGTGGCAGGATGGTGCAGTTCATCTGTGATCACGGCGGGATGGGCCATGCCGTCCAGTAGTTTGCGAAGTGCCAGCTTGCTCAGCTTTGCTGAGGGTAATTTTTCCTGTAATTCCGATACGTTGGCGGCAATGCCGTCCACCAGCTGTGCTTCTCCATCGGTACCCTTGCTCGCAAAGCTTGCGCTGATACGGATGGGGACGTACTGTCCTTCATGATGCTTCAGGCGAAGCACCTGATTCCATTCGCTCTTTTTGCCCGAAGTGAGCAGTTCTTTGTTTTTCAAAAAAACATCTGCATCAGCGGGATGAAGAAGTTGCTGCACAAGGGTCAGGGTTCCCGGAAAATGGTCCGGCTCGTATCCCAGCATTTCAACCAGCAGCGGGTCGCAGCTAAATGCGTCATCTTCGGTGTCCCAATACCAGCAGGCCATCTGTCCCAGAGTGAGCGCGCGCTGCAGCTTAAATGCCACATCGCGGTACCGTGCCTGTTCTTGTTTTACCCGCGTGATTTCTACAAAGGTGAGCAGCACACCTTCTATAGCATTGTTTTGGGTGCGATACGGGCGTGTCCGTACCAGGAAAACCCGTGCGTCGCTCGCTTTAATCTCCCGGTCCCGCGGCTGCAGGGTTTCCGCGACATAGTTTATGTCATCCAGCATTTCCGGATACACGTTCAGCACGGAAATATGCGCCATAGGCCGGCCTATATCGGTCGGCAGAATATGGGTAATTTCAGCAACGAGCGGCGTGAATTTTCGAATGCACAGCTTAGTGTCGAGGTAGAGTGCACCGATTTCAGTGTTTTTAAGCAGGTTGTTGATGTCATTGTTGATCTTGGTGAGCTCATCAATTTTGCTTTGGTATTCATAGTTCACCGTAAACAGCTCCTCGTTTACCGACTGCAGCTCCTCATTGGTACTCTGCAACTCTTCGTTGGAAGCGATCAGCTCTTCGTTGCTCGACTGAAGTTCTTCGTTGGAAGTTTCAAGCTCTTCCACGGTAGCCTGCAAATTTTCTTTTACCTGCTTGAGTTCATTCTGAAGCACCAGGTAACCGTCAGTGCCTGTCCTTTGGTAGCTGTCAGCTGTTGTGCGCTTGCCGGCTGTGACATTATCTGAACCTTTGGCTTGATCCGTTTCATCCTTCACCCAGAAAGAGATTACGGAATAAAGCGTTTTGTGTATTTCAAGCCGCCGGCCCTCCATATATATATTTTTGCCTTCAAAACCGGGTATATCCGCAACCCCTTCCATACTGACCACAGATTTATCCTGTTTGCGGAGCCGGTGTAAAAGCGTTGTGACAATTATGCCGAGTTCGGGATTCAGGCTGTTGAACAGGTTATTAGAAAAGCGGCCCGATTTGAATGAAATGAAGCGGTTGACATTGTTAATGATGTGCACAATGTTGTCGTTCGGGTCCACAATGATGGAAGCGGGCGCGAGCAGTTCCAGTAACTGCTCCGTGACCTTATCAACTTTGAATAAATCCCCCTTAGGATCCTGAACTGCCTGCTGCCGCGGTTTGTGCTGAGGCAAGTAGTTTGCGACCGGAATATTCTGAAGCATGGGCGGCCGGTAGCCTCTTTTTGCCTGATAAATCTTCCACTTGGTATCAAGAATATCGAAGGCTTCGCTCAAGCTGCCCAGGGTTTCACTGCTGCCCAGGAACAAATGCCCGCCCGGGTTAATGCTGTGGAAAAAGGAAATCAGTAAACGGTGCTGCATTTCCGGTTTGATATAAATAAAAAGATTGCGGCATACCAGCAGATCGAGTTTGGAAAAAGGCGGATCTTTAAGGAGGTTATGGGTCGCGAATACAATGGTTTTACGCACATTCTCATTTACCTGAAACCCGTTGTCCCTGCGATGAAAATATTTATGCAGGAGCTCCGGGTCGAGGTCGCTTATGATGCCATCGGGGTAGAATCCAATGCTTGCCTGTTCAAGTGCTGCGCGGTCCACATCGGTCGCAAAAATTTTAAGCTCGCATTCAATATTGTTTTTTTCGAAATAATCAAGGAAGAGCAGGGCCACGGAATAAACTTCTTCTCCTGTTGAGCAGCCCGTCGACCAGATGCGCATCAGTTTTTTGGAGCTAAAATCTGTTTTTTCCAGCACTTTCTCCCGCAGAGACTCAAAAGCCTGTCTGTCGCGAAAGAAACCGGTAACCCCGATCAGCAGCTCCTTGAACAGGACTTCTTTTTCTTTGTACGACTCATTCAAAAATATCAGATAATCGTCCAGGTTGTCGAAGCGGTTGATACTCAGCCTGCGCTCGAGCCTCCTAACCAGGGTGTTTTCTTTGTAGTATGAAAAATCAATACCACAGTGCTCCCGAAGAATGAGCGCTACTTTCTGGAGCGCCCCGATATTTTGCGTGAGAATGTTTTCGGTTTTCTTATTGGGTTTTGTAAAGGGATGCTTGTGGTAGTCAACCAGGGCTTCCGGCATTTTAGCCGGCTCAAGGACGAAGTCCACCAGTCCGGTAGCGATGGCATTTCGCGGCATGCCGTCAAATTTGGCAGATTTTTCATCCTGTACCATCATCATACCGCCTACCTCCTTTATGGCCCGCGCGCCCAGCGTACCATCACTACCGGTACCGGACAAGATGATACCAATGGCATGTTTTTGTTTCTCAACGGCAAGAGAGCGCAGGAAAATATCAACCGGCAGATTCAGGCTCTTTTTCTGATTCTGCAGATCAAGGTAAAGGTGGTCGTGAAAGATGGAGATATTTTTACGCGGCGGAATCAGGTATATGTTGTTAGGTTTTACCTGCATTCCGTCCTTTGCGATGTGTATCGGAATTCGGGTATGGCGCGCGAGCAGTTCATCCATCAGGCTTTTATAATCCGGAGAAAGGTGCTGCACTACTACAAAGGCAAGCCCTGAGTCCACCGGCATGTTGGTAAAGAATTCCTGCAGGGCTTCCAGTCCGCCAGCGGAAGCGCCGATACCTACCACGACAAGCTCAGTTGCGGATTCATGTTTGGTATCCTGTTCAGCGGCTTGAGGCTCTGAAGAAGCGGATTCCGGAGGGGTTGGTTTTTGGGTGTCAGACATAATGAATTGATCGGAATTTTTGCAGCGCTTTGCTTTATGCTTTGGAATGGTTTGAAGGATCTGGCGCATCATCAGCCCCTGTATTTCTGAAAACCGTGTTTTCTGTTTTATCGGCGATCTGATGAATCATGTCATCAATTTCGCGCGCTGAATCACTGAGGTACTGAAGGATGTCTTCTTCTGAGAAGGTTTCAAAGTCTTTTTCCTGAAGCAGCATGATCAGGCTCATCATCCTTGCGAGCGGAGCCCGTACCAGATGGCTTTGGGTCCATGAAATATCGCGAAGCACTTTATTCTGATTTTCAAGGTAGCGCAGATAGTTCAGCCGTTCGGTAATATCCACAACGATACCTGCAAAAAGCTGCTCGTCTTCATAGGTTATAAGCTGGATGTAGGACTGCACATCGTAGCTGCTACCATCTTTTCGGAAGTGCTTCGCTTCCATGATAACCGTACTCTGCTCACCGGTGTACAAAGGTTTCAGGGCCTCATTAAGCTGCTGCTGGGTTACGTTGGCGACCTTCATGACATCCAGGTTTTCAACGTCCTCCGCTTCGTATCCCAGGTTTCTGAGTGCAGCCGGATTCATGACCTGAAAACGATAGTCGCCGGGGGTGAATAAATAGATTTCGTTGATGGAGCCTTCAATTAACCGGCTAAATCTGAGGATCTCCCTCTCCGCCTCTTTGGCATCTGTAATGTCGCGTACGACAGCCATCACCTGATCGGTGCCGCAGGCCACAAAACGCGCTTCGTAATAGCGCCTCTTTTTACCCATGACCACAGAGTAGGTATAGGTGTCTGCATTGCCGGTATCCAGTACACGGCGGATCACCTGATTTGCCTCATCTGCAATGCGGGACGGCATAAAACTATGCAGCCCTTTGCCGCTGAAAAAGTCAGGATCGGCGATCATTTCTGCTTCATCAGCTGCATTATAATCAATAATTTCCAGCTTGTTATCGAACAGAAACATCATATCAGGCAGTGCTGCAAACATAGCCTGATTTCGCAATAGCGCATTCCGCAGCTTTTTTTCGTCTTTTTTACGCCGGGTGATATCCCGTGAAATCGTCATGTAGCCGGGCTTGTCTTCATAAAAGACGAGCACTGCTTTCACCTCCAGGTCTCTCATTTCGCCCGACTTCGTCCTGATCCGGGTTTCATAGTTCACCTCCGCGTGATCGTACAAGCGCTCCGCCCTTCGCGCAACTTCCCCGGCAGTGAGCCCTGTTTCCAGCATGGTTATAGGCATGCCCTTTAATTCATCAAGCGGGTAGCCCGTCAGTTCTTCCGCAGCTGCATTGGTTTCGAGGATTTCCGGGTTTTCGGTATCCAAAGAAAATACGGTGATAGCGTCTTTGTTGGCCGCAAAAAGCAACCGGTATTTCTCTTCACTTTCCGCAAGCTTTTGCTGGGCGGCAATGCGCTCTGAAATGTCACTAATACTTGTAATGTAATAGGGCTTGTTATCGATATGAATAATTCTGGAAGACAGCAGCCCGGTAAATATTTCCCCGTTTTTTTTGCGGAATTCAAACTGCATATTCTCAACCTTTTGGCCGCGCTTAAGAGCCTTAGTCATGACCAACCGTTCTTTCTTACGGGCCCAGACATTGAGAGAAGTTACGCGGTCGTGACGCACATCATCAGGGGTATAGCCTGTGTACTGGTAAAAAGCACTGTTCACTTCCACCAACCGCCCTGAATCGGGTTCCGATATGGCTATAGCATACGGACTCGACTGAAAAGCCATCGCAAACTTTTCTTCACTTTGGCTCAGCTGTCCCAGTGCATTCATTCTGTTTTGCAGGTTAACGAGCAGCTGAATAAGAATACCCATCATATTCAGATGTTCTTTTTCCAGAAACAAGGAGCTTTCCAGATTTTCAGCAATCAGAAAACCAGTACAGGTTCCGGCTTGCATGAGCGGCATAGCCACAAGGCCACAAACGCCGCGGCCAGCCAGCCATTTTTTTAAAGGATGATTTTGCCCAAGGTTAGAGGTATTGTGAATAAACAGCGTTTTGCCTGACTGATAGTCTTCAAAGAATACAGCTGGAAAACCAGCGGACGTCCCTTTATCATTAGTCAGCCACTGCGGTTGAAGTACGTCCCGGTCATCTGTGTATATGGCACAGTAGAGCCTGTCAGCATGGATCAATTCTGCACTTTCGCCCAGTACTTCCGATACGACCTGATTCAGCTCGTCCGGCTTAACATCTACAAAACGGGCCGAAACAGAGAGCAGAAAAGACTGTAGTGCGTTTTGCCGTTTGAGCGAATTTTCTGCTTCCTTGAGTTTCGTAATGTCCTGCTGCACCCCCACAAAATGGGTTAGGGTATTATTTTCATCATAAATGGGTGACAGCGAAAGCTGATTCCAAAACAACTTGCCGTTTTTGCGGTAATTCCGAAGCGTTACACGGCAACTGTTGCCTTCCCTTATGGCTTTTCTGATGGTATTCAGTTCATCCTGCAGGGTATCATCGCCCTGTAAAAAACGACAGTTTTTCCCGATCACTTCATCCGGATGATAGCCCGTAATGTGCTGAAAAGCAGGGTTAATGTAAATCAACGGCTGATCTTCCAGGGTCATATCAGCCAGTACAATACCAACCGTGCTGGATTCAACTGCTTTTTGAAGCAGGCGGTTACGTTGTTCTGCTTCAATCAGATCGGTCACATCTGTATCACTGCCGCGATACCCCTTTAATTTTCCGTCGGCATCAAATACAGGCACGCCGTTGGTTGACACCCATATCACATGTCCGTCTTTGGTTTGCACTTTGTTGTAGAACGCTGTGAATCGCTTTCCCTGAAGGAACGCAGCCCGTACTTTTTTTTCAAAGACGGAACGGCCCTCGGCAGGATGAAGATCAAACAAAGTTTTATGACCAACCACTTCAGATACCCTGTAGCCCAGCATGGTTTCACATACCGGGCTAATGAACGTATAAACGCCCTCAGCATCAATTTCCCAGGCTATAGTCCGACTGTTGAGCGCAATTTCATTCAGGCGCCTTGTGTTACGTATCAGAAGCTCTTCATTCTGTTTGCGCTCCGTCACATCTCTGATAAACAGGGTGTAATACAATTCATCTTCAAAATCGACCACACTTACAGAAACCTGCCCCCAAAACGGATTTCCGTTCAGATCCTGTAAGGGCAGATCATGACCCTTTAGATTTTTCAGGGTGTCATAAGACATATCACCAAATACAGATGACAGATGCGGTATGACTTCATCAATATTTTTCCCCTTAACTTCCTTTGGTTCGATGCCGAACATGCGCTGCGCAACTTTATTCAGAAACTGAATGCGACGTTCGCCGTCAACGCTGATCACCCCATCCGGAGCCTGAGAAAGAATAAGCTCCATTTTCCGCTGTTCTCTCCGGATCCGTGCGTCAGCCGCTTCCTTTTCCTGCTGCTGCAAAACCTGAAGCCGGTCGATTTCCTGCCGGTCAGACATATCGCGCAGGCTGGTGGAAATAAAGTCAGCGCTTCCATCCGGCTTGTCATGGCGAATCATTAGCTGCGAAACCGGAATTTCTTTTCCGTCTTTTGAAAGAATGACCGTATCACCTTTCCACATCCCCTCTTCCATAAGTTGCGGCAAAGCTTCCCTTTTCATCAGATCCTGCACCCACTGCGGGTGGAACCGGATTATATGTTCACCCAGTACCTCCGTTTCAATGTCATATCCTAATCTGCTACTAAAAGTCTGGTTAACGTATATCACCTGTCCATCCAGCGTAGCTGTGCCTACAAAGTCAGACGTGTTATCAACGATATCCTGAAACATGTGCCGCTTATGCAGGTTTTCCAGGTGATCGGTTACCTCACTGTACACCCCGCACCAGTACGTATTTCCAAACAAATCAAGCTCTACGGCCGTAACGGTGGCATAAATGAGCCTGCCGGAAGCATGTTTAAGCGCAAAAGGATGCTGAACTGAGATGTTTATATCCCGCCCTTTATCATATTCTGCAGCTGCCCGTGCCTGCTCTTTTTCAGGATGAAAATGCACCAGCGATCGCCCCATAAGCTGCGCCCCATTCAGCCCGAGCATATCGCACATCGTTTGATTGCAAAACGCAATGGTTTTTTGGGCAGGATCAGCCGCAACAACACCAACAGGCAGATTATTCAGCAGCGAGGTGAGCCGCTCTTCCTGCTTTTTCTCCGCCGTAATATCGACAATCAGCATTCGGTACTGCGGTATGGCTTTGGAAATAGCAGCTGTTGGCGCGGCGTCTTTCATAAACTGAAGGCGCGCAAACAGGACGAGCTCTTTACCTTGCCCCCCGTTTACGCTGTCAGCTTTGACCCTGAATTCAAAAGATTCCTCACTACCCGGCTTTTCCTTCAGACGACGCAGACAAAAGTAGAAATCATCCTGACGTTCGGCCTGAATATAATCTGTGACTTTAGTGCCTTTAAGGTTAACATTATTTTTCCCAAGCAATCCTGAAGCTGCCGTATTTGCTTCAGAGACAACCATATCAGCATTAAGCACTATATAACCAAAGGGCGCATTCTGGAAAAGATCTTTAAACCTGGCTTCTGAAAGTTCCGCTACCGTACGGGCCTGCACCAACTCCTGATTCTGATATTCGAGCTCCTGATGGTAAATATTAAGCTGTTCTATAATTTGTTCTACAGGCACATCCCTGAATTGCTCATAATCAACTTCTTCGCCTTTAAGAAGTTTACTGATCAGCCCGCTGAGCTGGTTTTCTGAAGCAGATTTCCCCATTTCGGTACACTGTCCTTAATACTATGAATTACGGCTGCGCTTAGGTAATGAACTATCACTTCGTAAAATAATCATTTCCAATAAGAATATTTTAAATATACCTCCAATTTTATTCCCGCTTTAACCACATCATTTGAAGCAACGGCAATTTTCTTCAAATTACAGAAGACAAAAAAACGGGCTCGGGAAGATATTTTCCGGAGCCCGTTTTTTAATGCTTTTAGCTTATTTCAAGGTCCAAGACCCTTAACGCTCTACAGTCAGGCCGCTGATGGTATGCCCGAAAAACAGGCTGTTAGCAAACAGTTTGTTGGTTCCAAACCAAAACGCCCTAAAATTAGGATTGTCAGCAAAAAGGATGACGCGCCCCTGCCCCCTGCCTGACACCATAAGCGAGGCCGTACCGGGCAGCACTTCGAGGTTCTGAGGCGAGATATAGCCGCTCACCAGCGGGTTTGGAGTGTATCGCAGCGGAGCAGCATGCGGGTTTTCAGGCGCTGCAAGAAACAGCGTACTGTTTCTGAACACGCTAAGTTCAGGATTGCGGTAGCCGTACAGCAGCGGATGGGTCAGGTCCGCGCGGGCGCTGAAAATACTGCCGCCTATGACCTGTGCCCCGCGTAGCTGCGAGGCGTCTTGGTAAGGCAGCATGACATCGTGTTGATCCGCTTCGCTGACCCTTTCAAAAGAAGCCGTTGCAAGTTCGTGCTGAACCAGCCAATTAACCGCATTTTTGTATGCAATCAGCACGCCTCCGCTTTCTGTCCAGCGACGCAGGTTTTCCCTGCCTGATGCTGAGATTCGGTTGTAATTCCCGTTTGGCAGCACAATGGTGTTGTACCGGCTCAGGTCCAGCCGCGCGAATCGGTCCGTTTCAACCATGGTAACCGGCACATTGTACCGCTGATCGAGCTGAAACCAGGTTTCGCCGGCTTCACTTACATTCACGCCATCACCAATAACCAGCAAGACTTCCGGGGTGCGCAGGCTGCTGAAGCTCGGCGAGCCCAGATCAATGCCGGTTCGGGCAAGGCCGGTATTCACGGCAAAGAAATCAACGGCGCTGCTGCGGGCGGCCTCCTGAACCATGGCGTAGAGCTCATCCGGGCTGCAGGCATCCTGAATGCCGACCGGAATCATCACCGAGCCGCGCATGAAAACGCGGTCGCCGGCATCGGTGGGCAGGGTAAATTCACGGTTGGCAACCTTGGCCCGCACGCCGCGTCGCAGCAGATCATTGATAGCACGGGGCGCATAGTAGCCGTCCCACTCCATGATGTAAGCTACCCGCGCCTGTCCGCCGTGAAGCCGGCCTTCGGGGAAACGGATGTTATCAGCCCGAACCTGCTCCCCGAGCAAATTCCGGTTGAACGCCCGGTTGTTGAGCGTGGCATGGTGCAGGTCGAAGGCGTGAGGCAGCGACCAGGTAGAAACGTCATAAAACAGGCTGTCCGTGAAGCTTGTGCGAGTCTCAAAGAGGCTGCGCACCATGCGGTAGTTGGGCTGCGCTGTAGGGATGATGAAATCGCGTCCGGCCCGGAAGGTTTCTCCGGATGCCGTCACATCCCGGTCCAGGGTGTAGAAATCCAGCTGATGCCGCAGCAGAATATCCTGTAAATGATAGATGCGCGCAGGATCGTGCGGGGCGCCAAACACCCACGCTTTGACCTCATCGCGGGCGGCTTCTTCGAGGGCCGTTTTGTAGTGATCGCGCTTGAACGCGTGAAATTCCTCCCGAAGCGCATGCGTACCGGCAACGGTCGAGAGCGAGGTCAGAAACTGATTCAGGATGGTTTCGGGGAAAGAAAGCAGGCCGTGCTGACTCTCCTGAATGTGCCCGCGCGAGCTTGCCTGCTCGAAGAGGATACCAATGGTACCGAAGAAGTCGGGATAGGTCGAGCCTTTACCGACATAAAAATCGTCGAAAGTTTCGCGGGTGTAATAGAGCTGCGCAATCTGATCGAGGTATTCGGCATGAAACTCCGCGAGCTTGAAGGTCAGCTCGTAGTTGCGCTCGGGGGTAAGCGGATTGTTGCGGGAAGGCACGCCAGGCTGAAAGAAGTAGGTGGCGTTGGTACCCATCTCGTGGTGATCCGTGAGCACGTTGGGCTTCCAGTGATGAAACTGTTCGAGGCGGTACCGGCTTTCGGGGTGCTGAAGGGGCATCCAGTCACGGTTGAGATCGAACCAGTAGTGATTGGTGCGGGAGCGCGGCCAGGGCTCGTTGAACTCGCGGTTGACCGGGTCAGCGGTGAGGCGGTTCAGGTTGCGGTGCGAGTTCACCCAGCTCACAAAGCGATCCTGCCCGTCGGGATTGAAGCTCGGATCAAGCAGAATCACGGATTCGCGCAGCAGGCTTTCGACGGCTTGCCCCTGCGCGGCGGCGTAATAGTAGGCAGCAAGCACGGCGGCATTTACACCGGAATGCTCGTTACCGTGCACGCTGTAGCCCAGCCAGACAACTGCCGGCATGGCCGAAATATCGAGGTTTTCCGAAACATCCGGATCGGCCAGCTGAATATGCTGCTGCCGGATTTCTTCAATACGACCATGATTGTCCGGATGGGTGATGGTGAGCAAAACCAGCGGACGAAGCTCATGACTGCGCCCATAGAAATCGATGGTGATGCGGTCAGAGGCCTGCGCCAGGGCTTCCATGTAGCGGACCATCAGATCGTGGCGCAGGTGCCATTCCCCTATATTAAACCCAAGTACTTCGTGCGGAGTGGGGATGTCGGACTTATAGGTGACATCATCCGGCAGAAAAAAAGACAGCGGCGACTCGCTATGTTCAGCGAATTCGCGGGCAAAGGTCTGTACGCCGGATTGGGCACGGGCAACATCAGGTAAACAAACAAAGAGCAGGAAAAACAGCGGTACAAGCGCCGGGTATAACCGTAGGTGAGGACTCATAGGTCAGATTTAGTTGAGTGGATGTGCAGTTTTATGGAAGCGAACAGCCATTGGTAATGATGAACCAACGACATCGGTTCCAGCGATAGCTGATACTACTACAAGCTTTTGAAAAACGCTTTTAAATAATAGGATTGAATCAACTTTTTTCAGCTTCATATTTCGCGTGCACCCTGTTAGCAGCGAACCAAAAGGATTCAGTCAACTATTTCTGCCTCGGGTTCTGCCAAGGGCAGGAAAGGGAACTTCAACCTGAATGCGGCCCCACCCCACCGTGACTTCTCAACGAAAATTTCGCCCTTTAGGCGGCTGACAGATGTTTTAACGGAATACAAACCAATACCAGTACTGCTTTCCCCTGCCGTTGACTTGGCTGAAAGTTTGGCAAACGGTTTAAAAATCTTGTCCATATCATGGCTGCTAAAGCCCGGTCCCTGATCTTCTATGCTCAGCCTGAAATGATCTTCCTCCCTGCTCATATCTACCCAAACCTCCGTATTTGGCGGAGCGTATTTTATCGCATTTGAAATGAGATTTCCTACAATACCCTGGAATGATTCCAGGTGCGTGTTAAATGAAAAAGAATCGCAGCGACAATGCAGGGTTATGTTTTTGGATTTTGCTACCAGGGTATATTCATTTCGCATTCTTTTGATAACCTGATCACTTTGCTGACGCTCCAGCTGATTCATAACATCGAGCTGATCCATCCTAAACACATTTAAGAGACTCTTAATCAGCAGATCCGTACGTAAAAGTGAGCGTTCAACCAATGATACCAGAGGGTTATCCTGCAGATCTTCTTTAATTAATTCCACAGAGCTTTTAATGACCGACAGCGGATTTTTCAAATCATGTACAATGATATGCAAAAAGCCGTCCCGCTCCTGCCCTATTTTTTCGAGCTGCTCATTTTGCACCTGAAGCATTGCACGCTGATTTTTAATATCGACAAAAGCTTTCTGAAGCCGCTTTTTGGTAGCAAGTGCATAAACCACAAACAGGATTGCGGTTACAAGCCCTATCACAAGCAACACAATAATCGTAAGCCTGTTTCTGCTTGTTGTTTCCTCAAAAACCAGTCGCTCGCTAAGCAACAGGTTTTCATTGCGGGTTTGTTCTACATCATGCTGAATCATCAAATCCTGAATTGCGGTATCCCTTGCCCGTTCCTGAAAAAGTATGGTCATTTCCAGAAACTGCTCATGGTATTCAAGTGCAGCCTGATAGTTTCCTATGCTCTTTTCAATTTCATACAGCTGACGAAGACTGTTAGTTCGGATACCGTTGTGTTCAACTTCTTCTGCGATTTCAAGGGCGCTTATAAACTGCTGCCGGGCTTGTTCAATATCTCCGCTTTTATTTAAAATCATTTCACCAACGCCATAGGTATTAAACATTACTCCCAGCACGGAACCTACGCGTTCACTCATCTCGAGCCCGAGCCGGTAGTGTTCGGCAGCCCGTTCAAAATCTTTCATATCTTTGTATGCCATCGCTGCATTATAATAATTGCGCGCGAGATTGAGCCAGCTTTCTTTTTCTCTGTTTATGGCAATGGCAACCTGCAGGGAGTCAGCGCTGCGCTCAAACTCACCGGTAAGTTCAAAAAAGCTGGCAAGGTTATTCATCGTGCGTGCAATACCAACACGGTCTTCATTCGCATAAAATAACCTCAAAGCACGCTCATGCCAGCTCAGCGCCTCATCAAGCTGCCTGATATTGGTAAATATCAGCGCAAGATCGCCATACAGATCAGCCAGGATACTGTATTCATTCTGACCTTCGAAATAATCTACAATCGGCATGATGGTTTGTATAGCACTCAGATACTCACTTTCCCCCTGATACAGGCGCGCTTTGGCTCTTCGTACCAGGATATCTGCTGACGAGAATTCTACGGGTGTAATTTTAGTAAGGGTTTCCTCCAATACATCTCTGGCAGATCCCATTCGTCCCTGTTCTGACAGTACATTAACGAACAAAGACACAGTAGCTAAATACAGCACATCATTGCCAGAGACGGCCGCTGCTTCTGCCAGAGCTGATACTTCGCGCTCAACAGCTGCTATTTCGCCTCTAAGGAATTTGGACTGCAATCTCATGTAATCGAGCAGGAGCTCATTGTAGGGCGTAGGTGCGCTTTCTGTCAGGGCGGTCATTTCTGCAATAACGGGCTCATTTTCATCTACCTTCCTGAGCACGATATTCCGGATATAGGTCTCCAACAGTTCATCGGTACCCTTTGCCTCGGAATCCTGATTTGATGCTGGGATATCGGTTTGAGAAGACCCGGTTTCGCTACAACCCGAAGTGATCAGAACTCCGGCCATGAAAGCCAAGACCAATATTAATATTTTATAATTATTAGGAAGCAAATATGGTAAGGAAAGCTTTGGAGGTGAGCTTTTTTGCTACACCCAATTTAATTATAATTAATTATTTGAGACAGGTTCTTTTTTCTACATCGCTCATATGCCGGCACTTCCTGTTTGAGTTTCCCGCAACTAACTGTGAATTTTAATCATAATCCCGTGCACCAAAGAGTGCAGTACCGATACGGAGCATGGTTGCACCTTCCTGTACGGCAATTTCGAGGTCGTTTGTCATCCCCATAGAAAGCTCTGTTAACACATGGTTTTGATACCCCTTTTTTTGCTCCTGCACGAGCAATACCCGTAACAAGCGAAACTGCGGCCTCACAATTGCCTCATCGTCTGTGAATGACGCCATCCCCATTAAACCGCGCACTTTGAGATTGGCCATGCTGTCAGCCACCTCAAGCAGTGCAGGCAAATCATCAGGCTCACAGCCCGATTTCTGGTTTTCATCGCTGATGTTCACCTGAATCAGCACATTGATGATGCGCCCTGCCTGACCGGCACGCTTGTTTATTTCTTTAAGCGCTTTCAGCTTGGGCACAGAGTGAATCCAGTCCACGCGATCGGCTATATATTTGATTTTATTTGACTGAAGCGTGCCGATCATGTGCCATACAATATCTTTGTCTGCTTCAAGCGCTTCCATTTTGGGCACAAGTTCCTGAACCTTATTCTCTCCAAAATCAAGCTGTTTGAGCGCACGCATGGCACGAACCGCTTCAACGGGGTTGGTTTTGCTTACCGCAATTAACCTCACATCCTCAGGATTACGACCGCATGCAGCACAGGCAGCTTCGATGCGCGTTTTCAGCGATTGGAGGTTCCGGTCAATATATTCGTATGCCATGATTGATCTTTAAATTGGTGGAGTTGGGATAGGTACTCTAAAACGGCCCGTGTTTAGCAAACATTCAGATTGCGTTTATTGGGCTAACCCGCATTATTCACCAAGAAATTTTCTTGCTGGCAAGGCTAAGCTAAATTTAAACTATCACTCGGGTAATCAAATCCTTTTCATCGTGAATAATGCGGGCTAAGGACATAACCAATATAAAGATTGGACTAAACTCAAATTCGTCGTATTTTTCAAATCTGCATTACATTCTCATTTTCTTTGAAACCTGCATGATTACCGCAGCACGATTGAAAATTGCTTCTCAAAGTCAGCCGCTCACCCTATCCGCTTTATTAGCAGCGGATCAAACCGGAAAGCGACTATCGCCCTGATGAACGTGCTGACCCGACATATTTCCGATTTTTTCGAGCACTGGGCCCCAAATGCTACCAAACAGGACTACGACAATACCGGCCTGCTCATCGGAAATCCCAATCAGCCCGTAACCGGAATTTTATGCTGCCTCGATGTAACGGCAGACGTGATTGATGAAGCTGCTGCCCGGAATTGTCAGCTTATCTGCGCCCATCATCCCCTTATTTTCCCGAAACTGAAACGGGTTGTCACGACGGATGAAACCGGCGCACTTATCCACAGCCTGATTCGGAACAACATCAGCGTGATTGCTGCGCATACCAACCTCGACGCAGCCCGTGACGGCGTTTCCTTTGCGCTCGCCCAAACCCTGGAGCTAACGGACATCAGCATGCTCGACGACAGCTACAAGACGATGAAACGCGTCATCTTCCGTTTCCCCGCCGCGCTGAAACCGGAGGTATCAGCCGCTATCCGCAATGTCGATCTGGACTGCGGCTGGTCTGAAGAGGAAATGAATATCAGCGTAGCCCGCTTCAACGCTGATGTATATGTGCTGAATGAATTACGCAGCCGGCTGCTTCAAATCCTCGACGGCGCCCCGCATTCTTTTGATATTGTGGCGCTTGAATCCTCTTCCCCCCTGTACGGCTTCGGTGCCCTCGGCAAAACAACGTCGCCCATGACGCAGCAGGCATTTTTAGATCACGTAGCAGCTAAGCTGGGCAGCAGCGGACTCCGGTTTTCAGGCGAGGCCGATGCCATAAAAAAAGTTGCCGTATGCGGCGGCTCCGGCAGTTTTCTGATTCGCAAGGCACAGCAATCCGGCGCACAGGCCTTTATAACCGCCGACATCAAGTACCACGACTTTTTTGTACCCAAAGGTTTCCTCCTGATTGACGCCGGTCATTATGAAACCGAGGCCCCCATTATTGCCGCTATGCAGCAAAAACTCGCTTCCGCTTTTCCGGACGTGCAGGTCATCAGCACAAGCGTTTGCACCAACCCCATGCAGGGATGGCCTGCCAAATCAGGCAACACAGTTTCAGTAAATCCCCATACAACCCTCTAAGTTACCTTATGCGCGACATTATACAACAACTGGTTAACCTTCAGTATATTGACTCAAAACTTGATGAACTGAAACGCATGCGCGGCGATCTGCCCGAAGACATTGCAGATCACGAGACCGATATCGCCCGTATTGAATCACGGATCAAAAAAAATACGGCACAGCTCAAAGACTTCAAGCTTGAGCATGGTAAACTTGAGCTCGAAAAAGACGACGCACACGCACTCATCGAAAAATACGAGACGCAGCAGTCAACCGTACGCAACAACCGTGAGTACGACGCCCTGACCAAGGAAATGGAGGCGCAGCAGCAGCTGATTGAAAATGCAACATCCAGAATTGCGGAAATTGAAATCCTTTCCAAAGAAATAGAGGAAGAGCTTGAAGTGAGCAAGGCACAGCTCAAGGAAAAAGAAGCCGAGCTCGAAGAGATGAAAAAAAATCTCAAGGATGTGATCACCCGCACGCAGGAGGAAGAAAAAGAATTATTGGAGCGTCGTGACGAAGCTGAAAGCACGCTCAACCAAAGGTACCTGCGCAGCTACAACCGGCTCCGCAAGGGACTTAAAAACGGGGTAGCTGTAAGCCCGATGGTCAACGGCGCATGCATGGGTATGATGATGCCGCCACAGGTTCAGATGGAAGTTCGCCGCAAAGACAAGATCGTCATCGATGAAAACAGCGGACGTATCGTCGTAGATCCTGAGTTCTTCGAAAATGCGAAAAAGATAGGCGTTTAAGTCCTTATCTTGAAACGCTCACGAGCTACAGCACATTTATTGCGCAACTGCTCGCTTTGCTGAAGCCATCCTGAAAACATTAGCGTTCTTTATTTTTTGCTGTTTATTGAGGCTGCCGGGTAATCGCCTTTTGCTTGTTCAGAAGGAGGAAAGTCCGAACACCTACCGGTTCCGTGCTTCCTAACAGGAAGGGTCCGCCTCATGGCGGATACAGACAGTGCCACAGAAAATATACCGCCCCGGCTTGCCGGGGTAAGGGTGAAATGGTGGGGTAAGAGCCCACCGCGCTTTAGGCGACTAAAGCGGCAGGGTAAACCTCACGGGGTGCAAGGCCAAGCAGGCAGTATGCACCACCGGTTGCTATGCTGCCGGGTAGGCCGCTTGAGGTGCCGGGTGACCGGCATCCCAGATAAATGATTACCACCCTTATTCCATAAGGGCACAGAATTCGGCTTACAGGCAGTCTCAATTTTTCTCTTCAACAAAAACCATAAAGCTGCGCAGCCTTACTTTATCTATATTATGCACGAGCTGACCTCCACCTCCGGCCTCAGAGCGTTTCATCACCTAACAGTACAGAAAACTTAGCCTATGAGATTTGAAGTTTTAGTCATTGATGACGATCAAATCACCCTTATGCTGCACAAAACCCTTGTATCAAGGGCCGGACTTCATAATGACGCCAAGAAATTCCTGAACGGAAAGCTGGCGCTTGATCACATTATCGAAAACGACGCAGACGACATCGCCTACCTTGCCCTCCTTGATATCAACATGCCCGTTATGGACGGCTGGGGATTTATGGACGGCTACCTCGCCGCAAACCTGAAATCAAAGCTCTATGTGGTGATGATTACCTCATCGGTAGATAATCCGGACCGCGAGCGGGCCGAAAGCTACCCCATGGTGATAGATTACTTCACGAAACCGGTTGTGAAAGAGCAGGTCGCTAAACTCAGCGAACACGAAGCCATCAAGCCACTCCTTTCGGCATAACTTACTTTAGGTCAGCCGACGGTGCGTAAGGCAGGGCAGCTTTGATCTGATTTCGGCAAGAAGCTGCGGCTCGACTTCGGCTATGACGGCGGTTTTCGCGCCATCAGCCGCCTCGGCAATGACACGCCCCCACGGATCGGTAATCAGGGCATGACCGTACGTTTGTCTTTTTTTACCGTGAAGTCCGGTCTGCGCCGGCGCTATCACATAGGCCGTATTTTCGATCGCCCTTGCCCGAAGCAGCGTATGCCAGTGCGCTTCCCCCGTTTTTTGGGTGAAAGCCGAGGGCACACACAGCAGTTCTGCCCCGGCCTGCGTCAGTGCCCGGTACAACTCCGGAAAGCGCAGATCGTAACAAATGGAAAGCCCGAGGGTCAAACTTTCGGGCTTTTTTTGTGCCTGTTGGATTTTGGCTTTGTTTTTGGTTTCGGGGGATGACTTCCCAAACCGGTCGAAAATCCGGGCTGTAACCGGCACCGCTTCGCCCGCCTGCACGTAGCCCGACTCCAGATACTTCTCCTCTTCGGAAACGATCACGTCAAACAGGTGCATCTTGTCATAGGTCGCCAGAACCTGACCTTCCGGACCAAAAAGCTGCGCACGGTTAAACACCTTACCCGAGTCTCCACCTGCCGGCACCGGATAACCGCCAGCCAGCACATAAACTCCAAAATGTTTTGCCCACTGCGGCACCTGCTCCAAAACAGCCGCGCTCACCTCCCGCACCTGATCCGTCATCAAACGCTCATCACTCAGCCAGGCAAAATTCTCCGGCAGCCCAATCAGCGAACACCCCTCCCCCGCCGCAGATTCAACCAGCTCAAAAGCCTGCCGCAGATTGTGTTCGAGATCAGGTTGGCTGTTCATTTGGAGGGCTGCGATTTTCATGGTATTGGTGGGATTGATTTATGGAATGGTGAGGTGGATGGATTTAAAGGAAGGTAGCATGGACGAAACCGACTTCAAAAAAACGGGCGGTTTTTTTGTGGGATTTTGTAATGGCTCAGAGTACATTACCAAAAGTCGTAGCTTATTTCATGTTTCCTGTTCACAAACCGAATCTCCCATAGTTCAGCAGTACTTCTGAAAGCCCCGCTGCGAGACTTTGACAGGGAGCGCTAACCTCAAAAAGCACGGGGTGCACCGCCGGTTTGGGATTTTTCACAAGCATGAAACCCAGTGATGTGCAAGGGGTTCCCCCAAAAAAGAAAGACGGCTGAATGAGCCAAACGGCCTGAAATCGGGTTCATTCGCTTGCAAAGTTAGGATGTGCTGCAGCAGACCGTCTTCAGTTGTGTGTGCGAGCCTTGTTTAGTTCCTTTCCAGTACACAAAAAATATTTTAAATGTACTGCAATGGATATTGAACCGGTTTCTGAGTTTCGGAAGAAATCCGCTGATTTCATCAAACGCCTGAAGAAAGACAAACAGCCGATCATACTTACGCAACATGGCAAGGGGGCAGCGGTGCTGATGGACATAGGCGAATTTGAGCGCATCTCAAAAAAGCTGGCGCTGCTTGAGGACCTGCTCGAAGCAAAACAACAGGTCGAACAAGGGATAACATACACCATGGACGAAGCCAAAGCACGTATTGAAAATCACCTGAAAAAGTGAAGCTAATTTTACCGAACGGTTTTTGGATCGGGTTGAAGCGTGCACCGACTACATTGCAGCGGATGATATTCAGGCCGCCGTAAAATGGGCACAGGGTGCCTTTGAACTTTGCCAGCAATTGGCTGCGCACCACAATCGGGCAGAATGGTACCCGAGTTCCGAAGACCTGAAATCAGAGAAATCATACACGGAAATTATCGGTTAGTTTATGAAATAAAGCCCCTTCAGATTGATATGCTCACGATTTGGCACGTTCGGCAACAGCTGCCGGATGATCCGAATAAAGATAATTAGGTGCGCTGATCTTTTGAGGCCTTGGTTAGCTGCTCGTTCGCAAAGCTATCTGTTAGCTGTGTGCAGGCATCGGTAAAATGTTTAAAGACCACTCAAAATACGAGTAGCTGAATGATGCTATCGCAGATCGTTAAACCTACTTTAAATGGATCAAGTTAAATACTTGGGGAGCGGATCTGATTTCGTGTTATTTTGTGGGTATGGAAAAAGAATTGATGCACTTGTTTTAACCGGCTGGTTTGCTGGACCGGTTTGAAATTGAGCGTTTTGAGCAGGCCCGGATAGAGGGTAGCGCTATCGCTTCAACATTACACACCTATCTGGTGGAGAAGAATCAGCTTCCCCCTGGTTATGCCCCCGATGAATGGGAATCTAAAGGTTTTTGCGAACCCAACTCAAAAAACTTTTTGCTTGATTATCGAGTTCTCCCCAAGAAATGTACTTGACCCGATTTTTTTTGATGCGGGTTGGGGGATTTTTGGGCAAAAAAAAAGCGCCCCGGGGGACGCTTTTTAAGAGTAAGTTTTGAGATGACATAATAATATTTCAAGTGACCTATTTTTTGATTAAAGGTTTTCAATGATGGCTATTTACTCTTTTGGCAAGTCATAAATATATTGAAATTAAAATTTGTCTCTTACATTTTTAGTTTCAGGGTGTTCTTTCAATATCAAATCATGCTTGTGGGTTGATGTAATTTCCTTCCCATTAACATCTTTAATTAAAGCAGTTGCAATAGCTACACAGGAAGTTTCTCTATTGTGATTTTTGAAATCAAACTTTAGCACAACCTCCGCAAGTTCTAATTCTAATGGTTCATTTTTTAAATTATTGATTAGCGAACGAAATAAATATTGAATAATACTTAAGTTCCTGTCATTGTGAGAATAATTGAAGTGATCCGGGGTATAATACTTTTCCAAAATATTGATGCGACATCCCTTTATGTCGTTTTGGTAACAAAGCTCTGCCAGATGATCACACATAGATACAGCTTGCTGTGCAAGGCTTTTGCAATAACCTCTCCAAAGTTTATACTTGGGAAATTTATTGAACTGTCGTGGTAACACTACACAACCATCATACCAATCAACAGCTTGAGAAGGAAATCCAACAAAGAATAATTTTCCTTTCACCCAATCCCCTTCTCGTGGACACCTTTTATCAAAAAAGACAGGTAACATTATTTCTATAAAATGTTGTGCCCCAAATCCTGTGTTTTTGATTTCTAAAAATGAATGGCAATATCGTTTTTCTGCAATATTACTGCTCGTATAGTTTTTGACCTCATTCACCTTCCCCAAAAAAGAATACGTGTTTATTTCGTGGTTCTCTTTTTCCAGGTACGTCTCAATCAAACTTGAGGAATCTGAATAGGAACAGCCAAATGCTATGGCCAGTATTTTAAATTGAAATGGTTTGTTGGGCTTTAAGATATATTTTGAATATGAAAAAAAGGGATCGAAAACAGTGATTGGGGCGCCATGATGCTTAATCACCCAAAAACCATCTGACTTGCTGCTATTTGATATTCCGTACAAAGGTGTCCCCATAATACAGAACCCTTCCAATTCCTTGCCCAAACCCGGAGTTATACGTCTCAACCTGAACTTTTTATCTGCATAGGAATATTCAGTTCTTAACGCAATTTTATAGTGTGAACTATAATAATAAACGGTTCTGTTTACGAGTTCACATAACAACTGGTCTGATTTTCTATAACGCCACGGATGTAAAATGGGCTTAGTGCTTCGCAGGTTGCATATCCAATCCAATTCGTTTTTGATGAAGCTTTCAGAATTACCAGTTGAATTATTGCTTATACCTGAGTTATCGTCTATATATTCCCATAGTTTATGGATGTTACGATCGTCTGTGATTTCGAGCGGAACCTCTGTGTATTGACTTTCTGCCAGCTTTTGTTCAACATCTGTAAATGCGAACTCCTTTCTGAAAGCAATTCTTAGATCTGTGAATGTAGCCTTCCGTTTAATGTCAAATTGAATATATACTTTGTTTTCAGATAAGCCGGCAACTTCGCCTGTTCCGAAAAAACCATTTAATATCCGTGTTCCGGGAATTGCTAATTCATCGCTCATTTTTTTTCCATAACATCACTTGGCTTATTCAATCCTAATCACAGAAATAGTCATCAGACCATAACTCACTACACCCTTCATAATCTCGTGCTGAGGGTACGTTTCTGCCAAGTAACCATGCGATTAGCACAGAACACCAGAAAAGAATAAAAATACAACCAGTTGAATTCAGTTTCCATTAACATCACCGCTTTTTGGTGTTTTAATTTCTCTACCTACGTTGTATTGACTAATACGATTAATGATTTACGCGTGTTGTGTAAAGTACTAAAGGACTGACAGAATCTTTCTCTTAAATATTCGCGAACCCAGCACGAACTTTCTTCTGCCTTATAACGGCTTGGCGATTGTGCGGCGGGGCGACCAACGTTGATGTTCATCAAATAGCCTGAACCGGTCAGCACGAAACGCTTGCTATAGAGCGGGTCTTGGATTATGATTAACGTTTGGCGTGTATGTGCAGTAGCGGATTAGAAGCAATTTCCTTTCCGTTTAGCACAAATTTTCTTAAATGCACAGACCTTCGATTTACCACTTCACCCGCTATTGCCACATACACGCTGTTACCACACGTACTTCTTATTCGCTCAGGTTTGTCAGCGTTGGCTAAGCCATACTCTTTGGCAAGTTTTGGCTTGTGTGTCGGCTGGTGCGACTTGCCAATGTTTATGGCTTTTTACGTTGGCATTATGCTATAAAAATGTGATTTGTGAATAATGTATGAGGTGCACTTACAAGATTTATATCAAATTTCAATGACGGTTCTACTCTTGAACTTGCATTATGAATTCTAAACGAGATTTGCCAACCTTCATTTAACGAAACCAATAAAGTCGTTGTCGAATTGTCTTGGTAAACTATTTCGATTAGTCTTGATGGTAATTTCAATTTAGGTATTCTAGCTTTAGGCTTTACGTTCTCAAATTGTAAATTCAAAGTTCCGCTTAAATTGTAGGCTTGAATTTCTACTTTTTTATTTCCTTTGATTACCTTGTAAAAATCTTCATTTCCTATTAAATATTGAACAAGGTTCTCGGCAACAATATTGGGGTTTTCTTTGTCAAGCCGTAAGAGTTCTTTTCGAAAAGCGTTTAAAATTGGAATGTAAACGACTTGATGCATATTCTCAATCGAAGTCCATTTTGTTGATTTGTCTGAAGCTTTAAGATTCCCCAACATATCAAAAATCGGCTTGATTTCATCAAAATAATTTTGTGAGCAAGGAACTCCTAACCATTTCTCTCCAAAGTCAATGTTTAACGATAATCTTGAATGTTTTACAGCTCTATGATTGTTTTTGGCGGAAATTCCAATTTCCCATTTTTGTAAAGAACGAATTATAAGTACATCACGAACATCTCCTGTTTGTCCTGCCTGGTCACTCACGATTTCAAGAACTAAAATATCTTCTTTACTAATACCATTTGACAATCTTGGCTCAATATCAATTAAGAAATTTATAGCCGCACTTGCCGTAATTCTAAAAGTGTCTTGTTCATCTTCAATAAAACTATCAAAACAGCCTTTTGCATTTTGAAATGGTTCATTTTCAGCAATTGAAACACTTGTTATTGTCTTTAAACGTTCATAAAATTCAAAAAGTAAAGCATATTCAAACGCTTTCCCATTTATTGTTTGAGTTGGGCGTGCCCCTAAGGGTCGGGCTATCCGTTACAAGTCCTCGCTCGTTCCTCGCTGTGGGCTTTCCACTTCTATCCCTCACGCATTAGTACCCTACTAATAATATACCTTTCAATGGCAAGTGCAATCGACTTGAAATATATAGAGTTTCTAAAAAGGTAAATACAATTTCAAAATCCTTATGTCCACGATACGTATTTCTTACTGCTACAACTAAATATTCAACTTCAAACATCATACAAGCCTGGAAAATATCTTTCATATACTGATTGTTTTCAGTAGCTCTACCTGCTTCAACTTCAATAACTATTTTTCCATCTTGGCTTAATGCATCAGCATTATAACTTTTATCAATTCTATTATCTAATCCAAAAAGTACAGGCACATCAATTTTATCATCTTTAGCTTTACTTGTTTCTACCGCATAACCAATTTCAGAAAGTGGTTGATATAAATGTTGAAGAACTTCATTACTCTTTAGGTTCTTTGTATCAGAGTCAATTTTATCACTTACTTGTGTAAAGCAATCAATTACTTTTCTTATTTCAGGCGTAATTCCTTGAGAACGCGGGAAAAACTGATATTGAATCATATTTCTGATAAAATTAGTTGAGTAAGTTCAGCTTCATCAAGTTTCAAATTTTCTTCATCCACAAAATAAAATATACTTTCGTCAATTAATCTTGCGTTTTCAGAAACATAACTCCCATCAACATTCATCAAATTATCATTCAATTTTTCGGTACTAATTTGTCTTTCCCCAAAAGGGAAATTTAATAGTAATGTTGGATATTCTTTTCCTTCAAATTTTATCATTTCCATTATGCTGCTATATTAAATTTCATTTTAGGTGCTTGCGGATGAATCGGTGCGTGTCTTCCACCTGCTTGAATTGTAAATGATTGTTCGTCCCAAGACCTAACTCTATTTCTAGACATAAACATTGACGAAAACCCACCAATCATATATTCGTGATTAGCAATTTTGCAATTTTCCTTATTCGTTTTATTTCCTTCTTTTGCTGGAACAACACTTTCTTTTAAATCGAAAATTGCTTGTTGAAGCGTTATTTTTTTATCTAATGGGTTTGGAAACTGAAAATTAAAATTCAAGTCTTTACGGATACCAACAAAAAAAACTCGCTTTCTATCTTGAGGTACATCAAAATCTGAGGCGTTAAGCATTTGAAAAGATAATTCATAGCCAACTCCTGCATTTTTAAATAATTCTTTTATGTTTTTAAGTGCTTCACTGTGTCTGTCCAAAAGCATTCCGCTTACATTTTCTGCAAGGAAAAATTTAGGCTGTTTAGCTTCTAATATTCTGATAAAATCATAGAATAATTGACCACGTTTATCATTTATTCCACGCATTGAACCTGCTTCACTCCAACTTTGGCAGGGTGGACCACCAATAATTCCATCACATTCAGGAACTTCGTCTGCTGGAATATCTACAATACTTCTCTTGTCTAGAAATGTGTGCGGGTGATTTTTTTCATAAGTTTCCCAAATTTCTTTGTCATATTCGTTTGCCCAAATGACATCAAAACCTGCTTTTTGGAACCCTAAATCAAGGCCGCCTGCTCCTGCAAAAAATGATACTATATTCATATTGCTTTTTCGGTTTGAAGGTTTTTATTAATTGTTCTGCGATATTCAGCCTTTTCTTCGGCCACTTTTAAGAGTTCTTTGGTGCAATTCGTTTCGTAAATCTTTTTCCCGAGTTGGTCTGTCAAAAATTCTTCACGAACTTCTTTCAAGCTTATCCCAAATATTTTTGAAAGTTTAGAAAGTCGTTTTTCATCAAAATCTCTTTTATTGTTTTCGATTTTACTCAAATTTGCCGAATCCAAATTGAGTTTGGCAGCAAGTTGAGTTAAAGTCAACCCTTTTTCAGTCCTTAAAAGTCGGATATACTCCCCAAATGTGGTTTTCATAAGACTTGTCATTTTTTGACAAATTTAAAACAATTTTCTTAATGTCAAAGTCGAGCGATGGAAAAAAATGGCTCTTTTGGTTTTTTCAGCGTTGGCTTGTGTGTCGGAAAAACCAAATGTGCTGTTTGCGGGTCAGCTTTTTAGTATGTGTGGTAACGTCCGAGTGCTTTGCGTTCGGGCGGGATTTTTAGCACAAACGATGATATGAAAACGAAACTTCAACATAGCACAAATGTTCATTCGGAGCGGTCAACCCCGCCTGACGCAAAACACTTGTTAGGCACAGTATTTTAGATTATGTTACAGAGAGTTGCAATACAATATTTGAGAGGTTATGAAGGTAAACCAATGTCGAGGTTTGTGAAAAAGGGTTCAGATGAATACAAGAAGTACAAAGAAGGTGAATCTGATAGAAAAAATGGTTTGCCGAATAGGTATGTTAAAAGTACAGATTAATATTGTGCCTAACTCGTTTATACACGCAATAAACATGCGCTTTACATGCCAATATAGGGTGATATGCGAACATTTATTGCGCATTATTTAAAGTTCCAGTTGATCAAGAGGGTTAGGTATTCTTTGCTTTGTTTGTTGGCTCACATGGGTATAAAGTTCCGTTGTTTTACTACTCTTATGACCAAGTAATTCCTGAATGATACGCAGGTCCGTACCATTTTCAAGAAGGTGTGTCGCATACGAATGCCTCAAGGTATGCACCGTTGCTTTTTTCTTTATCCCACATGCTTGAAGTGCCTTTTTGAAAAGGGTTTGTATGCTTCGGGTTGAGTACTGACCACCAAATTGACCTTCGAACAGATATTCTGATGGCTTATATTCTTTATAGTACACCTTAATCCGTGAGCAATCCGGCCCATTCATAGCCTAAAACGTTTGTATTACTAGCTTTAGCGATTCTGCGTATTTTCACCCAACTGGTGAACCCTCATATAATCGTTTGAGCATGTCAAAAATACAATTTGAGCTTACCTCTACACCAATTACCTCTCATGCAGGTCTGGCTTTTATTGGTCAGGCCCTTGATGATCCCGTGCTGGCCAATGACATCAATGGCCTTTGTTCGCTGCCCCGCAACAAGAATTATATTTCCACCCTTGATACCATTAAGGCCATGATTGGGCTGTTGTCGGTCGGTAAACCTCAGTTTGACGCTATAGCTGAATATCGTGCCGATCCCGTATTTGCCACTGCCTTGGGAATAAAAAAGACCCCCTCACCGGAAACCCTGCGCCAGCGTCTTGAGCAATGCCCGGAGTCATTGAATAATGTCTTTCGTGAGTTCAACACCCGCCTGCTGGCAGCTCATCCGCACCTGCTGACCGAAGATCTGCACGGGCAGACCTGGGCGGTGATTCACTGTGATGTCTCACCCATGGATAACTCCAACAGCCACAAAGAAGGCGTAGACTGGACATACAAACAGTTTGAAGGCTATGCGCCCATGCTTGGCTACATCGGTCCGTATGGTTTGATGATAAACAACGAGCTGCGCAACGGCTCGGCGCACAGCAACACACCCGGCACCGATGCGTGGTTCAAGCAGACCATGGATATGGCTGAGCGTATGACCAGCCACAAGCGGCTTGTGGTGACCGACTCGGGCAACGATAGTGGCGTCAATGTCAGGTTATTTATGCGCCAGAAGGATACTGATTTTGTTGTGAAGTGCAACCTACGCAATCAGGATCCGCAGGAGTGGCTGGATCTGGCTGTGAAGCAAAACGGCGGAGCCGATGGCGAGTACGTAGATATAGGCGCACGGGCATGGTACGGACAAAAGCAAGTACAGATTCCCGGACATAGTGACACCCCTGATGATCCGAAGACTTGCCGGATTGTGTTCCGGGTTACCAAGCGGTTTGCCCGCACGGACGGGCAGTATATGTTTCCGGCTATGATCACCGTCGATGCGTATTGGACGAGCCTGGACTGGACCCCGGAGCAGATACATGAGTTCTACAAGCAGCGGGGTACCAGCGAGCAGTACCACAGTGAACTCAAGACAGATATGGATGTAGAGCGACTCCCCTCGGGTAAATTCAGGGTCAACCAGCACGTGCTGGATATGAGCATGATAGCCTTTAATTTATTGCGACTGGCGGGGCAAGGCATGCTAAAAACAGGTCTGGTGCCGGGGCGAAAAGCCAGGAGCAAACGGCTTCGGCTGCGCACCGTCATCCAGAACCTGATGTATATGGCGGGACGGCTGGTTCAACATGCACGCAAAACCATCATCCGCATTTTTGAGGGTCACGGCTGGGCGGCGCCTGTCATGGCGCTCAAACTTTTACCTCGCGGGTAGCACAGCATACAGCTTGGGATAGAAAACAGACGGCAAAACAGCAAGTGAAACAAAGCCCATGCAGGCATTGAGGCATTGGTATGCATTGTAGCGCCAAAACAAGAGCAAAAACGGTGCTCGAAGAGGTCTTACGGGGATTGAATTGATCGTAATGAACGACTTTGGTGAGCTACAGCAAGCTAAATGATCCAGATTTCTAACAGCTATTGACCTGAGTTCGATTAATAATTAGGCTAAAGTTGATCGACAAATTGTTGAAAAAGCACAATTTATATGTCGGATAAGTCACAACAAATTGCTATATTAAGTCTACCAATAACAACAACATAGCAAAATAAGTCATGACATTATCCGACAATAAAATTACCGAAATATACTGCCTGGTTGACAACTTCTGCATCGGCTTTCATCGCTCAATGGCCAAGCATATGCTTGGAAATACCCCCAAGCGAAAGCCAAATCTGTCTACCAGCGAGGTGATCACAATTATGATTCTGTTTCATCACAGTGGATATCGCACCATCAAGTGCTTCTATACTCAATATGTCAAGGTACACATGTGTCATCTTTTCCCCAAGACCGTTTCATATAATCGCTTCGTTGAGCTTATGGCTGGTGCCAATTTGCCGCTGGCATTATTTGTCAAAGAGTGCTGTATGGGAAAGTGCACCGGTATCTCATTCATAGATTCCACTCCGCTGCGTGTGTGCAAAAACAAGCGTATATCCAACCATAAAGTCTTCAAGGGCATTGGCCAGTTGGGTAAATCTTCAATAGGATTTTTCTTCGGATTTAAACTTCATCTGGCTGTCAATGATAAGGGAGAATTGCTCAACTTCCTGATTAGTCCGGGAAATATGGACGACCGTGATCCCCTTAAAAATCCTAACTTTATCAAAGCTTTTACAGGAAAAATGTATGCAGATAAAGGCTATATCTCAGCGGCACTGTCCAGGATTTTGTTTGATGACGGCATTCATCTGATTACCCAAATACGCAAGAATATGAAAAATTGCCTGATGAGTCTTAATGACAAAATCCTGTTGCGAAAGAGATCTGTTATTGAGACCATAAATGATGAACTCAAAAACATGTGTCAAATTGAACATTCCCGTCATCGCTCTTTCGCTAACTTTTTGTCTAACCTGCTGTCGGGATTAGCTGCCTATTCCTTCTTTCCCAAAAAGCCCGCCATAAAGTATGAATCCGTTCATACTAACCAATTAAGCATGATTTAAAATCGAACTCAGGTTATTGGTAATATTGACCGGAGAATATCAGGCAAAGAAAATTGCTCACGGATTTAGGAGTACAATCTTAATTGTTCCAACGCTTTTTGCGATAGCGGAACTTCTCTGTCTTTTGCCCCTTTAGATGCTCTTATTCGTATTACACCCCGCGTTGAGTCAATATCTGTGAGCTTAAGTGATGTAACTTCACTAATCCGCAGCCCGCCGGAATAAATCAAATAGAAAATCGACTTGTGTTTAGAATTCGTGAAATAACTCAATATCGCCTGAACTTCTCTTTGTGAAAGTACATTAGGTAACTTGTGCTCCCTTTTGGGCCTTAGAGATACGTCCACTCCAATTTCTCTATTGAATTCCACTCTGTAAAACAGCTTTAAGGCATTTACGACCTGGTTTTGATAGGATCTTGAATGCCCGACCTTCACATAGAA
The DNA here is from genome assembly GCF_003353065.1 of Cyclonatronum proteinivorum. GTDB lineage: Bacteria > Bacteroidota > Rhodothermia > Balneolales > Cyclonatronaceae > Cyclonatronum > Cyclonatronum proteinivorum. The sequence continues at coordinate 754,479 of NZ_CP027806.1, read as the reverse complement.
CTTGGTTATATACCGCCCAATATCTTCATCGGTTAAATCATCCGGGTTTCTGCTTTTTAAAACCGATAAGTATGAACCAACAAGACTTATGTACACCTCGATCGTTCGAGGGCTGTATCTTCTTCTGATCATAAAGTCTTTGAATTTGTTCATGATTTACTTTCTGCCTTACAACGTCCTAGCAAATAAGCGGCGCGGCTAAGTAATTGAATGTAAGCAACAAACCGCAAACGCGTCCGCTTGATTTGCTTTGGGAATAGTACTGCTTGAAAACTCCCTAATTTTTCTATCTAACTCTGTATTTCTTGGATCGTGATTATATTTCAATTGAAACTTTGATGAAATAAATCCAGATATTTGTAAGTAAATATGAGTGTGATTTAATTGATAATTTTGGCCATCTATAACTCCAGCAATTAATAGTTCTATTTCTATATCAAATATTTCATTCGGAGATCTAAAACATAAACTAAAGCTAATTGAATCCATAAACTCAGACACTGGTTTTGCAGATTCATAATTCTGCTTAAGAAGCTCCCGGAAAGTATCCTTTGAAAGTGGGCAAAATATTTTACCACATTCAAACAATTGTTTTAAGTGTAGTTTTATACTTTTGAATAGATCATTTTCTTCTCGAGATATTTTGTTCCACATATTGGTGTCTAAAAAGATAGCTTCTCGATTTGTTATACGAGATAGAGCTTCATGATTATATATTTCTGAGATTTGATGCATGTTTGAGAAAGCGCCTAACTACTTATTGAGCGACTGACAATATACTCCCCCAAGTCGTATAAGTAAAGAAATAGCTACTTATGCGACGCACGGGTAGGCATTAAGTACCAATAATGGTACTTAATGACTTGTAAGGTTTTGGCTTTTTCGGAGTCGTATAGGGAAATACTTATACGACTTCAACCTTTCCAATCCTTCAGGTTAAACCTATGTCATGGAAACCTAAACTACTTACGCAGCTCAGAAACGAAATCAGAACCCTGGGGTATGCCTACAGCACTGAAAAGACTTATGTGTATTGGGTAAGGGATTATATTCTGTTTCATCACAAAAAACATCCCGCTGAACTGAACCATGAACATATTAGGGTCTATCTTAATCATTTGGTCAACAACCGCAACTGTGCACCTTCTATTCAGAATCAGGCGCTGAGCGCGCTTTTGTTCTTATACAAGAAGCTGCTGGATAAGCCCGACTTTTATGTTGAGGGGCTGAATTGGTCTAAAAAACCAAAACGCCTGCCGGTTGTGCTCTCTAAGGATGAAATAAGCAAAATTATCACATCTGCCGATACCAATGTGCAGCTGCATCTCAAGCTGATGTACGGAGCAGGCTTGCGTGTTTCAGAACTCATCCGCCTTCGGATCTGTGATCTGGATTTTGAGCATGGACAGATCCGCATTCATAGCAGTAAGGGGAAAGAGAAGAGTCATGCTGTTAATAATCCTGATGATTTACGCTAACTTGGCACAGCTTCGCTACCATCAGTCACAGAACCGGCGCCTAATTTTAATTGATTCAATAATTGAGTTTTCCAAATAATTGATCTAATATGAAGCTATTTTAATTGAATATTCTTGTCAAATAAAATAATTAATTTTTTTTTCTATAAGCGATGTATGGGTTATGTTTTTACTTTACGCTTATAAAATCGCGGTTTTTATGTGTTTGATGCGGGTTTTTAGATAAGGGTTATTTCGCTCATACTTTTCTTTTTAATTGGCTGGCGCTACTTTTACACTTAAAATTGCGAGTCTTCGTAGTCGTATCCCTTAACCCCGAAGAGTTATAAAGGGTAACCCCTGATTATTGCGGTACTATTTGTTGGAACATACCCGAAAGATCAAAACTCTATCGGTTTGCAGGCTTAGAACAGACACTCCGTTTTCACATGTAGCACTGCTTTATACATCTGCTTTAATGCAATATCTCCACATAAGGACTGCTCATTTGCGAAGGGGTTTTAAGGTTTTGAAGCACTGTGAATCGATGTCGTTTGGGGTGCCTGCGTGATGTTAATTTCCTTATTTATGTAAATCTTGCTGCGGTAATGCGGTTTTAAACCTCCGCTTTTGAGCCGTTAACGCCGGTTGAGGGATTCCCCTTTTACAAGGTTTTCGCTGTGTTTGGGCTGTGTTTGGGTTGTATCAGGGCTGTGTGTGTTTTGCACATTTTACAATTGACCTGTTCCGGGCAGGGCGTTTTGCCGATGGAGCTACGGAAATAGGGCGAATTTGGTACCTCACGGCCCTCTCTGAGGGTCGGGTCATGTTCGGGTAGAGCTTCGGTTGCTCAGTACTCCCGTTGCCCGGACTGTTAACGCTGCACGCCTTAGCACGCAAACACAAGGCGAACGTTTCGGCTTGTTCGCCCTGAGGGGTTCTATCTGCGGTCTGCGGTTCAATCCTGCAGCCCTACGCGTCGTGACCGTCCCGAGCCCGCATGCGCGATCATGGAACGCGGATTATTGGGATTGGGCGGACTTGCGCGGATTTTGATGGGCGAAAATGGAGCTAACATTACCCCCCCCCGCCCACATGTCATCCCGAACGCTTCTCATTGGGGAGGAGCCCAATCAGCGCCCGGTAAGCTGACCAAGCAAGGAATAGTTAACGGCCTCATGTGAGGGATCTCCCAAGCCGGAAATACGCCCGGAAGCCGAAACCCGGATTGTGCGTTAATTCGGAGCGCCTGCTCAGGTCGAACCAAGGGGATCTCTCACAGGAGGCTTCGAATCGCTTCCGGGTAAATCCACCAATGCAGGCTTCGATAAGGCTCCTTGCTTTTTCCCGCTGTTCGAGATGACGTGTTGGTTTAGATGGTTGGGAAATCAAGATCATCATTCCGGCATCATCCCAATCTAACAATCTTCCAACCTAACACTTCTTCCCCCGCCCACATGTCATCCCGAACGCTTCTTGTTGGGTAGGAGCTAAATCAAAGCCCGGTAAGCTGACCGAGCAAGGAATGGTTAACGGCCTCATGTGAGGGATCTCCCAAGCCGGAATACGCATGGAAAGTTGGTTCTCGGATTGTGCGTTAATTCGGAGCGCCTGCTTAGGTCGAACCAAGGGGATCTCTCACATGAGGCTTCGAATCGCTTCCGGATTGATCCGGCTTTTGATGCTTCGATAGGGCTCCTTGGTGTTTCCCGCTGTTCGAGATGACGTGTTGGTTTAGATGGTGGTGGAATCAAGATGATCATTCCGGCATCATTTCAACCTCACAATCTCCAACCTCCCCCCGCCCACATGTCATCCCGAACGCTTCTTGTTGGGTAGGAGCCCAATCAGCGCCCGGAAAGCTGACCAAGCAAGGAATGGTTAACGGCCTCATGTGAGGGATCTCCCAAGCCGGAATACGCATGGAAAGTTGGTTCCCGGAGTGTGCGTTAATTCGGAGCGCCTGCTTAGGTCGAACCAAGGAGATCTCTCACAGGAGGCTTCGAATCGCTTCCGGGTAAATCCACCAATGCAGGCTTCGATAAGGCTCATGGCTTTTACCCGCTGTTCGAGAAGACACATTGGTTTAGATGGTTGTGAAATCAAGATCATCATTCCGGCATCATCCCAATCTAACAATCTTCCAACCTAACACTTCTTCCCCCGCCCACATGTCATCCCGAACGCTTCTTGTTGGGTAGGAGCCCAATCAGCGCCCGGAAAGCTGACCAAGCAAGGAATGGTTAACGGCATCATGTGAGGGATCTCCCAGGCCGGAAATACGCCCGAAAAGTTGGTTCCCGGATTGTGCGTTAATTCGGAGCGCCTGCTCAGGTCGAACCAAGGGGATCTCTCACAGGAGGCTTCGAATCGCTTCCGGGTAAATCCACCAATGCAGGCTTCGATAAGGCTCATGGCTTTTACCCGCTGTTCGAGAAGACACATTGGTTTAGATGGTTGTGAAATCAAGATCATCATTCCGGCATCATCCCAATCTAACAATCTTCCAACCTAACACTTCCTCCCCCGCCCACATGTCATCCCGAACGCTTCTTGTTTAGTAGGAGCTAAATCAAAGCCCGGTAAGCTGACCAAGCAAGGAATGGTTAACGGCCTCATGTGAGGGATCTCCCAAGCCGGAAATACGCATGGAAAGTTGGTTCCCGGATTGTGCGTTAATTCCGCGCGCCTGCTCAGCTCGAGCAAAGGGGATCTCTCACAGGAGGCTTCGAATCGTTTCCGGGTAAATCCACCAATGCAGGCTTCGATAAGGCTCCTTGCTTTTTCCCGCTGTTCGAGATGACGTGTTGGTTTAGATGGTTGTGAAATCAAGATCATCATTCCGGCATCATCCCAATCTAACAATCTTCCAACCTAACACTTCCTCCCCCGCCCACATGTCATCCCGAACGCTTCTTGTTTAGTAGGAGCTAAATCAAAGCCCGGTAAGCTGACCAAGCAAGGAATGGTTAACGGCCTCATGTGAGGGATCTCCCAAGCCGGAAATACGCATGGAAAGTTGGTTCCCGGAGTGTGCGTTAATTCGGAGCGCCTGCTTAGGTCGAACCAAGGGGATCTCTCACAGGAGGCTTCGAATCGTTTCCGGGTAAATCCACCAATGCAGGCTTCGATAAGGCTCCTTGCTTTTTCCCGCTGTTCGAGATGACGTGTTGGTTTAGATGGTTGTGAAATCAAGATCATCATTCCGGCATCATTTCAACCTCACAATCTTCCAACCTCCTCCGCCAGCCCGCATGCGCGCCTTCGGCGCGCGCGGGATATGGGGGGCGGGGTTCGGTTGCTATAATCATGGCACTCCTTCGGAGTTGGTTCCGGGTTGAAATCAGACCGGTATGCGTTTATGGAACGCGGATTATTGGGATTTGCACGGATTTTGATGTGGCGGGAATGGAGCTAACATTTCTTCACCCGCCCACATGTCATCCCGAACGCTTCTTATTTGGTGGGAGCTAAATCAGCGCCCGGTAAGCTGACCAAGCAAGGGATGGTTAACGACCTCATGTGAGGGATCTCCCAAGCCGGAATACGCCCGAAAGCCGGATTGTGCGTTAATTCCGCGCGCCTGCTCAGGTCGAACCAAGGGGATCTCTCACAGGAGGCTTCGAATCGTTTCCGGGTAAATCCACCAATGCAGGCTTCGATAGGCTCCTTGCTTTTTCCCGCTGTTCGAGATGACGTGTTGGTTTAGATGGTTGGGAAGCATCAGGTGAGGAATTTTTTTGGAAGCATAGTACTTAGATCATTGCACATTAGCTTTGCCTGACTGCAACTGTTTATGATGTAAAACAACCTCGTACCATCTTCCCCATGCATTCCACCCCCAAGCTCGTTATCTTGCTCTGTTCCCCCAAAATCCTGAATTATCCTTAATGCCTTCCACGCCTTTCCGTCTCAAATCTGATTTTAAGCCTGCCGGGGATCAGCCGGCTGCGATTGAAGCGCTTACCAACGGACTCCGGGCCGGAGAGAAGTTTCAGACCCTGCTCGGGATTACCGGCTCGGGGAAGACCCGCACCATTGCCTCCGTGATTGAACAGGTGAACAAGCCGACGCTCGTGATGAGTCACAACAAGACGCTGGCTGCACAGCTGTACCGGGAGTTCAGCGATTTCTTTCCGGAAAACTGCGTGGAGTTTTTCATCAGCTATTACGACTACTATCAGCCCGAGGCCTACATTGTTTCTGCGGACAAGTATATTGAGAAGGACCTTTCCATCAACGATGAGATTCAGCGGCTCCGGCTGCGAGCGACGAGTTCGCTGCTTTCGGGCCGGCGTGATGTGATCATCGTAGCTTCGGTGAGCTGTATATATGGTATCGGTTCGCCTTCGGAATACGCAAAGCTCGTCATCCCCCTGAAAATCGGCGACATTGTTTCGCGCAACAAGCTGCTGTACGACTTTGTGGAGCTGCACTACACCCGCAACGATTTCGATTTCAGGCGCTCCACTTTCCGGGTCCGCGGAGATGTGGTTGATATCATCCCGGCCTATTCCGAGCACGCGCTGCGCATTGAATTTTGGGCCGATGAAATCGAGAAGCTCTCAACCTTTGACCCGGAGTCGGGCGATATCATCGAAGAAGTCGAAGAATTTACGATTTATCCGGCTTCCCACTATGTGACGAGCAAGGGGCGGCAGGAAGAGACCATCCGGCTGATTCAGGATGAGCTGAGCTGGCGGCTTGATGTGCTGCGGCAGGAAGAGAAATTCATCGAAGCGCAGCGGCTCGAACAGCGCACGGTTTTTGACATCGAGATGATCAAGGAAATCGGCTACTGTCCCGGTATCGAGAATTACTCCCGCTATCTTGCGGGCCGCAAACCCGGCGAACGTCCGTACTGCCTGATGGACTACTTCCCCGACGACTACCTGCTCGTAATGGATGAGAGCCATCAGTCCGTGCCCCAAATTGACGCGATGTACGGCGGCGACCGCTCGCGGAAGGTCAGTTTGGTCGAGCACGGTTTCCGGCTCCCGTCGGCACTCGACAACCGTCCGTTGAAGTTTGAGGAGTGGGAGGAGATGATTTCGCAGGCCATTTTCGTGAGCGCGACCCCGGCAGATTACGAGCTGGAAAAATCCGGCGGCTCGTATGTCGAACAGATCATTCGTCCGACCGGACTGATGGAGCCCAAAGTCGAAATGCGTCCGCTGAAAAATCAGATTGATGATTTAATTGATGAAATCCGGACGGTCATCGCCAAGGGCGAACGCGTGCTCGTACTCACGCTGACCAAGCGGATGAGCGAGGAGCTGAGCGAGTATCTCAAAAACATGGGTATCCGCGCGGCCTACATGCACAGCGAGCTCGACGCGCTTGAGCGCATCGAAGTGCTGTTCCGCTTCCGGCGGGGGGATTTCAGCGTACTCGTTGGGATCAACCTGCTGCGGGAGGGCATCGACATCCCCGAGCTCAGTCTTGTTGCCATTTTGGATGCCGACAAGGAAGGCTTCCTCCGCTCCGACACCTCCCTTTTCCAGATTGCGGGCCGGGCTGCTCGGAATGCGCAGGGACGCGTGATTTTTTATGCGGATAAAATCACCAAAAGCATGAAAAAGGTGATGGACGAAATGGAGCGTCGCCGGGCCATTCAGCAGGAATACAACGAAAAGCACGGGATTACGCCCACTACGGTGGTCAAGGAACTGAAGCCGCTGGTGGACCCGAGCCTGATTTCCAATCAGAACATCAATCTCGAAGAGCGCTATCAGGAAGACGCACCGGTTGAGCTGCTGCGGGTGGCCGACGACGGCATTCACTACCGCCCGAATCCGGCCATGAAGGAAGTGGTGTTCCACAGCAAGCAGAGCTTCCTCGATCATCTCACCGAAACCATGAAGACCGCTGCCCGGAATCTTGAATTTGAGGAAGCCGCACGCATCCGCGATCAAATCGAGGAGCTGAAAAAAGATATGAGCATGAAATAAGCCGGAAACCCATCCATCCCAAAAAACAACATTTAACCCTGTTCGACCGGCCGGAAGGCCTGCATTCCAAACCCACCTGCATGAGTACCCTCGCCTACCTGAAATCGCTGATCAAAGACAAAAACGTTGCCTCCATCACCCCAAGCTCGCGCTACACCGTCCGGAAAGTGACGCGCAAAATTGATTTCAGCGGCGATATTACGATTGTGGAGTATGGGCCGGGGACGGGCGTGTTTGCCGAATATTTGCTGAAAAAGATGAGCCCGGATTCCCGGCTGATTATGATTGAGCTGAATCCGGATTTTGTGGAAATCCTGCAAAAAATTGATGATCCGCGGGTGAGCGTGCACCGGCAGTCCGCAGAGGAAGCCGAGGCCATCGCGCAAAACTGCGGGGCGTTGGAGGCCGATTACATCCTGTCGGGCATCCCCTTCAGCTTTCTGCCCGTGCAGGTGAAGGATAATATCCTGACGGCCACTTACCGGCTGCTGCGCGAGGACGGCTACTTTCTCGCCTATCAGACCTCTATGCATCTGCGCAAGCCCATCGAGAAACACTTCGGAGCCGTTGAGATGAGTTTTGAGATCCGCAACATCCCGCCCATGTGCATTTACGAAGCCCGGAAAAACGGGCACAGGCACCTGCCCCATCCCCCGAAAAACTGACGCACTGCCGCCATGCAACAGCCGGATTTCGGGGAACCCATGCTGAATATTGAACAGCTCATCGATGCGTACCGCAACGGCTACTTCCCGATGGCAGACGGCAGCGGTCCGGAGGCTGAAATCAGCTATTACACAGCCTGGAAACGGGGCATCATCCCGATGGAGGCTTTTCACATGCCGAAGCGGGCACTGCGTACTTTTCGAAAGATGGGCTACGAGGCCGGCATCAATCAGCAGTTTGAAGCCGTGCTTGAGGGATGCGCCAACCGCGAAAGCACCTGGATTAATCCCGTTATTCACCGGACTTTTTTGTACCTTAACCAAACAGGTTCAGCACATTCCGTTGAAGTTTTCCGGGACAGGAAGCTGGTTGGCGGACTCTACGGTCTGGCACTTGGTGGTGCCTTTTTCGCTGAATCTGTATTTCAGGATGAACCGGAAGCACACAAAGCCGCGCTGTGGTTTTGTCACCGGCATCTCACAGAAAGGGGATTTACGCTTTGGGATGCGCAATTTTTCACCAAGCATTTGGGTCAGTTTGGCTGCCGGGAGATTCCCGCAAGCCGCTACAAAACGCTGCTCAGACAGGCACTGAAAGAACCCGTAACCTTTGTATAGCATGGAAATAGGGGCAGAAAACCTCACCAAATCGTATGGGAGACAGATTGTACTCAACGGCCTCACCTTTCGGGTGCAGGAAGGCAGCGTACTTGGGTTGCTGGGCAACAATGGGGCGGGAAAATCGACCCTCATTCATCTGCTGACCGGCATTCATCAGCCGGATTCGGGGGTGCTGCTCATTGACGGGAAAAGCTGGCTGGATGCGGCACAACACGACAGCCTGCGCCGTCAGATTGGCGTGCTGCCCGAGCAGGGTCAGCTGAATCCCGAGCTCACCGCCGCAGAACAGCTGCGGTTCACGGCCCTGCTGTACGGCATCGATTTAAGCAGCAACATGGATCAGGTCATGGCCATGGCCGAGTATTTGTTTGAAGATTTGAGCGTGCTCGAAAAACGCTGTGCGACTTTTTCGACCGGGATGAAAAAGAAGCTCGGCCTCATCCTCGCTTTTTTGCACAAGCCGCGGCTCGTGCTGCTCGATGAACCCTTCTCCGGCCTTGATCCCGGCTCCGCGCGGCTCGTAATCAACTTCCTGAACGCCTACAGCCGCAGCGATCGCGTGATAGTTGTTTCCTCCCACAACCTCTCGTATGTGGAGCAGGTCGCAACACATCTTGCTGTGCTGCATGAAACGGAATTCCGTTTTTTCGGCACGATGGATGCCTTTACAAGCAGCGGTCAGTCGCAGCTTGAAAGCTCGCTCATGCAACTGCTGGCCCCCGAAGAAAAAAGTACCGATCAGCTGCGCCGTCTTCTCAGTTAAGTACACCCTGCCACAGCCGCCTCCTATGGAAAACACCCTTACAAGACCAAACACCATCCGGTTGGCGGCCTTTATTATAAAGACCCGCACCAAAATGCTGGTAACGGGCGAAGAAAACAAGCTGCTGAACATCGGCCGGATTTTGATTCTGGTTGTGCTGCTGCTGTACGGCAGCTTTGGTGCGCTCGCGCTGCTCACGCTCGAAACGGAACAGCGGCTGCTGATTGAAAGTGCGGTTCTGATCAGCCTTGCCTTCATCATTTTTTTCAGCGGCGTATTCCCGATCATCCGGTTTCCGGTACGCATCATCCCGGCCTATGCCCCGGTATCGGAACGTGCTGCGGGTGCGCTCAATCTGTTGTATAACACGACGCGCCCCGGCACGGTGTACGGCATCTGGTTTCTCATCATCCTGAGCATCCTGAGCTACAGCCTCGGTCCCTGGCTCTTTCTCGACGGGCTATTTGTCATCATCGCAGCTTCGGCGCTTGATTTCGGCACGAAGCACAGCGTGCAGCTCTGGCGGGCCTCCCGGCAAACGGAGGGCGCGCCGCTCATCAGCCCCGAAGCTGCCCTCACGGCACTGCTTGCGGCGACCGCTTCTGTCTGTTTTGCAGGCCTGTACTTCTGGTTTCGTCCGGTATTTTACGGAACCATGCCCTGGACCGGCAGCATCCTGCTGTTTACCGCTGCGGTTTCAGCAGTGGCGTTCTACATGTTTCTGACACAGCGTTACGCCGAAATCCGGCATATCCGCGACACAACCGATAACAGTACCCTTGTCAGCCTGCTCAAAGCACCGGGCAGCCTTTCGGGCTACGCGGCGCAACTCTATAACCGGCGCGAGACCTCCCGTCAGCTCTACCTGGTCATCCCTGTCATCCTGATTTTGGGCGGGGTTTACCTCTATCTCATTCAGGGATACCTGCCCGCTTATATTGCATATTTGCTGGCCATCCCGCTGCTGCCGTTCAGCTACCTGCACAACAACTACTGGGGCTTTTTCCCGGAACTTTGGAGCAGCCAAAGCATCAGTCCCAAAGCCCGAAAACTGCGCTGGCAGTTTTACACCGGCTCCCTTTGGCGGGTACTTGGCTGGTATGCGGTGCTGGCTTTTCCGGTCTTATTTTTTATCGGGCAATTTGAATGGAAGCAGCTCCTCGTCTTCATCCTGCTTAGTCCGCCCGCCCTGCTGACCGGCTACTGGTCGAGCATCCGCCTCCCTAAAAAAGTACGGGACGGCTCCACCGTGATCTCCTTCAGCCGTACCATGAACAACACCTCGGCCCTCGTCAGCTTTTTTGAGACTACCCTCTTTTTGGGGCTTACCCTCCTACTCATCAGCGGGTTCTACTTCATCTTCACAGCCGCCTATCTGCTCGTGCTCATCACCTGCTGGTTTATGGTGAAATCGGTCGAAAACAATCCTGCAGCATTTGAGCGGGTCAGCACGGTGCTGCTGCGGTGATACCAATCAGGTTTCAGCGATTCAGGTCAGGGCTTGCGGCTTGCGGCTTGCGGCTTACCTCAGCTTCCCCATATAGCTTCCGCCCAGGGCGTAATCCGAAGCGCAAGCAGCATCGAGAGCAGTACAAACGCTATCGCCCCGAGAATAATCGTGCTGAACACAACCCCCGCATCCAGCAGATTCCCGAACAGCACGGGTGCGGAAGCTGTCGAAAAAACCATGAGGGTCACGAGGGTCGAACGGATGGCACCTAAATGTGTGACTCCATAGATTTCGGCAAACAGGGCCGTTTTAGTATTCCCGCTAATGCCTTCCGTTGCACCGAGGAGCAGCATATAGATCAGCGCCGTTACGGGATGGCTGCCCAACAGCAGCACCACAAACCCGACCACCATCGGAATCAGCATAAACGGATACACCGCCCGCGCCGTGAAACGGTCAATGACGGGACCAATCCCCAGCGAGAAAACCATCTTGGCACCGGCAAAACCAATGAAGCAGGACGCCATCCACGCCATGCTCCAGCCTTTTGATTCAGCAAGCGGCAGCTGATAGAGGAAAAAACCGGTCAGTAAAATTGGTGATGCCAAACCGGCAGGCAGTATAAAATAAAACCTCGGGTCACGCAGCATCTCAGCGCGGGTCCAGGAGCGGTTGGTCTCGGGGGATGTTTTTTCTTTCGGGGGATGGGTTTCCGGATCGGATCCTGCATCTATGGCAGCACCAAACCGCTCAGGTTCAGGGGCTGTCTCATTGTAATTTTTCAGCAGCAGGGGGATGATGAGTGCGGCACACAAAAGCACGAATCCTGCAATAAGCATCCAGCTGCTGCGCCAGCCAATGGCGCCGATCAGCAGGGCCACACTCACCGGCAGCACGGCCTCCCCGAGGGAAAAACCCACTGATGATACGCTCAGCGCTTTGCCCCGGTCAGCATCAAAACGCCGGGCCATGGTTGTCTGCGAAATATGCCCCATCAGGCCCTGCCCTGTATGACGTACGCCCAAAATTGCCAGAAAGAGTACGATAAGGGTATGCGCAAACGATAGCAGAAGGGCTGAGACCAGCATCACCCCAAGAACCGCGAAGGTATATTTCTGAAGGGGCACCCGATCGAGCAGGCCGCCCGTGTAAGGCAGCAGCAGGGCTGATGTCAGGGTGATGGCCGAATAGAAGGTTCCGAAGCTGCCGCTGCTCAACCCGAAAGTTTCCTGCCAGGCGGGTAAAAAAAGCGAAAACATGAAGGTCTGTCCAAAGCCTGCAAAAAAAGTGAGCAGCACTCCGAACAGCAACAGACGTGTATTTTTGCGAAAAAAGGTGTAGAAAGTCATGGGTTGGGTTATCAGTAAAGTTGGTCTTCCTAACTTACTACTTTTTCAGTTCGGGGAAATAAGCCAAAGTACCCCCCCCATTTTTGCGGCATAAACTACTGAGGTTTACTACTAACCTATCCCACTATCATTCCGACCTTTTTTGTTCCGCAATCCGGTAACAGTAAGCCAAACGGTCCGAAGAACCCTGTTTTGACGATGATGCCGGTATCAGGACACGTGTCACCAAACCTGCATGCTGAAATCCGTCAAAGACAAAGACTCCCCGCTTGCAGGGATGGCGTTGGGATTGATCTCAGCCCTGAGGGGATGTATGAAGATTTTGGGGCAATCCGGGAGTGCTAAACCAAACTCACTCCACCCGCCCGTACCTCACAATCCTATAATAATTCGTAGGATAAGCCCCCACCTGCAGCAGGAGCGGGCGCAAACTGAACTGTACGTGCAGCTCGTCCGGCTGACCGTCGCGGCCCAGTTTGAACCAGACGAATTTTTCGCGTTGAGCGGGGTTACGCCAGACCGCGCGGAAAGTGTCGTAGTGCCAGTGCTCGAGGTCGGCAACTTGGGTCGGGTCATCCCAGAAATGCAGTTCGAGACCGGCTTCCGCCAGCACGACGCGCACCTCGTCGTAGAGCGGATCGTGGAATAGGCCGGTGTAGGCACTGAGCATCCGGCTTGGCTGTGTGCCGGGTAGCCGTGCCTCATGGATTTCATCCCGCAGCGCCTGCACCCGGGCGAACTGTTGCTCGAAGCCGCGCAAATAGACCGCGTGCCAGTCGCGGAATTCCGCGCCGGTGTAGTAGTCTTTCAGCATGCGGCCCAGCGCATTCATGAAGGTGTTGAAGGTGTTGGTCGTAATAAAAATGCCCACATTTTCTTCGGGGATGAGGATGAGGTTGGTGTTCATCCCGTCGGTCGCGCCGCCGTGCCGGTAGATGGTGCGCCCGTTCCAGGAGGTGACCGTCCAGCCGAGGGCGTAGGCCGTGATAGCCGCTTCGCGGTTGTTACCGGGGATGGGCGTCACAATCCGGTACAGCTCGCGGGCCGTTTCAGGGCTGAGAAGCCGTTCACCCTCAAATGTGCCGGCTTCGCCCAGGTTCAGTCGCATCCACTGCGCCATATCCGCAGCGCTGCTGTTAACCGAGGCGGAAGCGCCGACGTTGTCGAAATTCCGCCGCGGAATGGTCTTCAGCTCCCCCTCGATAAGCTGATGCGGCCAGGCCGCATTTTCCCATTCCGGAATTTGGGTGATGCTCGTGTTGCTGCGCGCCATGCCCAGCGGCGCAAACAGCCGCCGCTCCATGAAGCTGTCCCAGCCCTCGCCGGTGACCGCGCGAACGACCTCACCCGCTACCATGTACATCATGTTGCTGTACACGTAACCTTCCCGAAACGGGCGCTCTGGCTCCATGTAACGCATGCGGTACATCAGCTCGGCCGGTTCGCGGTTGGGCATGAACTGAATCCGGTTGCCGGTCATGCGTCCGAGACCGCTCCGGTGCGTGAGCAGGTCGCGGATGGTGAGGGTGCGCGTCACGTAGGGATCGTAAAGCTCAAAGGTCGGGAGGTGACGCGTAACGGGATCATCCCAGCCGATGAGACCTTCATCCACCAGCATGCCGAGTATGGTGGCGGTCATGGCTTTGGTTGTGGACGCAATCCCAAAAAGCGTGTGTTCATCCACCGGCTCCGGCTCACCGAGTTTCCGGAGCCCAAAGCCACGCGCGAACACGACCTCATCCTCCTTCACAATGGAAACCGCCATCCCCGGAATATCCCAGTCTGCCATGCCGGCTTCAATCCAGCTTATCAGCGCATCCGGAACTGCCGGAACTGTGGTTTCGGCCTCTTGCGCCTGAACGGGCAGGGAACTCATCATCCCCCAAAAAATCCCTGCGAAAAGCGCGACAAATACGGCGTGTTTTTGAATAAGACGGACGAAAAAACGGTAAGGTGATAGCGGTGAATGAGTCAAAACGGCTTTGGTTTTAGGGATTTTCGGGGGATGGGCTTCCGGACCTTATTCGGATTCCGGCATACTTTGGCAGAGCTCCATGAGCACGCCGGTGCTGTTTTTGGGATGGACGAAGGCAATCAGTTTGTTGTCGGCGCCACGCTTTGGTTCCTCCTGAAGCAGCCGGAAGCCAGCCTCACGCAGGCGCTGCATTTCCGCGCGGATGTCATCCACCTCGAAGGCCACATGATGCAGGCCCTGCCCGCGCTTTTCGATAAAGCTGTGAATGACGGATTGCTCGGATGTCGCGCCCAAGAGCTCAACTTTTGATTCGCCGGTTTGGAAAAAAGCCGTATCAACTTTTTCGGATTCGACGGCTTCCCGCTTGTAGCAGGGCGTGCTGAGCAGGGTTTCCCAGGTTTTGATGGCTTCTTCCAGATTGCTGACGGCGATGCCGATGTGCTCAATTTTATTCATAATCGTAATTTTGGTTAGGGTATGGTGGAAACATAAGCTTTGGAAATATGCTGAAATCCGGCTTCATTTGCATAAAAAAAGGGCATCCGAATCACCGGATGCCCCTTCAACTTTGATAGTGGGATAAATTAGGAAATGGTCTATGCGTCGGCTGACTGCTCTGCGTACACGTTTTTGCTGAGACGGTCGGCTACGGAGTCGAAAGCGGAGTACAGCACCGGCACAACGACCAGGGTGAGGAAGGTCGCAAAGGTGAGGCCGCTGATGATGGCGATGCCCATCGGTCCCCAGAAAGCAGTGCTTTCAGAGCCAAACTGCAGGTTCGGGTCGAGGTTGGCAAATAGGCCGACATAGTCGATGTTGATGCCGAAGGTCAGCGGAACAAGACCCAGAATGGTCGTGAGCGCGGTGAGCATTACCGGACGGAAACGGATGGTGCCCGCCTCCACAATCGCTTCGCGCTTGCTCATGCCTTTTTCCGTGAGCTGTTTCACATAATCGAGCAGTACGACATTGTTCACGCACACAATACCGGCCAGCGAGATAACCCCGATGAAGGTCATAAGGCCAAAGGGCGTGCGCGTGAGAATGAGGCCGAGCAGTACACCAATCAGACTCAGCCCTACGGCAGTCATGATGATCAGGGGCGATTTCACATTGTTGAACTTCGCCAGCATGATGAGGAAGATGAGCGCAAAGCCAACCAGCAGGGCTGTGGTGAGGAACCCGAAAGCTTCCTCCTGATCTTCGCTTTCGCCGGTGTAGCGCACGGTGTAGCCGAGCGGCAGGTCAGCCACATAATCAGCCAGCAAGGTCTGTACCTGTGAAAGCACCTCCGGGCCGGAGAAGCCGCTCTCTGCCTGACCTTCGATCGTTGCCGTACGGCTCAGGTTGAGACGGGTGATGCTGCCAAGACCGGTTCCTTCTTCAAAGGAAGCGACGGCAACCAGCGGAATCAGTCCGGAGGGGGAGCCGATTTTGAGTCCGGCGAGGCTCTCGAGGTTCTGACGGTCTTCTTCGCGCAGTCGAACGACGATGTCGTATTCATCCTCGCCGTCGCGCCACTTGCTTGCTTCAAGCCCGTTGTTGGCAATCCGCACGGTCTGAGCGATGTCAGCCAGGCTTAGGCCGAAACGGTTGGCGCGCTCGTAATCGACCAGAATCCGGTATTCCGGTAAGCCGCCGCTGATGTTGTTGCGGATATCCACCAAACCGGGAATCTGCCGGGTCGTTGAGGCTTCAATCAGCTTTTGCGTGATTTCACGGGTAATCCGAACCACTTCATCAAAATCTTCTCCTGACACTTCAATATTGACCGGAGCGCCGGTTGGGGGACCGACTTCTTCCCCTTCAATACTCACGATGATGTCAGGCAAATCGGTGATAACGCTTCTCATTTTGCGCAGTGTGATGGCAGATGGTTCAGCCCGGTCGCCGTAATCCACCAGATTTACGGTAAGGCGCGACAGTTCCGGACTCTGGTTTCCACCCCCAAAAAACGGATCTCCCGCTACCCCAACATTGATCTGAATATTCTCAATATTCGCCTTCACCTTAGGGTCTTCGTCTATCAGCTGATAGAGACGTTGCTGAACATCGTAAGCCGTTGCGTTGCTTGCATGTACGTTCATCCCGATGGGACCTTCCAGCTCAATAATGATACGGTTGGGGTCGGTTTCAGGAAAGAATTCCACCCCGGTAGGGATAACCGTGAATAAGAAGAATATGCTGACCATGAGTCCCAGCACGCTGTTGAGCAGCAGGGCGCGGTTGTCTGTTACCAACAGCGGTTTATCCGTTCGGGTGCCAATAAGGAGCCCAATGCCGCCTAAAATGACAAGTGCAACCGGCAGTCCCATAAGCGTAACCCAAACCAGGAGACTGACCTCCGTGCCGAGGGAAACAGCCCCGAGAATGATTCCGATAAACGCTGCCAGTACCAGACCGGAGTACATAGAGTACTTGTTCCCGCGCAGCATGATTTCCACAAAGTGAATCAGAATTCCGATCACCCCAAGTCCGGCAAATACGCCCCCTAAAAGAATCAGTAGCTGCCCCGCAGGGGATAAAATACTGACAACGGCACCCAGCACGGCAAACAGTGCTCCTGCCGAGAGCATGCCGAGGGCGAAAGTATTCCGGAGCATTGCATACCGGATTTTATAGTTCCGGCGCAACATCCAGTTCAGGAAATTTCGGTACCAGTCGAGAATGGCCGGCAGGGTCCGCTCCATGAATACGGCCGAAAGCGGCTTAATCATAAATTTAAACGTGAGCACAAAGAACAGCGCAACCAGCACGGTTACCAGCAGGGTGACAGGGTTCGCCATACCAATCGCTACCACGAGAAAAACGCCCAGACCATATTGCAGCATTTTGAAGCCTTTCGAACGCGGGCGGGATTCTTCACCGTCAAGCTTTACCAGGTAGGCTGTCAGCACCGGATAAATCACCAGCGCGATGAACAGCGAACACAGCAGTACCACAATCAGGGTGAAAGGGAGATATCCCATGAACTGCCCGATAATTCCCGGCCAGAAGGTCATCGGGATGAAGGCCGCCAGCAGGGTTGATGTCGCAGCGATCAGCGCGTAGCCGACTTCATCAGCACCGCGTTTCGCCGCTTCAAAGCGTTCGTAGCCCATCTCCCGGTAGCGGTAGATGTTCTCCACCACTACAATGGAGTTATCAACCAGCAGCCCCAGCGCAATGATTAAACTGAAGAGAATTACGAAGTTGGCCGTGTATCCCAGGCTGAGCAGCACGATGAAGCCTACCAGAATCGAAAGCGGCACCGCGGTTCCTACGAGCAGCGCATTCCGGATACCGAGGAAAAACACCAGCACGAGCACCACGAACAGCATTCCGCTGATAATACTGTTTTCGAGATCGCTGATCAGATTCCGAACATCTTCGCTCTGATCACCTGTAATAACAACCTGCGTGCCACCGGGCAGCGGATAGTCTTCTACGGCTGCAAGCACGGCTTCAACCGTTTCGAGAATGTTGGCTGCGGGCCGCTTTTTGATGTTGAGAGAAATGACTTCAAGGTCCTGAATATCTTCGGCGGGCAGATCAACGAGCTCGCCGTTTTCATTGACTTTGTAGGAACGCAGGCGGGCAAAACTCTCCCGGTCTTTAAACCCGAAAATAACTTCCGCTACATCCCGCATATAGACGAGTCCTTCAGGAGCCGGGCCTTCGCCCCCGCCCCCGCCGCCAACAATGACCAAATCATTGATTTCGTCCGGATCATCAAACTCCCCGCTGATACGAATCAGGTAGCTCATACGGTCCACATCTATGGTGCCGCCCGGAATCGTGAGATTCTGCCCCTGAATGGCGCCTACCAGGGCCTGAAGCGGAATGCCAAAACTATTCAGGGCGTCAATATCCACATTTACCTGCACTTCGCGCTCCACATCACCGATCATATCCACTTCACGGACACCGGATACGGTTTCGAGCATATCGCTCATGCGGTTGGCGACTTCGGTCAGCCGCGAAAGCGGGTAATCCGCCGCAAGGTTGACGGTCAGAATCGGAAAGTCATCCAGATCAATTTCGATAATAATGGGCTCTTCCACATCCGGCGGCAGCTCGGCGCGCGCAATATCAACCCGCTCGCGCACCCGCTGACTCGCTTCGATATTGGAAACATCGAGATCAAATTCTACCACAACGCTACTCACACTTTCCAGCGTAGTAGAGCGGATGTCTTTCACTCCGTTAATCCCCTGCAGCTCCCGCTCAATGGGCTGTGTCACCAGCGCTTCCATATCCGCCGGACTAATACCGGGATAAATGGTATTGACGATAAAAATAGGAATCTCAATAGACGGGTTCGACTCTTTGGGGATGGTGCTGTAAGAGTAGGCGCCGGCAAAAACCAGAATCACCGCAAGCACCAGAATGACCGTCCGGTTTTTTAGCGTAATTTCGTTTAATTTCATAGAGTAATTCGCTTCACCGCTGACAAGGACCGTGTCCTAAAAACGGCATTTAAAGTGCGTTTAAAATCTGTCATTTGGGTTTTGGGGGATGATGGCTACCGGGCCTGCGCCATGCCGTTGCTGCCGGAATTCAGCCGGGAAAAGCGTTCAGCACTGTTTTCATTGCGCAGCACATTCAACCGGTCGCCCACACTCAGTGCACTCATGCCGGAAACAATCACCTGATCGCCTTCCTGCAGTCCTTCGAGTACTTCAATAAGTGAGCCGGTTGCGGTACCTGTTCTGATTTCTGTGAGCGCCGCCACAAGGTGCCCGTTTTCTTCACGGGCCACGAAAATATTCTCGCTCCCTTCATCCCGAATGATTGCCGTACGCGGAATAATCAGCGCGTCTTCTATGGCACGACGCTTGAGCCGCAGATTCACCACCATTTCGGGCTTGATAAGACCGTCGGGATTTTCCATTTCAATTTCCACCGTATAGGTACGACGGTCGGGATCAATTACGCTGCCGGCAAAAGTTACGGCGCTGTTCACTTCCCCCCCGCCATAGCTACGCAGGCTCACGATGGCTTCACTCCCTTCTCTGATTTCCGCGCTGTAGCGCTCGGGGACACCTGCACGAATGCGTACCCGATCGGTATTCACCAGCCGCACGACTGGCATGCCGGGGTTGATCAGCTCACCGGTGCGCACCATGCGCTCTTCGATTCTGCCGCTGAACGGTGCACGAATTTCTGCATCCTGAAGGGCTTTCTCTGCCTGATCAAGCTGCGCGCGACGCGCATCGCGCTCGGTTAAGGCCGCGCGGTAATCCTGCACAGAAACTATGGAATCGGCATAAAGGGGCTCCAAACGTTGCAGGGTTTCTTCCGCAAAATCAAAACCTGCACGGGCCGCTCTTACGTTGGCTTCAAGCATACGGTCGTCGAGACTGGCAATGAGTCCGTTGCGGTTTACCCGCTGACCCCGTTCGGCAATACGCAGCACCTGCCCGCTCGCTTCCGCGGAAATAACGGCGTCGCTGACAGCTTCAACCGAACCGGTAAGCCGGATGAAGTCATCAAACCGGTCTGCGGTAAGCGTGATGGTTTCGACGGCTATCTCGCGGACCCGCTCACCATTTTCTTCGTTTTCGTTAAGCTCATCACAAGCGGTGATAAACAAGCCCAGCAAAGCGGCTGTAAATAAAATTGAGAGTTTGTTCATGATGGAAAGTGACTATTATTTCTGATGAAAATTACAGGCGATTTAATCGGTTTGGGATATGATTTACTGCGTTAGCCCGACAGCCGTGTTGTACTGACTGAGCGCTACTTTGTAGTCAAAAATGGCGGCAAGATGATTCAGGCGGCTCTGATCAAGAAGGGAGGAAGCCTGCCGCTCTTCAAGGGCGGTGCCCAAGCCTTCCCGCAGCCGCTGCGAGGCAATCTCATAGTTGAGCTCAGCCTGTTCAATGTTCCGTTGCTGACTCATAATGCGGCGATAAGCGTTTTCAAGATTCCGCACCGCCGCTTCAATTTCGAGATACACGGCATTACGCAGCATTTCCCGGTCAATTTGTGCCTGACGCCTTTCAATGGTTGCCTGTTGCACCCGCGACTGCGTCTGAAAGCCGTTGAAAATATTCCAGTTTAGGCTTATCCCCACATTGAAGGCCGGGTTCCAGTAGGCGCTGTCGAAAAACGAACGGTTCGAAGACTCGAACTGAAAGTCCTGCCCCTGTACCTGCGTTACGAGCTGCCGGTTATCAGGTACCTGCCCGATGTAAGCATAGTTTGCAAATGCGTTCACGGTCGGAAAGTACTGTGAGCGGCTGATGTTGCGCTGCACATCCAAAAGCTCAATGAGATTATCAACCTGCGAAACATCCGGACGGCGCTGCATCGCAATCTGATACGACTCTTCAACATCAGGCACGAGGGTCGCCATGCTTTCATCAAAAATCAGGCTGCCGTCAAGTATCAGGTTTGTGCTTACCGGTATGCCCAGAATCAGGTTCAGGTTTTTTACCGCAAGCTCGACCTGATTCTCCAGCTGAATAAGATCGGTTTCCAGATTCACAAGCTCCACTTCCGCACTCAGCCGGTCTACCCGCGACAGCACGCCTGACTGTACGGCCCGGCGGGTTTCATCCACCGTTTTCTGAAGCCGCTCCACACTCAGGTCAAGCACCTGATACTGTTCGCGCGCAAGCAATGCGCCATAAAATGCTTCCGTAATTTGGTCGGTGATGATTTGCCGGTCGCGTTCCACCTGTTCAAGGTTAATTTTCCGAAGCTGTTCCGCGCCCCGGATAGCTGCAAAGGCGGCACCATTGTACAGCGCCTGCGTCAGGTTTATCCCGAACTGAAACTCATTCTCAATAGCAAAAGGGTTGTCGGAATCAAAGCCGGGCGGCGTAAGGCCGGCATCGCGGTACCCCTGCGCCTGCCTTTCGAGAAATTCATCAAATGGAATCGGCGAAGTACCGGGGTCGCCGTCTGTACGGCGGCCTTCATTAAAAGCGAGCCACTCGAGGGCGCCAAATGCTTCAAAAATGCCACCTGCGTCTGAGCCGGCAAATGGATTGGGAATCTCAATGTTCCGCGTGTACTGAGCGGAAGCGTTGATTTGCGGATATACAGCCCCCCATGCTTCGCGAATCTGCGCGTTCGCATTGTCGATATCCAGCAATCCGCGGCGGATCATGTAGTTGTTAACCATCGCAATCTGAATGGCTTCATCCAGCGTGATGGAAACCGAATCTGCAGAGGCTTCCGAAACGGAAGTGGTGGCAGACACGGCTGCGGAAGTTTGCTGAGCCGGAAGCAAATCCGGCAGAAGCAGCAATCCGCTTATCAGGAAAATTAAGGTATAGGCCCTTGCCATTAGTAAGGTGTTGTTTTGTGAATATGCGTTATTTTTTTCGGAAAGATGTGGTGCTGTTACGAATCAGACATACGGAAGTTATCAAAAATATGACCAAGAGTCAGTGTTTTGGATTAAGCGCCCTGACAAGCAAGGCTGAGTAGTCATCCATGAGATGTTCAAGGGTGATATTTGCCGCTTCCAAGCCCGCAACAAGGAAAAGCCCGGCATCGCGAAAAATGATGAACTGCATCAGTCCGCGCGCGGTAGCCATGATCTGCAGCGTAAGTAATTCAGGCTTGTAGGTCGCATCAATACTGCCGTCCTGAATGCCAATTTGCACAGCCCGTCGGATGTAATTAAACAGGGATTCGTCAAGGGTTTGCAGTGCTTCAAAAGTATCGGTGCCCTTGAGCTGTTTATAGCTCTCAATGCCAATGCTTTCCAGATAAACAATGCACTTAAAAAACGGGGGGTTGTCGCGGACAAAATCGACCAGCAAGCGTCCCATTTTCTGAATGATTTCCAGCCCTGAACCTGAAGCCGCGATCAGTTCAGCAAGCTTCTTAAGCATGGCCTGCATACCAATACCGTGCAGGGCAAGCGCGATCTCAGATTTGCTTTTGAAGTACAAATAAAGCGTACCCTTACTGACTTCTGAAGCAACAGCGATTTCATCCATGGTGACGGACTCAAATCCCCGCTCTGTAATCAGACGCTGCGTAGCGTTCAGTATGACCTGTTTGCGCTTTTCCCGCTCTCTTTTTTTTCTCTCTGTTGTTGACATTCGGATAATTTATGACTGACGGTCATTTACTGACCAAAAGTTAAGCCGTTTAACTTATCCGCTGCAAACATCGTTCAGTATTTATTTGCCGATTATGCCGGATTTACTGCAAGCGCTTTTTTATCACCGCTAATGGCGCCCATCCCCTTCATCCCATCAATTACCACTGGCTTAAACCTGAAACCCGCTCCCTGCCAGTCCCAGATATTCGGCACGGGAATACGGCATCATCCCCAAAAAAGATTGCCGCAGTTACCAGCATTCTGCGGAGTTATATGATTGCTTTGCTTTGAGGAATTTCGCGATCACCATCTGCATCCCCCATCACACACGTGCAAGACTGGTTTAGCCCAGCCCCCTAACTCTGAACTACCTTTGCTTTTGAGGAGAGACAGCGGCGGACGGAAAGCATCCTTCCCAATCCGCCAAATCCCTGACATTAATAGTACCTAAGTTCAGCGGTTGTCAAACCATTGCTGCAGTTCTGCCGCGCTCATTGTATTCAGAATCCGGTCCTTGCTAAACCAGCCTTTACGGGCAATTGCTACGCCATAAGCGGTATCGTCAATCCCTTCGATGTCGTGTGCGTCAGGACAAATGGCGGTCATAAGACCTTCTTTTTTTGCTTTTTGCCCGTAGCGCCAGTCAATATCAAGCCGCCACGGACTCGCATTAATTTCGATGGCCGTGTTGTGCGCGGCAGCCGCTTCAATCATCTTGTTGAGATCCACTTTGGAGCCGTCGCGCTTAAGCAACAGCCGCGCGGTCGGGTGCCCGACAATACGGGTGTACGGATTTTCGATGGCGCGCAGGTAGCGCTCAAGCATTTTCTCAGGTGCCATATCAAGGGAAGCATGGAGGGAGGCAATCACAAAATCGAAGCCTGCGAGGATGTCGTCGGGGTAGTCGAGACTGCCATCCGGCAGCATGTCGGACTCGATACCCTTAAAAATCCGGAAGTTCTTTCCGTTATTCGCAAATTCACTGTTCAGCGCATCAATTTCTTCCCACTGTTTTTTCACCCGCTCAATCGTGAGACCGCCGGCATAGGCCGCAGTCCGGGAATGATCGGTGAGCCCGAGGTACTCGAAGCCCTTGGCCATGCAGGCCTCCGCCATCTCACGGATGGAGTACTTCCCGTCGCTCCAGGTGCTGTGAGCATGCAGTACCCCGCGGATATCCGAAACTTCCGGGAGGTTTGCATCATCGAGCTTGTGTTTCTCAAAAAAGGCAAACTCCCCGCGGTCTTCGCGGAGCTCTGGCGGCACAAAACTGAGACCGAGCTCCTTATATATGTCGGCCTCGCTGCCGGTTTCCACAGGTCTTTCAAAATCAGTATTCCCTGCGCCATCCATGTGGAAGAGTCCGTACTCGTTGAGGGTCAGCTTTTGATCCCGGGCGCGCTGCCGCATCACGACATTATGTTCCTTGCTGCCGGTAAAGTACATGAGCGCTGCCGGGAATTCCTTCTGCCCGACAATACGCACATCGACCTGCCGCCCTTCTTTGGTGCGGACCGAAGCCTTGGTGTCCCCCTGCCCCAGCACTTCAAGCACGCTTTCATGCGCCAGAAAGGTCTCGAAAATGGCAGCGGTGTCCGCTTTTTCCGCAGCAATCAGAATATCAATATCCCCAATGGTTTCTGCACTCCGGCGCAGCGAGCCCGCGATGGAAATTTCCTGTACGCCTTTGACGGATTTGAGGTCGTCGTAGAAGCGCTGTGCAATTTCTGTTGCCTCATCGAGACGGCAGCGCTCGGAAAACTGCTGCATCCATTCGATGGATTTCAGGATTTTCTCGGCTGACTTAGCCCCCATCCCGCTCAGCTTCGCCACCGAGCCATCCGCGCACTTTTCCTGCAGCTCTTCAATGGTTGAAATGCCCAGTGCTTTGTGGATTTTGTAGATCTTTTTGGGTCCCAGCCCTGAAATGTTGAGCCAGGCTACAAGCGATTCAGGCACCTGCTCCTTTAGTTCTTCCAACACCGGAATGGCACCGGTTTCAGCGTAGGCATAGAGATCCTGTGCGATGGATTTCCCAATACCTTTGATGTCGGTAAGCTTTTTTTCCGTGATGAGGGGCTCAATACTGTTTTCAAGGGTTTCAATGGTTCGTGCGGCCCGGTCAAAGGCAATGGCTTTGAAATCGTTAACGCCTGCGAGGCGCATGTAAACGGCGGTCTCTTCCAGTAAACCAGCGATGGTTTTGTTATCGAGTGAGGGCATATTTAAAAGCGAACGGTTCAATTAAAAAGTTAGGATTAGTGCTTTGTGCTAACACCTTAAGATACACAAGCGTTGAAACAGTGAGCGACATTGATTAGCACCCATTAATGATGTTACATCCATTTAACTCAATGCAAGCAATCAGGTAACAGCTTCTTAAGGTATGATAGCAATGGCCTTAAGTTGTGCACTCCCAATGGGATATAAAATTAACTTGCTTGCGATCTTGAAGCTGTTACCAAAAAATTTTCCGCTAACCAATACCGGTTTATCCGGGCATATCTTCCGTAAAAACCCGCGTACTTTCCTCCCGGCAACATACCAGTGACTACCCGGCATTTTACCCTAAAATCAGGTATCTGTAGCTGTAGTATAGCCACTCTCCAGCGAATTAAACGATTGATTAAGAATAATTTGCCGGTTTTACGGGGTGCTCAGGCTAAGGCTCCTTAATTCATCGAAGAATTAGGGGTGTTCATCGAAAGCTACTTTTCAATGTAGGCATTAGTACGGATATTCAACTTAGCACCACCGGAGTTACATTTTACGTGCTTTTAAATTTTCCAAGGTACAACGCTATGACACCTATAAATAATCTATCCGCCTTAGTCGTCCTGCTATTCATGCTTTCTGCATGTTCAGGAAATTCTCTCCAGCCCCATGACGAAAAAGACAGCAACCCCTTCGGTTTAAACATTCCGGATTCCTTCCTGTTTTCTTCAACCAAAGAGGCACAAATCTCCATCAGTGCCAAACTGCCGAGTGGTCAACCCCTTGCAAGGGCTGTATATCATATTTGGGACGGTCACCCCAACGAGGGCGGTTCACGCCTCTCCTCCTTTTTTCTGGATGATAACGGCTCGCTGAACACAACCCTTGAAATACCCGCGCATCTCGACGAAGTATATATTTCAACCAACTTCATTGGCGCTGCCCACCTGACCCCCGTACCCGTATCCGGCAACTCAATTCACTATACCCATCAACCTGCTGCTTCGCGAGCTGTTGCAAACCCACAGGAGATGGCAAGTACCTCTGATTCTTTCCTGAATCAGCCTGCCGGACTCCTCAACAGTCAATTTACGCCAATCGGTGAATGGGATCTAACAACTGGACGGCCAGACTACCTTGTAATTCCCGACGATTTAAATTATGATTTTTTAGAACGTATCAATGATGTTTTAGACGGATCTAACATTGCTGTACACAGACCTGAGCTGCTGAACAGCACCATACCAAGAGACCTTTACTTAGAGTCTGAAGGGCAGGTCTGGGTTACCTTTGTGCATAGTGATCCTGACGCCCGCTACAATAATGCCCTTGGATTCTATACTTATACTGCTGATACCAAACCTCAATCAATGGATGATATTGATGACAAATATATCATATTTCCAAGAGCGCGCTTAGAGGACGGAATTTTAAACGCAGGCGATAAAGTTCAGCTTCGCATTCCGGGAACTGACGGTATTTTTCCTGCCGGCACCTACATTGGTTGGTTTCTTGTAGCAAACGGATGGCATAACGATGGCTCGGTAAGAGAAAGAGGCCATCTTCATACCCATTCATCTAATTACGAGCATAACACCGATCACTCTGATCCAGGTTTAGAGGAGCATCTTGTTGTGCTATATGACGTTCAAGAATCGAAACTGGTTTTTGGTTGGGAAGACATGGTCAGAAGTGCTAATAACAGATCCAGTAACGATTTCAATGATTTGATTTTTTATGCCACATGGACCCTTGAAGGGGCAGTTGATCCTGACGGTGTTCCCGTTTTACCAGATCCGAACAACTCTGATCCTAAAATCTACAATTACGGCCCGGCCGAAGACCGCTTTGGCACTCTTTTGTTTGAAGATCTATGGCCATCTTATGGCGACTATGACATGAACGACCTTGTTGTTAGCTATCAGTCAAAAGAAACAGCTAATATCAACAACAATGTGGAAGAAATTGAATTTACCCTTGTAATTCGGGCAACAGGGGCGACCATCAGCAGCGGATTGGGTTTCATGTTTGATAATGTTCCCCCTTCAAATGTTGCGAGTGTTAGCGGGAATCGCCTCACTTCCGGCAATATCACAACCAATGGCAATGGCACCGAAAACGAGCAGCAGTGGGCAACCATCATCGCTTTTGATGATTCGAACCTTAACATGCCAACTTTTAGCAATGTCTATCCGCACCGGGCACATGTTGACTATGACACTGTTACTGTTACCGTAACTTTTACAAACCCTGTACCCAAAATGCTTTTGGGAAGCAGCCCGTACAATGTTTTCTCATTCCGTACCAACGAGCGGAGTCACGAAATACACCTGCCTGGCCGAAAGCCTTCGAATCTTGCTGATACGAGCAAGTTTGGTACACGTGATGATGACTCCGACCCATCGGCAGGAAGATTCTACATTAGCAATGGCAATCTGAATTGGGCGTTGAATGTACCGGATCAGATCCCCTATCCGCATGAAAACGCCAGCTTCCTGCAAGCCTACAAATACTTTGGCGATTGGGCCCAAAGCGGTGGTTCAGACCACGCAAATTGGTACAAAGACGAAGGCGAAAACAGAAACCAGAGCGCTCTATACATAAACCCGAATGCGGGTGGCAATGAAGGTGATGAGGAAGACTAATCTCTCATAGCCTGGTGATAGAAACTCAACTTTACTAAAACATATATACCCATACAAGAGCCCTTCCCTGACCGGTTGGGCTCTTTTTTTGCCTTGAGAACAGCCTGCTATCACACCTGTAAAAGACCGGTATAAACCAAAGTTTATTTTCGATTTGGTGAGTTCTGATTTGAAGCCTAACCGTTTTTCCGCTCCGCCAAATTGGCTTATGAGCAATTATGCCCTGTTTATCTTGGTTTCCGGCGTATTTATCGAATTTTCCCGCAATATTGACCGCGGTATTCTTATCATATATAAGCAATGAACAATTTAATTAATTATGCTATGAAAAATCTCCTTTACCTCATTTTTGTAATGCTGACCGGCGCAGCTCTTACAGCGTGTAACTCAAGCGCTCCGGGAAGTGACAATGATCGCGATGGTTTTGCCGGATTAAATGTGCCCTCAGGTTTTACCTTCAGCAGCACACAGGAAGTTGAGCTTAACATCACTTCAAGACTTGCGAACGGTCAGCCGGTCGCTAACGTCATCTATCACGTGTATGATGCGGATCCCGCTGACGAAGACGAACCAGGAAGCCGGCTTGGCTCTTTCTTTCTGGACAGCAGCGGTCAGCTTAACACGACGATCACTGTTCCCACCCGGCTTGAAAGCCTCTTTATTACTACTGATTTCATTGGTGTGGAAAGCTTCGCGGAGGTGCCCATCGCAAATCGTACGGCCTCATACGTCTATCAGCCCGCAGCTACACAAAGCATGTTCAGAAATGTAAATGAACCCGCTCCTTTTAACTCTGAGCAGACCATGCCTGAGCCGCTCCGCCTTCAGGATATCACATTCACCCCGATCGGCACATGGAACAGCGTTGGCCGTCCGGATTATCTGACTGTACCTGACGAGCTTGACATGGCATTTCTGGACAGAATTGATGCTTTTTTGCCTGGCAATCAGCGTGTACCGCGTGATAAGCCGGAATTACTGGATCCCAATATTCCACGTGACATTGTCCTTACTGAAGATGCACACGTATGGGTAACCTTTATCGGTACAGGTGCCGGTTACAGAAACGCAATGGGCTACTACTATTACACGGAAGATACCAAGCCACAAACTCCTGCCGACATTGATACACATTACATCATTTTCCCGCATGCCCACTTCCGTGATGGCGCGCTGAATGCAGGAGATAAGGTACAGCTTGTAGGCCCTCTCGATGGTGAACTCGATTTTCAGGCTTTCCCGGCAGGTACACGTATCGGGTTTTTCCTGATTGCTGATGGCTGGAAACCAAGCAGCAGTGAGCTTACCTCAGGCCGCTGGATTCACTACTCTGACCGGAATCTCAACACTCATATTTCAGATCCTACAAAAAGAGAGCATCTTGTGGTTGTTTATGATGCGGCTGAAGAAAAACTGGTATTAGGCTGGGAGGATATTTCCCGTCAGGGTTCAAGCGATGAAGACTTCAATGATGTGATGTTTTTTACCTCCTGGAATCCTGTACAGAGCGTTGATATGTCGGAAGTACCGGTTCTTGGTAACCCTGAAGCACCCGTAAGAAAAATTGAAAATTTCGCTCCAGCAGAGGACCGTTTCGGTACCCTCGCTTTCGAAGACCTGTGGCCTTCTTACGGCGACTATGACATGAACGACCTCGTTGTAGATTATCAGGTGAAGGAAACCGCCAACGCCAACAATAATGTTGAAGAAATTGAAATCAGCCTGCGGATTCGCGCTACCGGAGCAGCTTTCCGTAACGCTTTTGGAATTTCGCTTGATAATGTACCTGCATCGAATATTGCCAGCGTAAGCGGTAACCGTCTGACAACCGGTACGATTGAAACCCTTCCAAATGGTCTTGAAGCAGGCCATCCGAACGCGGTCATCATCGCTTTTGATGATGCCAACTACAACCTGCCCGGCTTTGCGAATGTGCTTGATCCGGCGCGCGCAGTACCTTACGACGAACTCACCATCACCGTTACCTTCGTGAATCCGGTGTCCCGTGCACAGCTTGGCGCTGCTCCCTACAATCCTTTTACGTTCCGGAATAATGAGCGCAAGCGCGAAATTCACCTTCCCGGTACGAAACCAACCGCGCTCGCCGACATGAGCCTGTTCGGTACCCGCGACGATGGCTCCAAGCCTGATCAGGGGCGCTGGTATCAAAGCCGTGCCAACATGAACTGGGGCATCAACATCCCTGAAAGCGTACCCTATCCCCGCGAAAACGTTGACATGACCAACGCTATGCTGCGCTTCGCTGATTGGGCTGAGTCCGGGGGTGATGTTTACAAAAACTGGTACCGTGACGAACCCGGCTTCCGCGATAACAGCAAGCTCTTTGTCAATCCAAACACCGGCAACGGTAACGGAGAAGATTAATAACAAAAAAACAGTCAGGCTCCGTTTGAACTAAACGCAGCTTAAGTATCAGATTTTTCATGGTTGAAACGGGTCTTGCCGGAGAGGCGGGCCCGTTTTTTTTGGCTTGTATTTTGGGATGATGGCCTTACAGCTCTTATCTGCATTACTTATGCGTCAATAAGCTGGTGTTTGTTATGATTAACGGGTTAAACAATTCCGGTACACCAGTCTCAGGTTCCGTATTTTAAAGACCGTTCTCTTTCCCCGAAAGCAAAGGTCTCAGAATGTTTTCCATGGTGGCCTTGTTCGGTTTAATTGGTCCGTAATCTCATGTCACGAAATGCAGCACGCATCCATGAACCCATCCGAAACGCCCGCTGAATCCGAATCCATTACCCAAACGGCAGCAAGCCGTCAGGCACAGGAACGCCCGCTCATCATAAAAGGGGCACGGGTACACAACCTGAAAAACATCGATGTCACCATCCCCCGAAACAAACTCACCGTGATTACCGGGGTATCGGGTTCGGGGAAATCGAGTCTGGCGTTCGACACCATCTACGCCGAAGGGCAGCGCCGCTACGTAGAAAGCCTTTCGAGCTACGCCCGTCAGTTTCTCGAGCGCATGGATAAGCCCGATGTGGATTTCATTCAGGGAATCTCACCGGCCATGGCGATTCAGCAAAAGAATACAACCTCCAACCCGCGCTCCACAGTCGGTACTACAACCGAGATTTACGACTACTGCCGCTTGCTCTTCGCACGCGCCGGCAAGACTTTTTCGCCGGTATCCGGACGGCAGGTACAAAAAGAGAATCCGTTTACGGTCATAGATTTTTTGTTCCGGGAATTTGAAGAAGGGAGCCGGTTTTACGTGCTTTTTGGCATCCCCAACCGGGATCAGAAAGTAACGGAAGAACTCGACGTGCTCCGCGAAAAAGGCTTCACCCGCATCCTAACCGCAGATGAAAGCATCCTGGACCTCAGCCGTGACGAATACACCCCGCAGCAAATCAAGCGCAACGTGCACCGGGTTCTGGTTGACCGCCTCATCCTGAAAGATGATCGCGAAGTACGCAGCCGCATGGCCGACTCCATCGAGACCGCTTTTCGCGAAGGCTTCGGCGTGTGCTACATCCGCATGCGGGGCGGGGACGAGCACGTGTTCAGCGACCGCTTCGAACTCGACGGTATGGCTTTCGAAGAGCCAACGCCGCAGATGTTTTCCTTCAACAATCCCTTCGGCGCCTGCAAGCACTGCGAAGGCTTCGGGCGGGTAACGGGAATTGATGAAGATCTCGTAATTCCCGATCCCGATCAGACCATCCGCGGCGGCGCCATCGCACCCTACAGCGGCGCGCGCTTCTCCGACAACCTGCGCGATCTCATTAAAGTTGCGGCCCGGTATCAGCTGCCCATCGACACCCCCTACCGCGAACTTCCCAAAACCGTCAAAGACATTTTATGGAAGGGCAGGGACGAATACATCGGCCTCAACAGCTTTTTTGAAGGGATCAAAAGCGAGTTTTACAAAATGCACATGCGCATTTTTTACGCGCGGTTCCGCGGGTACAGCCGGTGTCCCGAGTGCGACGGCTACCGCATCCGCCGGGACGCGCAGTACGTGAAAGTCGGGGGCCTGCACATCGGGGAAGTTTGTGAGATGACCATCGGGCACGCACAGGAATATTTCGATAAGCTCGAACTCAGCGAATACGAGCTCGGCATTGCGAGTCAGATTTTATACGAAATCCGCAAGCGGCTCAAGTACCTGAATGATGTGGGGCTTGACTACCTCACCCTCGACCGCCTCACCAACACCCTCAGCGGCGGTGAAGCGCAGCGCATCAGCCTCGCCAACTCGCTCGGCAGCTCGCTCATCGGCAGCCTCTATGTGCTCGACGAGCCGACCATCGGCCTGCACCCGCGCGACAATACGCGCCTCATCGGCATCCTCAAAACGCTGCGCGACATCGGTAACACCGTGCTCGTAGTGGAGCACGACCCCGAAATGATGAAATCCGCCGACAACATCATCGATATCGGCCCCTTCGCCGGTATTCATGGGGGCGAAGTCGTTTTCCACGGTCCCTTCCCGGATTTACTTAAAGCCAAAACGCTTACCGGGCGCTACCTCAGCAACAAGGATGAAATTCCGCTGCCCGCCATACGCCGCACAGCCACCAACTGGCTCCGGCTCAAAGGCGCATCCGAACACAACCTCAAAAACGTGGACGCCGAATTCCCGCTCGGCGTGCTCACCTGCGTAACCGGCGTGAGCGGTTCCGGCAAGTCAACCCTCACCCATCACACCCTGTACGCGGGCCTGCAAAAAGAGCTGGGCAGCTACAGCGGCAAGGTCGGGCGTTTCAAAAAGCTGGAAGGCATTCACCACATCGACAAAGTTGAAATGGTCGATCAGTCGCCCATCGGGCGCTCCTCGCGCTCCAATCCGGCGACCTACACCAAGGCTTTCGACGGCATCCGCGATGTGTTTGCGAATACGCGGCAGGCCAAAATCATGGGCTTTAATGCGGGCGATTTCTCCTTCAACAAACCCGGTGGCCGCTGCGAAGCGTGTCAGGGAGAAGGCATCCAAACCATCGAAATGCAGTTTCTGGCCGATATCGAGCTGCCCTGCGAAGCCTGCGGTGGCAAGCGCTACCGCAAAGACCTGCTCACCGTCGAGTACCGGGGGCGCAACATCTGGCAGGTGCTGGAAATGAGCATTTCGGAGGCGCTGGAATTTTTCGTGGATGAAAGCGCCATCACCAACCGCCTGCAAGTCATGGAAGATGTGGGTCTGGGCTATCTCCGGCTGGGTCAGAGCGGCAACACCCTTAGCGGCGGTGAGGCGCAGCGCGTAAAGCTCGCCCGCTTCCTTTCCTTCAACGACAGCGGACACACCCTGTACTTCTTCGATGAGCCCACAACGGGTCTGCACTTCGACGACGTAAACCGCCTCCTCAAAAGCTTTCAGCGGCTGATTGAAATCGGCAACTCGGTCATCATCATCGAGCACAACATGGATGTCATCAAAAGCGCCGACTGGATTATTGATGTGGGTCCGGAGGGCGGCTACGGGGGCGGCACCATTGTGGGCACCGGCACGCCGGAGGAAATTGCACTAATCCCAGAAAGCCACACGGGACGCTTCCTGAAGGATTTGTTAGGATGATGGTTGCCAGGCCCGGTCCGGCATCATTTTTTTAAAACCGTACCGAAAGAAGCCCGGACAGGATGGCCTCAGGGATTTTCCCTTGCAATCCGGGCATGGAAATCGGGGGTCTGAAGCAGTGCCGCCGAACCGTACCACTGATGCAGCTCCATCTCAAGTCGTCCTGCGGCTACGGCCGGGTCCTGTGCCGTAAGGGTACGGGCGTGCTCTACCGAATCGGTCCGGAACAGGAATATTCCCCGTACATCTGCACTGCCGACAAACGGCCCTGCAAGAATCAGCTCGCCCGCTTCCGCAAGCTGCCTGATGTGCGCCATGTGTCCGCGCTGCAGCTCCGCTGCCTGTTCAGCGGACATCTCCTGATTTGGCCCTGCCTTCAGGAATGCCATCACATACAGGCGCATCCCGTACAGATCGGCACCGAGTTCTTCAGCGAGTGCAGCATCAAACAGCTGAGTCCCGCTTTCAGTCAAAGGGGTCTGTAAACCGGCTTCATCCCCCGCATGATCGGAGGATGCAGAACATCCTCCCAAAATTACGGCCACAGTAAGCAGGAAAAGCATTTTATTCATAATGAGCCTTTAAAGGATAATTGACGGGGGTTGAGGAAATCCGGCAAACGGTTGCGTTCGCAAAAGAAAAATGCAGGCCTAAAAACCTAAGGTAAGGAAAAGCATCCTTGTGCCTTCAGGGGAATTTCATCCTCCCCCAAAAATTCCGGCATAAAAAAGGGGA
This sequence comes from Cyclonatronum proteinivorum, assembly GCF_003353065.1. Classification (GTDB taxonomy): domain Bacteria; phylum Bacteroidota; class Rhodothermia; order Balneolales; family Cyclonatronaceae; genus Cyclonatronum; species Cyclonatronum proteinivorum. Next base: position 721,062 of record NZ_CP027806.1, on the reverse strand, counting down.
CCGCAACACAGATGCAGTCCCCCCCTAAGGTTAAGCCCGTAAGCTGCGCAAGAACGGTGATGTACGCTTATTTGATCATCATCATTTTCCGGGTTTCGGTAAAGCTGCCGGCCGTGATGCGGTACAAATACAGCCCGCTTGAAAGGCTCTCGGCATTGAAAGAAACCGTGTGCGTGCCGGCCGTCTGCGTGCCGTTCACCAGCACCGCTACCCGCTGACCGGCAAGGTTGTACACTTCAAGGCTCACCTCCGCGCTTTCGGGCAGTTCGTAGCGAATCTGCGTAGCCGGGTTGAAGGGGTTGGGGTAGTTTTGATGGAGCGCGAACGCGGTTGGGAGCTGACCCTCGGACGGGATGTCGGTGCTTATTCCCGGATCGATGGTGAGCACAAAGCGGGCACTACTTTTATCTGCGTTGGGTCACCTTCTTGTCTCGCTTTGGTGTCCTTCGGGTGTGCGTTTGTACCCAAGCGGAGCCGCCCAAGTTTACCCCAACGCATACAGCAGACTCTGCAAAGCTTGACTAAAGGATGACCAAAGCATGACCAAAGCATGACCAAAGCATGACCCGACCTTGACCCAACCATGACCCGAACCTGATACCTGTTTTCCGGGCTTGTGTTAAGGCATACCTAACGACTGTTTTGCCCCCCAATCGCCCCTGTCGTTCTAAGCGCTCAAAACAGGTAATGCTGTATCATTTGGCCGGCAAACGACCGGCGCTGTTCCTCCCGCCCAACTTCTCCGGAGCTGCAAGTAAGCAGCCCGATCAGAAGGGCGGGGATAGCGGAATCGTTGTAATTCGGGTTTGGCGCGCTGTTATTTATCCCGGAGTTTTTTGACCGCATAAGCTCCGCCGGCGGCAAGCAGCAGTGCAAGTCCGCTGCCGATCGGGGTTTGGGTTGGTGCACCCGGCAGCTGCGGCGGACCGGGGTTGTTCATGGGCTGCGCGGGCGCATTGTCCTGCCAAAGCTGCTGACTGCGGTCCTGCGCAACGGTTGGGGTGAAATCTGCACAGAGCAGAAAAAGGGTAACGGTAAGTGCGGATAAAAGGAATTTCATGGCTGAAAGAAAGAGTGTTCGGTAAATTTGCTGTTACAACCGAAGCCGGAAAATTGCCGGCTTCGGTTAAATGGGTTTTAGGTCAGGCGCAGTAGTTGCTGCGTACGTTAAATTGACGGCTTATTTGATGAGCGTCATTTTTTGGGTGAGTACCTTCGTTCCCGCCTGAAGCCGGTACAGGTACACCCCACTTGACAGGGCTGAACCGTTGAATCGAACGGTATGGATGCCCGGGTTTTGTTGCCCGTTTACCAGCGTAGCAACGCGCTGACCCTGAATGTTGAACACATCCAACCTCACCTCCGCGCTTTCGGGCAGTTCGTAGCGAATCTGCGTAGCCGGGTTGAAGGGGTTGGGGTAGTTTTGATGGAGCGCGAACTCGGCCGGCAGCTGCCCATCGGTTGGAATGTCAGTTGTGATTTCCGGGTCGATGGTGAGCACAAAGCGCTCGCCGGCAAACATCGGGCTCATGACCGGGCTGCCATCCGCCTGAAGATCACGGAAGTTCTTAACTTCTGCCCCTTTCTGCATGAGTCCGGCTGCTGACATCTGGAAACTGTACGACTGCTCTTCGCGAAGGTCGATTACCGCCCCGGTATGCGTGTCGGTAAGGGTGATGACCATGCCTGATGGAATGTTCGAAAAGGTCGGCCAGCTGAAGGTCGCTTCGCCTTCATAGAACTGATAATCGGCGAACGCGCCCGCCGCAATCGGGAAGGACACAGCCTCATCCATATCGAGGGGAAGCGAGTTCAGCATGGTAGCGTTGTTACCCTTAACCGAGTAGGTGTAGGCAAAGGATGTCGCCATTGGTGACAGGAAGTAGGCATCGTTGTGGCCGAACTCCTGTGAATATTCTTCGCCAAACCGGAAACCGGTGAAGGATTCGTGACCGCCTGCTTCTAATTTGAGCGTAAATACCGGAGCCGGTGATTCGCTGAACAAACCGGCATTTGCAGCATTGACTGAGCGGGCAGTTGCTGGAACAGAGAGTTCAGGCCCTGCGCTGTTGGCTTTCACAAAAAAGGCCTGAAAGGGCGCAATATGGTTACTTGCTGTGATGCCTTCAACGTTATCTGGGCTATCACTGCCGCCGGTCGTAACCTGATAGTTGCCGGTGGCCGGATTCCACAGATAGGCGAAATTATCTATACCGGTTTTAGTCCAGTCCCCATTCGCCCAGTCGAGCGAGGCGGCAAACGGGTTACCGAGCAGGTTCCAGCCGTCAGTGCTTTCCTGGCTTACAGAGAACGTGAAGCGGTTTTCGGCACCAAAGCTGTTTTCGGGGCCCGTAAGCTGCGTAGTTAGAGGAAATTCGAGGGCTGTATTCTCATCATCACGGTCTTTTCGTTCAAACACGTAGATAAAATACCCTTTACCGGCTTCTATTGTATTTGACCCGGGCGCTGTAAACGTGGCGCTGGCCTCGTCATAAAAAATAACGTTGGCCGATGATGCGGATGCATTGGGATCATCAGAGCCGGGGAATCCCTGAGTCCAGAGGGCGTTGAACAGACCGTCATTGCCGGCGAATGCAGCGCCGGAAACCGGAGTCGAAAAACCTACCCAGCGGGAGTGACTGTTAATATCGCGCTGAAATGTAACCTCTTCGCCTCCGGTAATCCCACCGGAAAAAAGCACGGGTACGCCGGAGCCAATTACCAGGCTCCCGCTGCTGCGTACGCGAACCTCGTTTTGGAAATCGGTGCCTGTGGCTAACACCAAGGAATTATTTTCAAAAATCATCGGAAGGTTGGTGGGCGGGACAGTATTACCGGCCCAGTTGGAGCCTGTGTTTAGATCGCCATCTGTGCTCCCGGTCCACAGGCAATGGCCGCGTGTACCCCAGATGGGCTTGTTGGCAAATGTTCCGAATCCAGTGGGCTCATTAGTAATTTGCATCACCTCCCAGCAGCGGAGGTCCCGATTGAAGGCAGTGGCATTTGTAAACATGTTAGACATATCAGTAACGCTGCTCACATCCCAATTGCCAATATCCTGATTGAAGGCACTGTTATCTCTAAACATTCCAACCATTTGAGTCACGTTGCTCACATCCCAGCTGCCAATATTCTGGTTGAAAGGGGTGGTATTAAACATTGCTTGCATACCCGTCACGCTGCTAACATCCCAGCTACCAATATCTTGGTTAAAAAGCATGGCTCTGAGAAACATAAATTGCATATTTGTCACGCTGCTCACATCCCAGCTGCCGATATCATGATTGAATACCCTGGCATCTCTAAACATATTAGACATATCAGTAACGCTGCTCACATTCCAACTGCCTATATCCTGATTGAAGGCAATGGCAGCATTAAACATATTAACCATATCAGTAACGCTGCTCACGTTCCAACTGCCAATATCCCGATCGAAGGCAAAGGCAACCATAAACATTCCGTCCATTCGAGTAACGCTGCTTACATTCCAGCTGCCGATATCCTGATTAAAAGCCCTGGCCTCACTAAACATATTTGACATATTAGTAACGCTGGAGACATCCCAACTTCCAATGGGCTGATTAAAGGTTTGCCTGTTTTGAAATAAGCTGCTCATATCTAATATACCACTGGTACAGGTGGTGGCGAATTCGGGATTGTTAGGATTTGCGGTAAGTAACGCGTCAAGGCCGTCGCGATCGAGCTTGGTGTATTCATCTGCTCCTACAAAGCCTTTATCTCCGATATTTGCTGCGACACAGGTTATGGTTACGCCGTTAGATGCAAGCAGGAATGTAGGACACGTACCCCAAACAGGCCGGCTATTGGGCAACACCCATGCTGATGCACCGAAATCAAAAAATGATGGTGTAGAGGTTATCAACGAAACACACCATCCACTCAGATTCTGATTAAAACTGGCTGCAGATACAAACATTCCGTCCATATTCGTAACACTAGAGGTATCCCAATCTCCTATGGGCTGATCGAAATTAGATGCAACCCAAAACATGTAAAACATAGTCGTAACACTTGAGGTATCCCAACCTCCAATGGCCTGATTGAAACTGCCTGCACTTCCAAACATAGTTTGCATACTCGTAACATTTGAAGTATCCCAATCTCCAATAGGCTGATTAAAGGCAGTCGCTGCTCGGAACATCTCTGTCATGTTTGTTACACTGGAAACATCCCAACTTCCAATAGGCTGGTTAAAGGTTGAACGGTTCAAAAACAACTCACTCATATCTGTGATACCGCTGGTGCAGGTTGTTGACAGCAGCGGATTGTTTTCATCATCACCTAACAATGCCAAAATTCCGTTACGATCGAGCTTGGTGAATTCAATACCGACATCATTTATGGTCACGGTGCCTTTATCATCCACGTTGGCATCCGGGCATAACACGGTTACGTCGTTGGGTGCTAGATAGAATAATGCCGGGGGGTCGGCTTTCACGTCCGGTGCTGTAAAAACAAGCCGGACGAACAGAATTGCAAGCAAAAGAATAATACCCTTTTGTATTTTCATGATTCAATGATTAGAATAAAATAGTGCCGGTGAAAACTGCATATAAGCTACACACAAACGCTTACAACCTAAGGCCCCTTGCCTTGCTTTACAATAACACCCAAACAAAAATATCCGGCCTATCCTTCAAAATTTCAGGGTTTTATGCGCAAATTAAATGCGAGTATAAGAAATCCGGCAGCATTTGAACAGCTTTTTTTCTTCTCATAAAATTTGCCTGAAAGCGGGGAACTGCTATCAATCAACCTCTTTATTATACCGGATAACATAGTTGTTTCGGTGTTTTTTTTGGGTGGCGTATTTTCTCTTTTAAATCTACGATCACCCTGACTATGTCTTACCCTTTAACTTATTGTATTTATAATTTTAATACCTTCATTATTTGCCAATTAATCATAAATATATTGTCCTGTTATTGCAGCCATTTTTATACTGCATGTGCCTGTTTCAACTTATTCTCAAGAATAAAATCCTGCTTTGTTTCACTATTCTCGTTTTGGTGATTAGTCCACCTCATCTGAATACCGCCTGCCCGGCTAAGCCTGATCCGGAACAGGGCGTCAGCCGGAGTGTTGTCCTCCCCCAAAAATTACGGCACATAAAAAAGGGGACCGCAGCAAAGATGCAGTCCCCCCTATGGTTAAACCAGTAAGCTGCCGTAATTACGGCTGATGTACGCTTATTTGATCATCATCATTTTCCGGGTTTCGGTAAAGCTGCCGGCCGTGATGCGGTACAGGTACAGCCCGCTCGAAAGGCTCTCGGCATTGAAAGAAACCGTGTGCGTGCCGGCGGTCTGCATGCCGTTCACCAGCACCGCTACCCGCTGACCAGCAAGATTGTACACCTCAAGCCTCACCTCCGCCGCTTCGGGCAGGGCGTAGCTGATTTGCGTTGTCGGGTTGAAGGGGTTGGGGTAGTTTTGGTTAAGGGAAAATGTGGTGACAAACTCGCTGCCCTCACCAATACTTGTTGGGTTACAGGTACCCCAAACCGGAAAAAAGGCCGGGTCGAGCGGCGCACCTGCGGCAAACTGATCCGGTTCGCTTGTGATGTTATCCACGCACCATCCGCTCAGATTTTGGTTGAAAGAAGCTGCATCCCGAAACATGAAGCTCATGAATGTTGCACTGCTTACATCCCAGTTTGCAAGCGGCTGATTGAAGCTTTCAGCATTGTTAAAAACATAGTTCATGTTAGTCACATTGCTCACATCCCAACTTCCGATTGGCTGATTAAACGCAGTCGCATTGCGAAACATAAATGCGATTTGTGTGGCGCTGCTCATATCCCAGTTGTCAAGGGGCTGATTAAAAGAAGCGGCACCATCGAACATGAAATTAAAATCAGTAACACTTCCCGTATCCCAGCTATTGATATTCTGATTAAAGGAAGTCGCATTTGAAAACATTCTGCTCATATTCACAACACCACTCACATCCCAACTGTCTAAGGGTTGATTGAATGCGCTGTTATTTCCAAACATGTTAAACAAGAGTTTAACATTGCTCACATCCCAGGTGCTGATATCCTGGTTGAAGGTAGCGTTTTCGAACATACTTGACATATTCTCAACATTACTCACATCCCAAGAGCTAATATCCTGGTCAAAGGGCGTATTGCTGAACAACAGGGACATGTTCTGAACATTACTTACATCCCAGTTATTGATATTGCCGTTAAAACCGCTATTGACAAATAAAGAAAATAAACTGCTGATATTACTCACATCCCAACCATTCAAATTCTGATTAAAGGAAGCTGCATCGCGAAACATTTGAACCATGTTCGTTAGACTACTCGTGTTCCATCCCCCGATAGCCTGGTTAAAGGAAGATGCCCCGTTAAACATAGCTGCCATGTTTTGAACGGATACCGGATTCCAGGCACTGATATCTCCGTTAAATGCGGTTGCACCGCTGAACATCTGCGCCATGTTGGTTACATTGCTTACATCCCAGCTGTTCAGATCCTGGTTGAAAGCGGCAGCACCTGCAAACATCTGCACCATGTTGGTCACATTGCTTACATCCCAGTTATCCAAAGGCTGATTAAAAACCGGTGAATTCTGGAAAGTACGCTCCATGCTGACTACACTTCCGGTATCCCAATTGTTCAATGGCTGGTTAAAAGCGGCCATTGATTCAAATGCGGTCGACATATTCGTGACGTTGCTCACATCCCAGCCACTAATATCCTGATTGAAGGCTGATGCGCCAAGAAATATACCTTCGATGGTTGTGACATTGCTCGTGTTCCATCCGCCAATATCCTGATTAAAAGAGGTTGCGTCTTGAAACATTAATCCCATGTTGGTAACGTTTTCCGTATTCCAGTTGCTGATGTCCTGATTGAAAGAGGTGGCGCTCGCAAACAGGAATCTTGTAATAGTCACATTGCTCACATCCCAGCTGCTAATATCCTGGTTAAATGTTGAATTTCCTGAAAAGTAACCTTGCAGACTGATAACAGGTGTTGTGCACACTACCGTTAAGTCAGCACCTTCTGCAATACGTGCTATGAGCAAATCCGAGTCAACCGCTTCATAGGTCACGCCGTTAACCGTTCCGGTTTCGCCGGGCGCTGCGCCGGGGCATTTGATGGTTACGCCGTTCGAATCGAGAAAGAAGCTTCCCTGTGCCGTTGCCGCAGCCGGCACGATGAACAGGCAAAATAATGCCGCAATAATAAAGTATATTTTCATATCAATTTAAACAGTTATTTAGTGATAAATTATTGATTTAGTTGAACCATACTTTGGAGGCCAAACCTACGGACACGACCTTAAAAACCGAACAACAAGTTCATGAACGGTACCTATGATATTGTAAGCGGTTTTTGGGATGACCTTTTTCCGGCATTTCACCCAACCGACACAGGCTGACTTCACACTTGGTTTGCTTTTCCACGGCTGAATTGCCAAATTGCTGCATCTACCCCATGCTTTCTTATCCTGGTTATTATGAAAACGTTCTCCTGCTTCACCCTGCTCATCCTGTTTTTCGGTTCCATCACCCAACCCCTGCAAGCCGCTGCGGCAGGCTTTCCGGCAGAGGAGGAAGTTGTTGTAGGTATCCGGATTGCGCCGCCCTTTGTTATTGAGGAGGCAGACGGCACCTATTCCGGCATCACCATCAGCCTGTGGGAGCACATCGCCGGAGAGCTGAATATTCCGTTCCGGTATGAAGCCCGCGATATCGAAGGACTGCTCAGCGGCGTGCAGGATGGCAGCCTTTTTGCCGCGGCGGCAGCCCTCACCATCACCGCTGAGCGGGAAGCCGTCGTGGATTTCACCCATCCGTTTTATGTTACGGGCCTCGGCATTGCAACCGGCTATACCCCCCGGGGCGTTTGGCAGGCTTTTTTAGCCGTGTTTAGTCCGGAGTTTCTGTTCATACTCGCGCTGCTGCTCGGGGTGCTGCTCTTTTGGGGCGTGCTTGTCTGGATTTTTGAGCGCAGGGGAAATCAGGAATTCGGCGGAAGTCCGGCTGAGGGTATTGGCTCCGGCTTTTGGTGGGCAGCCGTAACGATGACGACCGTGGGCTATGGCGACAAATCTCCCCGTACGCTGGGCGGGCGCGTTGTCGGCTTTGTATGGATGTTCGCCGGGGTGATTGTGATTTCCTTTTTTACGGCATCCATTGCGTCAAGCCTGACCATCACACAGCTCGACAGCAAAGTCGGAGGCCCTGAGGACCTGCCCTTTGTGCGCACCGGCGTACTCAGCGGCTCGGCTACTGTTGGCATGCTGGAAGAAAGACGCATCCGTTTCACGACCTACGGCTCCATTCGCGAAGGACTCGAATCGGTCCGCGACGGCCGCATTGATGCTTTTGTGCACGATGCGCCTATCATCCGGTATGAGGCCGATCAGCAGTTCCGCAACGAGGTGCAGGTGCTGCCCCGCAGCTTCAACGATCAATACTACGGCATCGCCCTGCCGCTTGGCGCTCCCTACCGAAATGCGATCAATACCGTGCTGCTCGAATTCATCAGCAGCCCCGAGTGGAGTGAAATCCGGCAGCGTTACGGGGAGGAGTGAGGGGGGGGACGCATTGTTGAAAGCCAAAGGCTTTTCTGCTGTGATACACAAATTTGGGTCGGCCTGAGTGATCTCAATCTTTCAAACTCCTTCTTCCCAGTTCATCACAACTATTCTGCATCTATACCTACTATTTGAGTCTGATGAACGCCAAGCCACATATCATTCGCAAAATTAAGTCTATCATACAGCAGTATGATCCTTGTGCGGAAGTTTATCTGAACGGTTCCCGCGCAAGGGGGAATGTACATCCGGAATCCGATTAGGACATTTTGATCCTTCTTAGTGCTGATGCGGTTACTTCCGAGTTGGAGCGGGAAATTACTTCTCCGCTTTACGACCTTGAGTTTGATACGGGCCAAATAATCAGCCCAAAATGTTTATTCACAAAAAGAGTGGCATCAAAAACACTGCGTAACTCCTTTTTATAAGAATGTAATGCAGCAGGGCGAGAAGCAATAACGGTGTATGAGGAATGAGCCATAAATCTCCGGGTATCCCCTATTTTTTTTGAATCACTAATTGGATTCACCTGGCATTTGAGTCAAAAACGCCCCCTTCAACCACTTGGATGCGAAGCTGCCCCCCCAAAAAAACCACGGGCCACTCCGTTGATTTGGGATTTTTCACAAGCTATGCTGACCGTGATGCTCTCGGAATTTCACCCAAAAAATAAAGATGCTTGTCTTGCCTGTGCGCTCCGGGCTTACACACAGCAGCTTTCCCGTGGGTTTTCGGAAAATTTGGTTAATCCGCTTTGATTTGAATCAATCCGGCCATACTCCCAAAACCAACAAAGCCCCGATGTGAGAACAACGGGGCTTTGTTGGTTTAAAAACAGGGACAGGCTACTATCCAATGCGCATCAGGTAGTTCAGACCGACGTAGGTGGAAACAGCTGCGAGCAGCGGGATGACGAACATCAGCACTTTGGCGCTGCCTTCTACTTTGTAGGGGATGGTGAGCGAGGCCCCGAGGAAGAGCCAAATCAGCAGTTTCAGATATACGTACATGTTGAACTCGGAGGGCTTCACGCCCAAAGAAACAAGGCCAAGCAAACCAAACACAACAATAACAAGCAGACCGGCGCCGTGCATGGCAGCGAGACCTTTTGCCCATTTGTTGGTGTCTTTAGTGCCGCCGTTAATGACGTGAATAAAGGTGCCGCCAAGGGCCATAAAAACAAAGAAAACACCAATCAGGTGGATGAGTACCCAGGTATTAAGCATAGCAGAAAAAAATCAGGTTAGTGAATGATGTGAAATAGCAGCAAAGATCCGGTTCGGTGCTTTTGAAATAATTTTGGTGCTTCCGACCGAACCGGAATTTCTTAATCTACCAAATTTAGACGGCTTTTTCTGCTAAAAACGGCAAAATCGTTACAGGGGGGAATCCCCGTAAATGTAGCTTTTAAGGGTTGATATCTCCACTTTTTGCTTGTTGATAACGGCCTTGACCAAATCTCCGATGGAAATCATCCCGCCGACGGTGTTGTCATCATTCATTACCGGAAGATGGCGGATTTTCTTTTCGGTCATTATCTGCAGGCAGCTTTCTACGGTTTCGGTGTCCTTCACACACAAGACCTCAGTCGTCATAATTTCTTCCACAGCTGTTTCTTTTGACGCCCGGCCTTTCAGGATAATTTTATTTCTGTAATCCCGCTCGGTAATAATTCCCGCCATTTTGCGCGCGCGCATCACAAGCAAACCGCCTACATTTAAGTCAGACATCAGCTTTACTGCATCGTACACGGTTGCATCCGGGGCAATATGATACACATCTGTTCCTTTCACCTTGAGTATTTCTTTGATTTGCATGGTCGATCCCCATTAAGGTTTGTGTTCAGTCGATGGATTAAGTCACCCTTAATAGTGCATTTTTTTTAAAAGAGAATCAAGAGAGTAAACGGGCTAAGTACCTGATTCCATAAAAAAAGCCGGCCTTCCCCAAAAAAGGAAAGCCGGCCTGATGTTCATCTGCGGTATGTGAGGGGGAACATCCCCTAAAACAAAGGCCGCATAATTTGTTTTTTTTACTTCTTAGGCGGAGTGCCGAGGTGTACACCTTCGCCGTAAGCTTCGGCAACGGCTTCCATCACCGCTTCGCTGAGGGTCGGGTGCGGATGGATGGAGGCGATAACTTCGTGTCCGGTCGTCTCAAGATCGCGTGCGAGTACCGGGGAGGCGATCATCTCGGTAACGTTTTCGCCGATCATGTGACAGCCGAGCCATTCGCCGTATTTGGCATCAAAGACGACCTTCACAAAGCCGTCATTGGCACCGGCTGCGGAAGCCTTGCCGCTCGCCTGAAACGGGAACTTGCCGACTTTCACTTCATAGCCGGCTTCTTTGGCCGCTTTTTCGGTGAGCCCTACGGATGCAATCTCGGGATGGCAGTAGGTACAGCCGGGGATGTTTTTGTGGTTAACGGGGATGGGATCGAGGCCTGCAATACGCTCTACACATTCAACAGCTTCGTGCGAAGCCTTGTGTGCGAGCCAGGGTCCGCCGATGACATCGCCGATCGCATATACGCCTTTCGCGTCGGTTTCGTAGGTGTTGGGCTTCACGACGATTGAACCGCGCTCGACCTTAACGCCGGCCTCTTCAAGACCGATGCCTTCCACGTTGCCCACAACGCCGACTGCGGAAAGTACCATGTCGGCTTCGATTTTCTCTTCGCCTTTCTTGGTTTTCACGATGACTTCAACGCCGTTGCCTTTTTTGGTGACCTTCTCCACAGAGCTTTCGGTCATGATGTTCATGCCTTTTTTCTTGTAGATTTTGGCGAGTTCTTTACTCACGTCTTCATCTTCGGCGGGAACAATGTATTTCTGAAGCTCGATGATGGTCACTTCCGTGCCAATGGTGTGATAGAAGTAGGCGAATTCCACACCGATTGCACCTGCACCGGCAATTACGAGTTTTTTGGGCTGCTTCTCAAGCTTCATGGCGCGCTCGGAATTGATAACAGTTTCGTTATCGAATTTGAGGCTTGGCAGCTCGCGGCTGCGTGCACCGGTTGCAATAATGATGTGCTCAGCTTTGAGGCGGTCGGTTTCTTTGTTGCTGTCATCCACGACCTTTACTTCGCCATTACCGGCGAGGAGGCCTTTGCCCCGCACCACATCAATTTTATTGGCTTTCATCAGAAACTGAACGCCCTTGCTCATTTTGTCAGCCACACCGCGGCTGCGCTTAATCACATTAGGGAAGTTAACTTTGGCTTCACCAACTTCAAGACCAAACTCTGCTGCATGGGAAATTTTTTCGAGGGTTTCAGCTGACTTAAGCAGTGCTTTGGTTGGGATACATCCGATGTTGAGGCAAACGCCCCCTAAGTCTCTTTTTTCAATAACTGCGGTTTTCAGGCCAAGCTGCGAGGCACGAATGGCGGCTACGTAACCGCCGGGGCCGGTACCAATCACAACTACATCATATTCTTTTGCCATAATATTTTTTTTGAGCGGGTTAATACTATCGGTTGAGATTCATTCTCATTAAAATAGGCATTTTAGGTGAAAATGTTAAGAACCGGGGATGGAGGAGTACCGAGCCGCCGGAAACGGTAATTTGTGCAGCCCTACGCGGATTGCAAGTTGAGACCGCAACGCAAGCATCATCCTGATGCACCAAACTACTGCTTTCAGGTTCTATTTTTTATTTAGGGGGAACTCCGTGCGCATCACTGTCTGTGTTGCCAACCCGATATATCCCAAACCTACGGCAAGGTCCCTTGCTTTTTGTTTTTGCGCTATCAATGCGGTTTAGGCAAAACCGAATGAAGCGTTGCAGATGTATAGGATGGAGTCTGCTCTGCCTTACCTTGACATGCCGTATTCTGATTTATCCCCCCTCACCCCTAACCTCTAAACCCTTCGACCAGAACAGCATTTCGGGGGTTCCGGGCTTGTAGCCGTGCCGGAGGTAGAGGGCTTTGGCGCGGTTGTCGTCGCGGACTTCAAGGGTGATTTTGCAGCAGCGCATTTGCCGGGCCCGGGTTTCGACGGCTTCGAGCAGCTTGCGGCCCACGCCATGTCCGCGGAATTCCGGCAGTACGGCGAGGTCGTGAATGTTCATCAGGCGGCGGGCGCTGAAGGTGGAGAGGCCGAGAAAACAGTTCGCAAGCCCGGCAGGCTGACCGTCGGCGTACGCGAGGAAGCTGACCGCGGTCGGGAAGTCTTCGAGCTCGGCAATCAGGTTTTCAATCACATAAGGATCAAGGTTATGCCCCTGCCCCATTGTGTCGCGGCTGTAGCTGTTCAGGATATTGAGCAGGGCCGCGGCATCCTGCGGGTCTTCGTAGTCGGCAATTTTTACGGTGATGGTCATGGGGATTGAAGTTGAATGTTGAGATTGAAAATCAGCTTGAAGCTCGTTTGCGGGCATTTGCAAGACCTGTTTACCAGGCTTTTTGATTGAAGGATAGCAATGCCGTGGTCGGGCTCAACAGCTGCTCCCAGCTCAAATACGGGTATAGCTGATGTGGTTAATTACCTTGCTGCCCCTTGCTTACCGGTCAACAACGCGCTGCTGAATCCACTTTACAACATCTTTAAAAGCGTAGTTACCTGAAGCTACAGAGATTACAAAATCGTACTTTTCTTCCTGTGACGCTTGTATATCTTTGCCATAAGACATTAGAATCAATCTCAGAAGTACATAACCGGTCCTTTTATTTCCATCCAAAAAGGGATGATTACTCAGAAGGCTTTCTATTACAGCAGCGGCCTTTTCTTCAGGAGTTGGATAAAATTCTTCACCTCCAAATCCGCTAAACGGTCGCTCCAGCGCTGACTGTAATCCGTTTTCATCCCTGATACCCGGCAATCCTCCAAACTCCTGAATCAAAAGCTGATGGATTTCCAGAACTTCCTCATAGCTGATCATTTTGACAGTTTATCAAGAAGCTCTCGGTCTTCCGCTAAAATTTTTTTTAGGTCAGCCGCTCTCCTGGACTTTTCAGCAGTTCTTTTTTCCACCTGCTTCAGATAAGCCAGCAACTCTTCTAAAGCTTCATCCGGCAAATTATTTACGATTTCTGTGATTTCCGCTTTCAGTTCCATTTTGAAGCCAGGAGATATGGTTTAAGTTTTGATACTGTCATCTTCTAAGCAAGATAATATCCATTAGCCCGCTAATAAATCAAGTTCCGGGTAAAATCACATCTGTTTCAATCCCTCTTTTCTCGCTCACACCAAGGTTATTAGCTAATCCTGAGAATCGGTGACAAGAGTCCATCCATTAACGAGTAAACTTAGGTCAACCCCAACCTTCCCCTTCCCCCACCAGAAGCTTGGCCTGCCCACAAAAAGCAAGGGACCTGTCTTTGATTTGGGGTATTCGATCTGCCTCGAAAGACCTTGATGTTCTCGGAGTTTTACCCAAAAAATAAAAAAGCCGGAAATGCCTATAACGCCGGGTTTCAGCCCCATCCTGCACGAAGCGGCACCGGGAACAGGCGAGCAGTTTAGCTGCGAATGCCTTCGAGTTCGAGCAGGAAGGCGTATTCCATGGCGACTTCGCACAGGCGCTGAAAGCGTCCGGAGGCGCCGCCGTGACCGGCATCCATGTTGGTGTTGAGCAGGATGACGTTTTCCGAGGTGTTCCGCTCGCGGAGGCGGGCCACCCATTTGGTCGGCTCCCAGTACTGCACCTGCGAGTCGTGCAGGCCGGAGGTCACGAGCAGGTGCGGGTAAGCCTGCGCGCTGACCTGATCGTAGGGGGAGTAGGCCAGCATGATTTCATAAAAATGCGGGTCGTTGGGATTGCCCCACTCGTCGTACTCGCCGGTGGTGAGGGGGATGCTGTCGTCGAGCATGGTCGTGACCACATCCACGAAGGGGACCTGCGCGACAATGCCGTTGTAGAGGTCGGGCCGCAGGTTCATGACCGCGCCCACAAGCAGGCCGCCGGCGCTGCCGCCCATCGCGTAGAGCTGTGAGGGGTTGGTGAAGCGCTGCGCGATCAGATATTCGGAAACCGCGATAAAATCGGTAAAGGTGTTCATCTTGTTTTCGAGCTTGCCTTGCTCATACCACGCGCGCCCCATCTCTTCGCCGCCCCGCACGTGCGCGATGGCAAACGCGAATCCGCGGTCGAGCAAACTCAGGCGCGCACTGCTGAAGGTCGGCGGCATGCTGTAGCCGTAGGAGCCGTAGCCGTACTGCAGCAGCGGATTCTGCCCGTTTTTGCGCAGCCCTTTGCGGTACACGAGCGACACCGGAATGCGGGTGCCGTCGGCAGCGGTAGCGAAATGTCGTTCCGTCACGTAGTTTTCCCGGCTGAAATCACCGCGCACTTCCTGTTGCTTCAGGAGCGTATGCGCGCGGGTTTCCATGTTGTATTCGTAGATGGAGTTCGGCGTAGTGAGGGAGGTGTAGCCGTAGCGCAGCACCGGCGTATCGAACGCGAGATTGGTCGTCGTATAGGCGAGGTAGGCGGGCTCATCAAAAGCCATGTAGTGCTCCGCGCCGCTTTCCCACTCGCGGATTCGGATCACCGGTAGGCCGTTCTGCACTTCACTGAGCACGAGGTACCGGGCAAATATGTCAATGCCTTCGAGCAGCACATCCGGTCGGTGCGGGATGATTTCCTCCCAGTTCGCCATGCCCGGCGCAGCGACCGGCACGCGCATGAGCCGGAAATTCTGCGCTTCGTGATTGGTGCGGATGTAGAAATGATCCCCGAAATGGTCCGCAAAATATTCGTGGTGCCGTGCCCGCGCCTGCAGCAGCTCAGGGGTAGCCGTCGGCTTATCTGCGGGGATAAAACGGTACTCGGTGCTGACCGTGCTGTACGAAACCAGCATGATGTACGCGCGCGATTTCGTGCGCTTCACGTAGGTGGTAAAGGTCTCGTCATCTTCCTGAAACACCAGCGCGTTCGCTGCCGGATTGCTGCCAAGGCGGTGACGATATATCTGATACGAGCGCAGGGTTTGGGGATCCTGTTTGCTGTAGAAGATGGTGGCGTTATCGGCGGCCCAGCTCAGATTACCGGTCACGTCCGGGATTTCATCTTCGAGAAACGCACCGGTCTCCAGGTTTTTGAACCGGATAGTGTAAATCCGCCGCCCCACATGATCGACCGAAAAAGCGAGCAGGCGGGCGTCATTACTAACGGAAACGCCGCCAACCGAAGTGTACGACTGCCCTTCGGCGAGCTCATTTACGTTCAGAATGATTTCTTCATCGGATTCCATGGTCTCAAAACGCCGGGCATAGATCGGATACTCCTGCCCTTCTTCGTAGCGGGTGTAGTAAAAATAGCCGTTCAGGAAATACGGCACCGAGCTGTCATCTTCCTTAATCCGCGCCCGCATCTCGCTGAACAGCGCTTCCTGAAAGGCGTCCGTGTGCCCCGTTATGGCCTTGAGATAATCATTTTCGGCCTTCAGGTAGTCGATTACAGCCGGATTATCGCGGTCTTTCATCCAGAAAAACGGATCGATGCGGGTGTGCCCGTGCATGCTCAGTTCAACCGGAATCTGCCGCGCAACCGGCGGCTGAATGCCTTCCGGAAAAGCGGGTCCGGAGCTGTGTTTGCGATGTTGGTTCAGTTCGTTCATAATCAGTGCGCATCGGGCAGCATAAAGTTTGATGATGTATTTTGATGAAAGTACAGCCTTAACCCGCATTATTCACAATTAAACAGGATTAATATGCTAAATAATAGTTTAAGTTGGGCTTAACGAAAAACACTTGAAGCCCAAATTTGGGTGTGGTGTAAAGGCTGCGAAATTTCCCCGCTGGCGGCGTTGAAGCTGAAAACTCATGCTCAGGGTACTTAGGTACCCCTCCGCCGAGTTTTCAGCTTCGCCTTGCCAGCAAGAAAATTTCTTGGTGAATAATGCGGGTTAACCGCGATTACGATCCGTGCGTTTTAACCGCTACCCGCACCGCAGCACGCCCGCCAAGCAAAGCCGCAACATATCGGTTTTCGGGCACTTTTGGGCAGGTTCATTCCAAAAAAAGTGAGCCTGCAACCGGCTGCCTTGCCAAGCCCGCTTTTTCTTTTTTTGGGGAAAACTCCGTGAACATCAAGGTCTTTCGTGGAAGATCAGAACCCCCAAATCAAAGACAGGTCCCTTGCTTTTTTTGCTGACGCCCGCAGGCACATGGCGTACCTACGGCACGCAATAAATCGGGGAGGCGTCTCGGCTTTCTACCCACAGGGTGCCCCTACAGGGCACGGGCACGAGGCGTTGATGGCATGGGAGTTGTCGGTGTTGAACCGGATAATCCGTTTTTTTGTGGAGCCATACACACCAGTTGTTGCACATCTGTCCAAAACGTTTGAAAAGTAGCCAGTGAAAGCCCCGAAGCCGGGGCTTTGTTATTTTAGGAGGTCCTACCCAACCTAAAATATCACTGACTATGGCCAATGTAACGTTATTTGCGCAGATTATGCAGACCCTGGACCGACCAGGCTTCAAAAAGCTGGTTAAAAAATACAGTTCAGACAAACATGTTAAAGGTATTACCAGCTGGACTCATTTGGTGACTATGCTGTTTTGCCAGTTCTCCAAGTTAAGTTCCCTGCGAGATGTTTGTAACGGGTTAAAATCCTCCAGTGGCAATCTTAACCATTTAGGTGTCAACAGAGCACCTTGTAAATCCTCGCTTTCCTATCAAAATAAGCATCGCGAGTGGGGCCTTTTCAAAGACTACTACTTTGTGATGATGAAGAAACTGGCTGCAATGGGGCGTTTCCGACAAACCCGCTTCAGGATCAAAAGCAAGATCCTGCTGTTGGATTCAACGACCATCAGTTTATGTCTGGGTCTGTACGATTGGGCCAAATTCCGCAAAAAGAAGGGCGCCATAAAACTACATACCCTGCTGGATTATGACGGTTGCCTGCCGGTTTTTATACAGATGACCGATGGCAAGCCGCACGACTCCACTGTTGCCAAAACATTGTCGTTGCCAGCGGATTCAGTAGTCGTTGCCGACCGCGCTTATGTTGATTTTCCGACCTTGTACCGATGGAAAACCGAGGGCAGCTATTTTGTGATACGCCTTAAAAAATCTGTCCAGTTCAAGCGGCTCGCCGAAAAACCTCTGCCAGACAACCGCCATCAGCACATACTCATCGATGAATATGTCGAACTGAGCAAGCCTGAAAGCTATAAGAACTATCCTGCTAAATTACGCCGGGTGGTGGCTTATGACGCCGAAAAAGATCAAACCATCGAACTGATCACCAACCAGTTTTCCTGGACAGCAAACACCATCAGTGAGCTGTACAGAGCCCGTTGGGATATCGAACAGTTCTTCAAAGACATCAAGCAGCTACTCAAAATCAAATCATTTCTGGGTACCACGACCAATGCCGTGCTTATTCAGATTTGGACAGCAATGATTACGATCCTGATCCTGAAGTACATGAAGGCCATCGCAACCTATGGCTGGTGTTTGTCCAACATGGTTGCCTTTCTTCGGGTAAACCTGTTCGTGAAGTTTGATCTGCAAAAACTGCTGAACGAGCCTTTTAAACCACCAGAAACCGTTGTTGAAACAGCCCCCATACAGATGAGTTTATTTGAGTGGGGGGATTGATTTGCTAAAATCGATATAATCTGTCCTAAACAGCCGCACGAATCGGTATTTCCCAGATTTTAAATCGTTTTGGACAGCTGTGCAGTTGTTGGTAACAACACGGATTTAATTTTTCGCTGATAACGACTTGTCCGAAAAGCGCCCTGTGAATGAACGACATCTCAAAAAAAGCCGGGGAGGCAGCAGATTGCTTGCTCCTCCCCGGCTTTACGGACACTTGGTTGCATTCCAAAAAACCGAACTACATTTCCCGCCAGTCGGGTGCGGCGGAGGGTTTGTTGCTGAGGATGGCTTCGATGCGCTCCATGGCGCTGTCGTCGAGTTTGGCTACCGCGTCCATCGCGCTCATGTTTTGTTTCACCTGCTCAACCGTTGAGGCTCCGGTAATAACCGTACTGACATCCGGATTTTTGAGGCACCAGGCCAGCGCCATTTGAGGCAGGGTGATACCCAAATCGGCGGCAAGCGGTGCGAGCTGTTTGACTTTTTCGAGTTTGGCACGACCTTCTTCCGTTTCGAGAAGCGCCTTTCGCAGCCAGCTGTATTTCTCGAGATGAAGACGCGAGCCCTCCGGGATGCCGTCGTTGTACTTTCCGGTGAGTAACCCGCTCGCAAGCGGACTCCAGATCGTCGTGCCAAGCCCGATATCCCGGTACAGGCGGGCGTACTCCTGCTCGACCCGCTCCCGGTGAAACATGTTGTACTGCGGCTGCTCCATCAGCGGTGGGCGCAGATGTTCGCGCCGGGCGATTTCGTACGCCATCCGGATTTCTTCGGCACTCCACTCGCTCGTGCCCCAGTACAGGGCCTTGCCTTCGCGGATCATCTGATCCATGGCCCACACGGTTTCTTCCATCGGCGTGTGCAGATCGGGCCGGTGACAAAACAGCAAATCCACATAATCAAGCTGCATGCGCTTCAGGGCAGCCTCGGTTCCTTCTTTGATGTGCTTGAAGGAGAGTCCGGTATCATTGGGTCCTTCACCACCCCAGAATATTTTCGTGGAGATCACCAGATCCGACCGTTTCCAGCCGGCCTTGCGGAGCACCTGCCCCATGATCTCTTCTGATTTGCCGTTTTCGTAGGCCTCCGCATTGTCAAAAAAATTGACGCCCGCATCGTAGGCGGCCTTCATCTGCTCATACGCCAGGCCGGTATCGACCTGCTCTCCGAAAGTGACCCACGAGCCGAATGAAAGGGCCGAAACTTTGAGTCCTGATTTTCCTAAAAATCTGTATTGCATGGTATTGGGGGTGTGATTGGGGTTGATGGATAGTTCTGTTTGCTTCCGTAATATAAAAAAGAGCTAATGATGATTTTTTCTGTTGTAAAGCTGAGCGTCAGCTAAAGATGGAAATGGATGATAAAGTTCTGTTTCCCTGCTGATAAACGGGTTACAACCGAAACACACCAAATGCCTGATCATAGGGCGTATTTATATCCACAAATCTGAAATCGAGCGCCACGTATTGATTCAGAAGTCTGTAGATTTTCAGGCTCTCGCTGTCTGAGGAAAGGTAAATACCCGCTTGTTTTTCGAGGTCTGACTGCGTGAAGAGCTTTGTATCATTTGGAATAATATTCCTTTCCTTGTACCGAAGTTTGTTTTTATGTCTGAAAACAATTTGGGCTAATTCCCCTGCCCTTTCAGCGTGATGAAGATTAAATGCAACAATTTTGAGGTTTTTAATGGGCAGTGCATCAACTCTTCCACCCACACAGTATTCTGCAACTGCAATAGTACTGACGTAGAGCTCTTTGTTATTTTCAAGCAAATACTGATAGTAGTTTCTTGCATTTATATGTAAGGGATCGGTTTTATCCAGCAAGCGGATAAAGAAGCTGGTGTCACAAAAAGCGCCATTTTCAGTCATAACTGCCCCGCACCTCTCTTAACCACTTTTGCTTATCGTCTATTCCGGCCCATGAACCGGTAGCTTTCTCAATCAACCCGTCAAGATAGGCTGCATCATATTTGGGGCTGAAGTCGATAAATTCAACGAATTTCAAAGAGCTTAGATCAAGATCGCCTGTCTCCGAGTGCTGCTTCCCGCTTGCGTGAATTCCAATGTCCTTATAAAGCATATTGTGTTCATATTGAGCCAGGACATCTATTGGAGTCTGAATGTTGAGAGTTCCATAGTCCACGGTGCTGATACGAATACTGCTCTTTTCTTTGCCGCCGGCACTTGTCACTTTTCCATAAAAATAAAAGGTGGCATCAACCCATACTGATGACAAGCGCCTGTAAGTGGTTGTTTTATCAATTTGTATTTCGTGTGTTTGTGGCAGGGAGGTACGTAACCTGATTTCATAACCCTTCTCATCGGCTGTAGCTTGCAGCGTTTCAAAGGCTTTGGCTGAGTTAAGTGCCAAGAAATCAATGTTTTTTTGGATGGCTACCTGCCCCAAAACTGCGTTAAGTCCGATGATGACCTGCAGAGATGTCCGGAACTGATGTGAAACGGAACCACTTTCAACGCTATAACTAATTGTCGGGCGTCCGCGCTTCTCAACCGGGTACAGCAAGTTTTCCGCGACCTCTAACAACCGACCAACATCCCTAATATCAAAGAGATCCGGTTTTAGATCCATGCTTCCCACCTTACCAAAAATTCGAATTTCAAAAAAACCTGTTTTATTCATGGGTATTCCGGGCTTTTACTCTCGCAAAATATTAAGCTGAGCAATTATCGGCTACTTCATAAAGATAGCCCTTGCTCATCGCTTTAAGATTGACTTTAATCTCCATACTAATGTACTCAATTCAATTAAGCTTGAAAATATTGATTCGCGCTACTACTAAGCGGCTCGCTACATACAAGGGTAGATTGCGACGGCAAAAACAGGTAGTTTAAAAACCGTCAGCTACTGTACTTCATTTTTCTTCGTGCGTACATCCCTATCATTTTTTGGGTGAACAGCTTAATTTTACACACCGCTCTAACCTTCTGAACTCCCCCATGCCCGATTCCCGTCATTTCGAAACCGATGCCATCCGTATTCAGGCTCCCGGCAGTGCTGCGCGGGAGCATTCTGTGCCGCTGTACATGACCTCCGGCTTCACCTTCGATTCCGCTGAGCATGCGCGGGCGTTGTTCGCGAATGAAGTGGATGGCAATGTGTACAGCCGCTACTCCAACCCGAATACCGATGAGTTTGTGGCGAAAATCTGTGCGATGGAAGGGGCGGAGTCCGGGCTTGCGGCGGCTTCGGGCATGGCGGCCCTGTTTGGCTGTCTTGCGGGACTTCTCAATCAGGGCGATCATGTGCTGGCGTCGCGCTCGCTGTTCGGGTCTTCGCATCAGATTCTGAGTCAGATTCTGCCGCGCTGGGGCATCAGCTACACCTACGCAGATACGGCGCGACCCGAAAGCTGGGAGTCCCTGATTCGTCCCGAAACCAAAATGCTGTTTCTGGAAACGCCCTCCAATCCGGGCCTGGATTTGGTCGATTTGGCGTGGGCCGGAGAGCTGGCCAAAGCCCACAATCTCATTTTCCTGGTGGACAACTGCTTTGCCACGCCCTACCTGCAGCAACCCATCGCCTTTGGGGCCGATCTCATTCAGCACTCGGCCACCAAGTTTATTGACGGTCAGGGCCGTGCTATTGGCGGGGTAATTGCCGGAAGCGAAAAATACATCGAGCCGATTCGCTTCTTTATGCGCCACACAGGTCCGTCGCTCTCGCCTTTCAATGCGTGGCTGTTCAGCAAAAGTCTGGAGACTTTGCCGGTTCGCATGGAGCGGCACTGCGACAATGCGGAAAAACTCGCGGATTTTCTCGGCGAACACCCAAAGGTGAGTTGGGTGAAGTACCCCTTCCATAAAGACCATCCGCAGCGGGAACTGGCGCTGAAGCAAATGAAGCGCGGCGGAGGCGTCGTCTGTTTTGAAGTCAGCGGCGGCATTTCGGGCGCTGTCCGGTTTATGGACCGCATCACCATGCTTTCGCGCTCGGCCAACCTCGGCGACACCCGCACCATTGTGACGCACCCCGCTACGACCACGCACTCCAAGCTCACGGAGGAAGAGCGCCTTGCCGTCGGCATCACGCCGGGACTCATCCGCATCGCGGTCGGATTGGAGCATCACACCGATATTTTGAACGATGTGGCGCAGGCGCTGGGGTAAAACTACGGCTCAGTCCTCATCCTGATTGACCCGCTGAAAAGCTGAGGCGATCAGACCTGCCGGTATGGCAACGATACAGATGCTGAGGAGTAAAATCAGAAAAGTGAAAACCCTGCCGCCCGCTGTTACGGGGTAAATGTCGCCATACCCAACTGTCGTAACCGTCGCGACCGACCACCACATGCTGTGGAAAACAGATTTGAAGGTTTCCGGCTGAACCGGGTTTTCAAAATAATAAATGCCGACTGCGCCCAGATACATCAGCATAACCGTTGCGGTCAGAAAAACAACGATGTCGGCTTTCACCAGATGGTACACTTTCCGGAAGCGTTCGACCGAGCGGGTATAGCGCGTTGCTTTAAGCAGGGTAAACAACCGCAAAAACCGGAGAATGCGCAGCGCCCGCAAATCGGTACCCGCTGCAAGAAAAAAAGGCATAATGGCCAGCAAATCAATCATGCCATAGAAGCTAAAGATGTAGCTCAGCTTCTTTTCAGCTACTATGATGCGCAGCAGGTACTCCAGGGTAAAAATGCCGACCGTCAGGATTTTCGAATAGTACAGAAACCGGATGGTCTGCTCACTCAAACCCGGAATGGTCGAGACCGAGAAGGTAATCAGCGAAAACAGGATCAGCGCTTTGATCGTGAGGTCAAAAAAACGACCCGCACGGGTATCGTCTTTTTCTACTATGCGCCTTAATCGGTTCATTATACGTGTGGACTAATACCAGGGTTAAATCACGCTCACTTTGATTTTTCGCCTTAATGCGGGATCAGTGACTTCAAGGGCAAGATCAATAATTTCCTGGACATTTCTCTTGCTGTAATTCGTACCCAACCACCAGCCTTGTGCGATTTCCACTGCGTTTTTTTCTGCCAAGTCGGATCGTCCAGGGTAAAGTTCGTATTTGTTTCTGGCCAGATAACGCCTTTTTCGCCCATGCTTCCTTGATGCAAACCTTTCAAGAAAAGTGTCGTCTTTTTCCGCAAGCCTTTCAAACAGGGTGGTCATGACTTGCCGGGCAGAACGTGATGTCAATTTCTCGCCATCAAGTTCCCAGGAAATCGGCTGCATTTTACGTGGACGGGGTTTTGAATTCTCTGGATGCTTTTGGCCGGGTTTAACGTCTTCTGAAGTCTTACCTTTATTTCTACCACCCGTTCCTTGAACAACAGGACTTTCCGCACGGAAGCTCACCTGATCACTCAAAAATTCACCGCACACATCGAGGTCTGGTTTGAAGCCGCACAGATCTTCCACTTTTTCGGCGAGCAAGTCCAGCAAAGCCGCATCCTGTTCCTTAAGTATCATGACCCAGGCTTTGGGGATGTTAGCTGCGATGATGCGGTGTCGCGACACATTCCGGTAGTCATCACGGGCTGCACGGAGCGCGTCGCCTGAAGCGACTCTTTGGTAATTGAGATATCTGACCAGCCGCTCTTCGATTTCTGTGATGCTTCGCTCTAAACAATCAATTTTATAGACCCTGCGCTCGTCGTACCGCCCTTGCTCTCCGGGCAAATAAAAGCTCCACTCCTGTCCGTCGGTCAGAATTGCCATAGGTACTCCGGTATGGAAAGCATACTCAAACAGCTGCCGGTCCGCACCATCGGAGAGCCCTACATTTTTTACTTCGATGAAAATGGCCGGTTTGTTTTTGGGATGACACAGGGCGTAATCCACACGACGGTTTTCAACGGTGAACTCCGGACTTACGATGGAGGTATCAAAAACGGGCCAGCCAAGCTCATTGAGTGTTGGAAGCAAAATGCCCTGAGAGACAGATGCTTCTGAGGTGAAGGCCCCTTCACGTAGTTTTCTCTGAATTTTTTCTAAATGACTTTTGAGACTCATGATAGTTGATTTGTCGAATCAATAAAATGATGGCGGACTACTCAGCAATGATCCCCTGCAAACCGAATCCCCCCTGCCGAGACCAGCCGGTCGAGGCGGATTTCCATGCCGGATTTCAGTTTGATGAATTCCTGTTTGTCGCGGCTGAATACATCCGCGATGACGTCGGTGCGGCTGTGCTCCTGGCCCAGGTCGCGGAAAACGATGCGGACTTCTTCGCGACGGATGGCGAGGCGCTCGAGTTCGTCATACAGCGCGCAGGCGATGGGGGTGTAGGGTGCTTCAGATTCGCTCATGATGTTGGCTTGACTGTGGATCGGTGTTTGTCAGAGAATTTTGCGGTATCACTTTATTTATTGATAGCCCATTGCCACGGCAATCACGATAAAGACAAGGGCGACGGCATACAAAATCAGCATTTTGATGAACAGCCACTTCGCCCAGACTTCCCAGGGGATGCGTGCGATGCCGAGTACGCCCATGAGTACGCCGGAGGTCGGGATAATCATGTTGGTGATGCCGTCGCCAAGCTGGAAAATGAGTACTACGGTCTGCCGGGTGATGCCGATCAGGTCACCCAGGGGTGCCATAATGGGGATGGTGAGCGCGGCCTGACCGCTGCCGCTCGGTACAATAACGTTCAGGAGGCTCTGTACGCCCAGCATGAGTCCCGCGGAGGCGTAGATGTTCAGGTTATCGAGGGAAGCGGACAGGTGAAAGAGGATGGTATCCACAATCTGTCCGTCGGTGATGATGATGAGAATGGCGCGGGAAAGCGCGATGATGACCGCGGCCCCCATCACATCTTTCATACCGGCAAGGAAGGCGTTGGCGGCTTCATCCCCGCTGAGACGGCCAAAAATGGCGGAGAGCACCGCAAGGCCGATGAACAGGGCCGACAGCTCTTCGATGTACCAGCCCAGCTGCACGACCCCGTAAATGAGGAGGCCAAGCGTGCCGAAAAACAACAGCAAGACAATGATATGACCGGCTTTGATGGGCGGAATGATGCCGTCATCTTCGGAAGCTTTGCGGTTTTTGTCGATGTCGTAAACCGGCGATTTCTTGGGATTTTTGTGGATGCGCGACGCATAGATGTACACAATGATAATGCCCGTCACGGTTACGGCAGCCCATAAGAGCATTCGGAATCCGGCTCCGGAAAAGACGGGAATTTCGGCCAGTCCCTGCGCGATACCGACGGTAAACGGGTTGTACACGGCGCCCGCAAATCCGATATGCGCCCCTACGTAAGGGATCGCTACCCCTGTTATGGAGTCGTAGCCCAGCGCCAGGGAGAGCGTCACAAAAAGCGGGATGAACACGATGGTTTCTTCGCTCATCCCGAAGGTTGCGCCCATCACCGAAAACAGTACCATGAAAAACGGGATGTAAACCGGGCGCCAGGCGGGATTTTCGGAAAAGAACTTGGCAGCCCGGCGAATCACGACGTCGAAGGCGCCTGTTTTGGAAATGATGGAAAAGCTTCCGGCAACGATAAAGACGAACACGATGATGGCCATGCCGTAAGGATCGTTGAAACCGCGTACGGGTGCAAGAAAGAGCTCGGTGAGGGAAGTAGGGCTTGAATCAATGTATTGAAACGACTCCGGATCTACGACTTCGCGTCCGTTTACTTCAACCATATCAAACTGACCGCCGGGTATCACCCAGGTGAGGGCGGCGAAGAAAACCATCACCAGCAAGACCAGAATGAGGGTGTTAGGGGCTTTAATGTTCCAATTCATAGGCAGGCTTTTCCTGTTTCAGAATGGCGGACGGCAACACCCGCCGGGGTTAGATGTAAAATTTTGCCTTAATATAGGGAAAAGCCTTAGGAGTCTGTGACCAATTTATCCGGACTCACAAAAACACATCGCTGTTACTACCGCGTGATGGATTGAAGGGAAAACGTTTTTTAAACCTGCGCACTAAAAAAAACAAGGAGCCTGTCTTAGGTCCGGGGCTTATAATCTGCTACGTAAGCATTGATGCTCTCGGAGTTTTACCCAAAAAATAAAAAGCGGGCGCACCCCGGAGGTCAGGATCAGGGTGATTGAGTGCACTTTTGGCTATCGCCAATCTGTTACTGGTACTCAGGGCCTGTTTGGCTGTGCAGGCTGGGGCGCTATCTGAATGTCGCCCCCAATGGCACGGAGTACTTTCATTATGGTGCCGAACTGAGGTTTGGCACCTTCAGATAAGGCCTTATACAAACTGGGTCTGCTCATGCCCGTTTGCGCTGCAATTTTGGACATGCCAATAGATTTGGCAATATGTCCGATAGCCAAAATCAAATCTTGTTCGTCACCTTCAGTCAAAACGGTGTTCAGGTACGCTGCAATCATTTCGTTGCTGTCGAGATAGTCGGAGATTTGGAACTGTGAGATTTCCATAAACTTAATTTTCTAATTGTTTTAAAATGAGCTTCGCCTTTTCAATATCTCTTTGCTGTGTTGACTTGTCACCACCCATAAGAAGGATGATTATTGTGTCACCTTTTTGCCTAAAGTAAACCCTGTATCCTTTAGCATAATCAATTTTCAATTCACGTACACCGTCTCCGACGGATTCACAGCTTCCAAAGTGCCCATCGGTCTCTATTTTTTGAATTCGAAAAAGGATTTTCGCTTTAGCGCGATGATCCTTCAGTTTTCTTAGCCACTTATCAAATTCAGCTGTCTTTTGGATTTTATACATAGGCAGGTGTATTCATTTGGATACAAATCTAAGGATTTTGACAGCATAAAAAAAGGCATTGCAGCATTGATTGTTCAGGTAACCGGACATTCCCACCAAACAAAAAAGCCCCTGATGGTGAGATCAGAGGCTTTTAGGGTACCACTATTGGCGATTTAAACATGGTGATTATTTATTTGTTGATGTACCGGCTGAAAGTTCCCATGCCATCGTAGTCTGTGGGGACTTCGACCTTGGTTTTGTTGTTTACGCGGGGTTCATCCTTCAGCGAGTAGTAGTAGATGGATGTGATGCCCGCTACAGTAGCTATCAGCATGAAAATTACAAGGGTTGTCATAGTTTCTATCCGTTAGTTTAGTGCGATGATTCTGAATTGATTTGACGGGCGATGTTACCCATCTGATTGTTTCAACAAGATTTCGGCAGGATCGTTCAGCTTTACGCAGGTTTATTATTGGGCTGTTTTTTTGGTAAATTGAAAGAATAAGCAAAAACCAGTTTTCAAATTAAACGCCACAGCCCGTATGTCATCGCATTACAAAGCCTTAACCCGCAAGTATCGCCCCGTTCGTTTTTCAGATATTGTTTCACAGGAGCATGTGAGCTCAACGCTTCAGAATGCGATTGAGAGCGGTCGCATTTCTCATGCCTATCTGTTTTGCGGTCCCAGAGGGGTTGGGAAAACAACCATGGCGCGCGTGCTCGCCCGTACGCTGAACGATATCGGGGATGATGTGGATGGCGAAATGCTGAACCAAACGCTGAACATCATTGAGGTGGATGCGGCTTCGAACAATAAGGTTGACGACGCGCACCGCATTCGGGAGTCTGTCCGGGTTCCGCCGCAGTCGGGCAACTACAAGATCTATATTATTGATGAGGTGCACATGCTGTCGAAGCAAGCATTTAATGCCCTTCTCAAAACCCTTGAAGAGCCGCCGGCTTACGCCATTTTTATTTTTGCAACAACCGAGCCGCACAAAGTGCTTCCGACCATTCTCTCGCGGGTTCAGCGCTTCGATTTCAAGCCGATTAGCGTGCAGCAAAGTGTTGACCGGCTTCGCTTTATTTGCGAGCGGGAAGACATCACCATAGATGAAGATTCCCTGCACATGATTGCCGTAAAAGCCGACGGGGCCCTGCGCGACGCGCTCGGGATTCTGGATCAGGTGATTGCCCTTTGCGGTACCGATATTCAGTATGAGGCGCTGATGAAGGCCTTCAACGCTGTCGGACTTGAGCGGCTGTTTGAGCTGACCGGCTACATCGATTCCGGCGACAGCGTTGCCGGCATTCAGCTGATTTCTGACTTGCTGATGGAAGGACACGATATTTCCGAGTTTTTAGGCAGCCTGACCGGATTTATGCGCAACCTGTTGCTCGCCCGTGATCCCAGCAATTTTTACGCTATCGAGACGAGCAAGGACGTCAAACTTCGTCTCAACAAGGCGGCACAGTCCTTTTCGGACGATGATCTCATGCGCATGCTTCACATCGTGCACGAGGCGCAGTTCCGGCTGCGTGATGCGCGTCAGCCGCGTATTTTGCTGGAAATGACGGTCCTGAAACTCATCCGCATGGAAAAAACCGCAGGTCTCTCAGGCCTTATGCAGGAGCTTGAGCGCCTGCGCAATGCCTTCAGTACAGGCGGCGGTTCCGGGAAATCAGCGGCTTCCGTGCAGGGCAGCACGGCGAGTGAACCCGCGCCTTACAAAACGCAGTCTCCGGCAAGCCCATCAGCAACGCCGGCTGCGAGCAACCCTTCAACCGCTGCACCGGCACCCGCTCCGACTCAGGCTCCGGCGGCCCCCAAAGCGGCCGTAGATATTCCGGGTGCGCCCCCGGTGAGCGGCCTGCGCCGTAAACCCGGCATGCGCAACAAACAGGCTGTTTCGGGACAGCCAACCCCATCCATCGCGGTGAAAGCACCGGCAAGCCCGCCTTCGCATACAGAGACCGGGGCGGCAACGAACAAGGCGCGTACGAATTCAGATTCAGACTCAAACTCAGGTTCTGAAACCAAAGCGCAAACCGCTTCAGCACCGGCAGACCTTCCGCCGGAAAATGCCATTCTCGCTACGCAGCCTGCCCGAAAACCGACCTCTCAGGCCGCTAAACCGCAAAGCACTCCCGCACCGGCGGTTCAGCTCATGAATTCGGGCGCGCCGGATCCGTCCACAGCCGATAAGCCGGTTTACCTGCACCAGGTCGTACAGGTTTGGGATACCTTCATCAAAAACCTTCACCCGCCTGTCTCGCAGTCGCTCATTCTCGCGCTCGACCGCGTGAAACCGTCTGACCTTAAAGGGCGGCTGCTCACCCTTGAAACCCCCGACCCTTTTGTGCTCGATATGCTTGAGACGAACAGCCGTTTTCTCAGCGAACAGCTTGAGCCCCATCTCGGTCAGCGGTTCAAGATACAGGGACGCCTTATTCAGGTCGGAAATACGGAGCAAACCGAAGAAGACCCCTTCGCCAAATTTGAGCGCCTGCAAAAACAGGACCCCAAGCTTCGGCAGATTGTCGAGCTTTTTGGTGCTGAAATAGACTGGAACTACCGCTAAGGATGAATTAAGCGGACCCCCGTTCTGTTTCCCCCGGCAGGTAACAAACTCACTATCAAGCAACAGCTTTTTTAATTCTCAACCTTTTAGATCCTATATCCATGAATCCAAATATGGCCGAATTGTTCGGCAAAATGAACGAATTTCAGCAAAAAATGCAGGAAGCCAAAGAAGAAGCGGCTGCCATTGAAGTGCATGCCGAAGTCGGCGGCGGTATGGTGAAAGTGACGGCCAACGGCAACCGGCAAATCACCCGTCTCAAAATTGAGCGGGATGTAATTGACCCCGACGACTCCGATATGCTGGAAGATCTTATCATCGCGGGTGTCAACAAGGCGCTTGCCGACGCAGAGCGTGCTTCTGCCGAAAAAATGCAGGAAGTAGCGCGCAATATGATTCCGGGCGGCGGCCTGCCGGGCATGGACCTGAGCAAGTTCGGGCTGTAACCCCCGCTGATTCTGCATGCAACTTACTTCTGAAACCCTTGAGCGGGCTGTAGAGCATTTATCGAAATTGCCGGGCGTGGGCCGTAAATCGGCACAGCGCCTGGCCATGCATCTGGTAAAACAAGATAAAGATCAGGTGCTGCAGCTCGCGCAGGCGCTCATCGACCTGAAACAAAAAATCCGCTACTGTTCGAGCTGTTTCACGATTACGGACGACGATCCCTGCCCCATCTGCCGTTCGGCCAAACGACAGCGCAACGTGCTTTGCGTGGTGGAAGAATCCCGCGATGTGTACGTGATCGAAAAAACGAATGAGTTCCGGGGCAGCTATCACGTGCTCGGCGGCGTCATTTCGCCCCTTGACGACGTGGGGCCGGACGATATCCGGATCAAAGAGCTCATTGCGCGGGTAAACAGCAACAGCGAGCCGGTGTCGGAAGTCATTCTGGCGCTCAACCCGG
Source organism: Cyclonatronum proteinivorum (assembly GCF_003353065.1). Lineage (GTDB taxonomy): Bacteria > Bacteroidota > Rhodothermia > Balneolales > Cyclonatronaceae > Cyclonatronum > Cyclonatronum proteinivorum. The sequence continues at coordinate 690,760 of NZ_CP027806.1, read as the reverse complement.
ACGCTGAAGGCGAAGCGACATCCTTCTACATCCACAAAATGCTCAGCCCCTTTGGCGTGAAAGTCACCCGCATTGCGCACGGTATCCCCATGGGTACAGAGCTCGAATTCATTGATGAAGCGACGCTCAGCAAAGCTTTCATCGGACGCAACATTTTCTAAAATGAAGAAATCATACACCGGCTCCAAAAGCTGGTGCTGATGGTGTGCTTATGGGATACTTCGTTTTCGGACTGCTGTTTTTATTATGGCTGCTGCTCAGCAAAGGGCGCGGTTTTCTCACCCGCGATGCGCGCCGGCGGCGCAAGTTGCAGCTGCTTGAATACGCCGGAGCCGCCGCGATTTTCAGCATTATGCTCGAATCTGTGATTCGCGGTCGCGCGGAAGTACTCTGGTATCCCTACGCCGTGATGGGCGTGATTGCCTTCTATTACAGCCGTAAGATTTACGAATGGCTCAAAGAGCTCAGAAAGCCGCCCGCTCAGTACGACTAAGCGAAATCAGGTTATGCCCGCAGTGCCCTGCAACATGCCGCACGGGCAGTACTGCTTTGTTTTTTTTGGGGGAAACTCCGTGAACATCAGGAGAAACGGGGCAGGCTCCGAGCCCCCAAACCTAAGACGGGTCCCTTGCTTTTGGGGAGAGACGGTGCACGCAGCTCCCCAATTGAAACCGCCGCCGGTTTGTCCGCACGCCTTTTTAACCCTTGTAAACCCGTATTTGCAAATGGGCTGTAAATAGCGGCATATTGCGCTACCCTGCTGCGCCGGTCTTTTTGTAGTATGATGCTGCACAACTCAACGACTGTGATGTTCATTTCCCGACGCAGAAAATACAGGGCATGATGGCTGTTTAAGCCTGATTTGGGATTTTCTACTAACCTAATCTTCCAAACGCATGCAAACAAACGGGGAACAACAGGAACAGGACTACAGCCTGGGCCGCATTCTTCTGCTATCTCTCATCGCTGCCCTGGGCGGCTTTTTGTTTGGTTTCGACAGCGGCGTAATTAATGGTACGGTTGACGCGCTTCGGGAAACTTTTAACTCTGACGCTGTGGGTACGGGCTTCAACGTGGCTTCCATGCTGCTCGGCTGCGCGGTGGGCGCCTTTTTCGCGGGAACCCTGGCCGACAAAATGGGCCGCAAACCCGTGCTGATTATTACAGCGGTAGCCTTCATCATCAGTGCCTGGGGATCCGGTATTTCTGCGAGCTCCGGGCAGTTTGTCTTTTTCCGGATTCTGGGCGGCATGGCCGTTGGGGCGGCGAGTATTCTCACCCCGGCATACATCAGTGAAATTGCACCGAGCAACATCCGCGGACGGCTGGCAAGTCTGCAGCAACTGATGATCGTTCTGGGCTTGTTCGTGGCTTTTCTCAGCAACTACCTTATTGCAGGCGCTGCTGAAGGCGCAATGGGCAGCTTTTGGTGGGGCTTCAACGCCTGGCAGTGGATGTTCTGGATGGAAATAATTCCGGCTTCGCTCTTCTTTACAGGCCTGCTCTTCATACCCGAATCTCCGCGCTTCCTGGTGGCAGCGGGGCGTGAACAGGAAGCAAATCGGGTACTGTCATCTCTCACGCTCAGCCGCGCGGATTTTTCTGCGAAGGTCGCTGAGATCCGCGCAACCCTGCTGAAGGATGTCAAGCCCGGGCTAAAGGATGTGATTTCGCGAACGACCGGTAAAATTCATCCCATCGTTTGGGTCGGTGCAGGACTTGCCGTACTGCAGCAATTTACCGGAATCAACGTGGTGTTTTATTACGGTGCCGTACTGTGGCAGGCCGCGGGTTTCACAGAAGGCGACGCACTTATGGTTAACGTGATCAGCGGTACCGTGAACGTAGCTTTCACCTTTGTGGCTATTGCGCTGATTGACCGCGTCGGTCGCCGGCCCCTGCTGCTCGTCGGCTCGCTGGGTCAGGCGGTGATGCTCGGTATTATGGCTTTTATTTTCTACTTCGCTACCGTAGGCGCGGACGGAAATCTGATTCTGGAAGGGAATTCCGGGGTGTATGCTCTGCTGGCTGCCAACGGCTACATCGCGTTTTTTGCGTTCTCCTGGGGACCCGTCATGTGGGTAATGCTCGGTGAGATGTTCCCGAATCAGTTCCGCGGGGCGGCGCTCGCCATCTGCGGACTTATGCAATGGGGAGCGAATTTCCTGATAACGATGACCTTCCCGGTGTTTCTCGCCAGTTTTGGACTGGGGGTTTCCTACGGAATCTATGCGGCCTTCGGCATTATTGCGTATTTCTTCGTGAAGAAATTTGTATCCGAAACCAAAGGCCGGACCCTTGAAGAAATGACGAACAGTTAACCAGCCTGTTCCGCCCGTAAAGGACGTTTGATGATGGCTTGCCCAGATTGAATCCGCTGACAACTGAACCCTTGTGATTTATATACAAAAGGCCCCGAAGCTATGCTCCGGGGCCTTTGTTGTTCTCAGCAAACGTCTCTCAATGAAATATTGCTGATTGGGCCTTGCAGGGGCTAAGGTGTTGAACCCTTGCCTTATTTGCCTGCTTTGGCAGCGGCTGCAGGTGCAGCCGGCTTCTTATCGGCCTGATCTACTTTCTTGGACAGGTCATCGACTTTGTTGATGAGTTTCTCAACCTGTGAGGTGAGCTCTTTGATTTCATCCTGTGTAGGAACGCCCATTTTGTGAATGAGTTCCTGCATGTTGTCGTCGATTTCGCCTTCCGCTTTGTTAAAGCTGGACTTTACGCGGTCTTCGAGTTTTTTATAGGCTACGAGAAGCTCTTCATAGGTTTCGTCGAGCTGCTTTTTGCCGCGTGCTTCGAAGTGCGTGCCTTTTTCAACAAGCTTGGTGAATACTTTCTGACCTTCTTCTTCAACGCTTGCAAGCGCGCCGAGTCCGGCGAGCCATACTTCGCGTGCTTTACCGGTGAGAGAGTCAACTACATTAATTTCTTCTTCGTGTTTTACTTTTTCTACTTGCTTACTCATAATGATCTCCGTTTAGGGATGGTGTGTTGTATTTCGAATCTCTTTATAGTGGGGTAATAAAACTCAGTTGGTCAGCGGAGGTTGTTTGCCGTTGGTTGTGCTGTCTGCCTGCTGCTGTTTTAACTGATCCTGTAATTCTTCGACGCGTGTTTCGAGCGTGCGGACTTTCTCCATCAGCCCTTGCACATCCGCCCGGTCGGCGAGGGGCAGCACCTTGTGGAGGGAACGGCCTAAAAAGGCGAGTCCGCTTTCGAAGGCTGTTGTACCCCATCTGATGAGGGAATGCAGGGCGTCGGCTGAGAGCGCGTCTTTGCCGCCGGCTTCAACAATAGCTTTGGTGAGCACTTCAGAGGTGATATCATCGCCGGTTCGGGTGTCAATAACTTCGACGTCTTCGCCCTTGCGGATGATTTCTTTGAGCTCACTCATGGAGATGTAGCGACTTTGCTGCGCGTCGTACAACTTACGGTTGCCATATTTTTTAATGGTTCGTTTCATAACACCCGTAATATAACGCGGTGCGTCATTCATTGCAAGTTTTATTTTACGCAATGCGTCAATTACAGTGTTAACCGGCTTGGCAGCTCTCTATTGCCTGCCAATTTCGGCACCTGTTCCAAAAAGCAAGGGATTCAAATTATGATTTGGGAACGCTAATCTGCCACGAAAGACCGTGATGCTCACGGGATTTCCCCCAAAAAATAAAAAAGCTATGTCTGCCTGCGCAGCGGGGCTTGGGGCGTATGCCGGTTTGGGTTTCAGCTGAGCTCTTTAAAAGCTTCGTTAGACCGGAGATGCAGATCGCGCTGCGGAAACGGGATTTCGATATTGTTCTCTCTGAAGCGGCGCACAAGATCACAGCGGATATCGGAGGCAATGCGGTACTGCATTTTGGGATTCGGAACCCAGCACAGGAGGAGCATATCCCAGGCGCTGTCGCCAAAATTACGGAGCAAGACAATGGGTTCCGGCTCATTGAGGGTTTCGGGGTGATCGAGCGCGCTTTGCTTCATGGTTTTCAGCACAAGGTCGAGGTCTGAATTGTAGGAAACGCCGACCTGTACACGCATGCGGATTTTGGTGTCTCCGTGCGAATAGTTGATAACCTGGTTGGAAACAAAATCAGAGTTGGGGACGATGATGGAGATGTTATCAATCGAGTTGATGGTTGTTGACCGCATGTTGATTTCCTTTACATCCCCTTCAAGGCTCCCTACTACGATGCGGTCGCCTACGCTTATCGGGCGTTCAAACAGGAGCATAATGCCCGAAATAAAGTTGGAGGTCAGGTTTTGAAGTCCAAAGCCGATTCCGACCGAAAGCAAGCCAAAGATGACAGCGAGGCCACTGAGGTCTATTCCGACAAATTGCAGTGAAAAGAGAACGCCAACAATCAGAAATACATAGTGCGTGATACGCTGCAGGGTGTAGCGTATACTTTCTTCCATTCTCACTTTCTTGAGAATGCGCGAGTACAATAAGTGAGAAAAGATTTTTGCACTGGCAAAGACGAGAATCAGTAAAACGGAGAATACAAGAAGGTTGCCAAGGGTTACGGGATTTCCTTTAACATGGAAAACACCGAGGCTCAATACTTCCCACAGCTGTACCCAAAATTCATTGATACCACTGAGGGTTGTGTCTGTGAGGTCTGACAGCGTACCGCTTTCGTCTTCTTTGATGGCGGCGAGGGATACTGCCGGCATTTGGATAAATCTCATATAAATATTCGTTATCGGGGTTTCAATAAGTTCTCAGCAACACTTATTTTAGTATTCAGGTATTTAGTTCTCGCCTTATCCGAGGGTTCGGGTTCAGCCTGAAGCCGGCTTGTCTTTTTCTATTGAAGCAAGTTCCTGTTTCGCTGAGATATTATTTAATAAAGGAAGTTCACAATCATTCAACCATCATTTCATTTTAACTATCAATTCTGATCCATCATGCGAATTATTTTATTTGGCCCGCCCGGTGCGGGTAAGGGTACCCAAGCGAAGCTTATTGAAAAAGAATATAACATTCCGCAGCTTTCAACGGGCGATATGTTTCGGGCTGCGATCAAAAATCAGACCCCGCTTGGCAAAAAAGTGAAGGATATTCTGGATTCCGGTAAGCTTGTTCCGGACGCTACCGTTGTTGAACTGGTAGAGGAAGCTCTTGACGACCCGCGTTTCGAAGACGGGTATATTCTTGACGGTTTTCCGCGCACCGTACCGCAGGCCAAAGCATTTGAGGAGCGCCTTAAGAAAAAAGGCCGAAAGCTTAAAGGGTTCCTTTCTCTGGAAGTGCCCGATGAAGAGCTGATGAAGCGTATTCTGAGCCGTGGCGAAGGCCGCGCAGATGATACGCCCGAAAAGGTAAAAGTGCGCCTGGAAGTCTATAATGAAGAGACGGCCCCCGTGCTCAATTACTACAAGCAACAGGGTGTTTACCGCGCGATTGACGGCATGGGCAGTATTGATGAGATTTATGCGAGAATCAAAGAAGTGCTTGACGCTTAGGGTTCGGTCTTCTCTGCTTTTCGGTTTCGGGTGCAGGTTAGGAGGTTCAGAAGGGCTTCATAGGCTGCAAGCTGAGGAACAAATGTCATTGCATTACAAATGACGCCTTTGATGTTTAAGCCAAAAAAGGCTGACTGTTTTAGTTAACGGTCAGCCTTTTTTTCGTTTATGGAGAAAACCTTAGTTCATCTGTATCTGCTTTTCGCGGAGAATACCTTTGATCTCCTGCTGACTGATGTGATACTTCTCGTTACAAAACTGACAGACAAGCTCCTGCCCTTCATCCGAGATGGATTCCAGATCATCTTTGCCAAGCATTTGCAGGGCTGAAAGGAAGCGGTCTTTTGTGCAGCGGCAGAAAAAGTGAACCGGCCCGCGCGAAAGCTCTTTCACGGTGTAGGGTCTGCCGATATCATGCATGATGGTATCGATGTAATCGCCCTGAAGGAAGCGTTCCCCGGCTGGCTTCATTTGCCGCAGGTTTTCCTGAAGCGTTAATATTTTGTTTTCCGGTGCGTCCGGAAGGGCCTGAATGAGTACCCCGCCTGCTGAGGTGACGTCACCGCTGTCATCGAGTTTCACATCGAGGTGTATGGCCGACGGAATCTGCTCGCTTTGCGCAAGATAGTAGGCGATATCAGGGGATACGGTACCGTCGGTGAGTTCGACTGTTCCGCTGATCTGATCGGCTTCATTGTACAGGGTTTTGGTAACGGTGAGCAAACCGAGGCCTAATCCGTCTCCGATGTCCTGGGTTTTGGGATCTATTGCGGCGTCGGGGTTTTGCACAAAGCCACGTATTTCGCCAACACTGTTGGCTTCAGTAACAAGCACGCCTATCGGACCTTTTCCTTCCATGCGCAGCCTGAGTCGCTCTTCGCCTTTCAGGCTGGATGCGAGCAACATGGTTCCGGTGAGTGCGCGTCCAAGCACAACTTTATTAAGAAGGGAGAGCTCGTGTTTTTGGGCTGCAAGCTGTACGACTTCGGTAGTTTTGATTACACTAATGCGGAAATGTCCGTCATTTGTGATGCCTTTGATAATTCGGTCTTTGATCAGAAAGTCTTCTTTGTTCATCCGGTGTTTTAAAAATCTTAGATATTGGAAATGCAGTCCGTTGCAAAAGCTTACTCAATAATCAAATAAACCATAGCTGCGCGATGCGCATGCGCGCACTTCATCGGACTTCTTTTATTTGTACCCAAAATTAAACATAATGCAGGCAAATTAAGTGCCTTGGTGCAAATTAACCGGCATTAGCCGCTAAGAGATTTCGGCAGCATGTATAACCTGCATGATTGACCGTAAAACGGATGATGACGCCCAAACCGGAACATCGGCTTTTTATGCAGAGCACCCGGCTGACTTTGGGCTTACATCAATCTGCATACCTGATCGCAATTAAAGCGGGATACGTGTAGCCGTGTGACCAGCCCCTAAAAAAACAAAGACGATGCCATGCATGACATCGTCCTTAGTGCTATGAGTGCAGATATGAGAATAAATTTACTTGAGACAAAACAGTTCCTACAAGAAGCTTTGCTAAGATAAGCTTTTATAGCTTAGAAAAGCGCTTCCATAGTATAACACATTTATTGCTCAAAGTCATTAGCAAAGTGAAAAGCCCTTTGGAGGATTAAGCTGAATGAAAACAACAAGGAAGGTCTTTCGGCTTATTTCAGCTTGCGACCGGGCGTGCTGGTTTCGTCAGCTTTTGAGCGGGCTGAAGGTTTACGGCCGGCTCTGCTTTTATTGAAGATGGTGAACTCCATGAAGGAAAACGGGCGTCCGTTATATTCAAGGAGCCGGTTTTTTTCGGGTTTCATGCCCACAACGGTATCAAGGTTTGCGATCGAAGAAAACAGCCCCATTTTGTAACCCCCGGCGCTCATCTTGGTTTTCCGGGCAAAATCTCCCAATAGCCTAAGGTTCACATCTACGGGCGGCGCAGTCATGATATGGCCCGTCATTTTGGGGTAGTTTAGCATATTGGGTTTTGATACCCGCAAGCGGATGTTATTGTTCAGCCGCACAGCTCTGGCGCTAAACTGAATACGGGAGATATTATCGGGGTTCGAATCAAAACCCATAATCCAGTCGACATCATCCCGCAGCTGATCTACAACTTCTTCGCGCATTTTCTTCCAAAGGGCGTGACGGAAAGTGCGCCATTTTTTCATGCGCAGACTGTCATCTTCAAAAAGGGGTGTTCGTTTTTTCGCGTAGCGGGCAGCTTCAAGCACCAAAACGCCATCATTCGCAAAAGGATCAATCATGGGGGATTCGCCGTCCCAGTCGCTCAGCATAATAAGACCGGCGGCCATGGCTGGGCTCAGCACGCTGTGTTTAGGTGATACAAGCCTGCCCCGCCTTTGCAGCACATCGCCACCGGCTTCAAGCATGATCTGACAACTTCCGTTTGAGCTGATTTGGATATTAACAACAAACTCGGGCTCATTTTCTTCTTTCACAACTTTGGGTTCAGCTTCAAATTTTTGCTGAAAAACCTGCCCGATTCCGCGTTCGAGTTCGGTCGCAAGTTTTTGCAGGCCAACACCGGTCACGCCATCTTCAAACGCCTGCACCCGATAGGTTGAATGTACAGGCAGCACTTCCGTCCAGTCAACCGACGCTACGAGGCCCGGCAGGTCTGTCTGCGTGATGTCTAAGGGCTGACTCAGGCAGAGCTCGAGACCGGTGGTAAGTCGCGTTTGCAGCAAAAAACGATAGAGCTGCTCATCCGCAGCCTGAAACCGCACGGCACCCGGCAACGCAAAGATATATTCAGCGCCTGCACGCTCAAGCTCAGCTTGCAGAAGCGCCTCTAAACCGTGATGCGTCTTAGCGTGAAAAATGCCGTTTTCAATCATGTATGTGACAAGTTTAGTACTTAAAAGTTATGCCAGCCCCGGCCCGGCATTCAAGGGTATGCTTATGGGGCTTGAGTTTTATAGCCTCATAAATTACTTCTTTTTAGGCAGACCTGTTGTAATATTATGCGTGAGCGCATGCGCGTAAGGCATGGTGTTGAAATAGTGCATATCAACGCGCGTATGTACAAAAGCTTAGCAAATGATAAAGCTTAAAAAAAGGTTTGTTTAATTCAGCATACCGCTTATTATATACTACTGTTTTCCTTTTTTAAGCACCTCAGCATTTCACCTGCATTCTATCTGAACCGCAATTTGTCAAGACTTAGACACTGACTAAAATCAGTGCCTCATATATTTGGTTTTCGGGCTGATCCCCTTTTCCCTGTTCGATAAAAAAAGAAATAAATAAACAGGTTCACTTATGTCATTCCGCTGGATTATGGCCCAGCCGGAGGATGCTCATGCTATATCAACGTTACAACAACAACTTAATGTAACCCCAGTAATAGCCCGTCTTCTGGCTTTACGTGGTATTACCACGTTCGATAAGGCCAAAACATTCTTTCGCCCCGAACAGGCTCAGATTCACGACCCGTTTCTCATGCAGGACATGGAAACGGCTGCATGCAGGCTTGCCGCTGCGATACGCTCGCACGAAAAGGTACTTATTTACGGAGACTACGATGTTGACGGTACTACCTCAACCGCTATCGTATATCTGTTTCTGAAACAATTTGGACTGGAACCCTGCTACTTTATCCCGCACCGCTTTAAGGACGGCTACGGTATTTCGGTCGACGGTATAGAAAAAGCGATTGAAACCGGTGCTACACTCGTGCTGTCTGTAGATTGCGGCATTACCGCTGTAGAAGAAGCCGACTATGCCCGTGAAAAAGGTCTCGATCTCATTATTTGCGATCACCACAATGCAGGCGATGTCATCCCGGATGCGTTTGCAGTGCTTGACCCAAAAAGGCCGGGCTGCAATTATCCTTTTGACGGGCTTTCAGGAGCCGGCGTAGCCTTTAAGCTGATACAGGCAACGATTAACAAACTGGGTTTGCCCGATGAAATGGCTGATCAGTACCTTGATCTCGTTGCTATTTCCATTGCTTCCGACATCGTGCCCATCGTGGATGAAAACCGTATCCTCATGCACAAAGGGCTGAAGGTTTTGAATCAGTCCCCCCGAATTGGGATGAGGGCACTGGCTAAGCTTATCAAACTGGAGCTCGGCAGTATTTCGACCTCACAGATTGTCTTTTCACTCGGGCCGCGCATTAACGCAGCGGGCCGGATGGGCGATGCCAGCGCAGCTGTTGAGCTAATGATTGCAGATACCGAAGAGGAAGCATTCCGGCGCGCGCAACAGCTCGAGCAAATCAACAAGAAAAGACGGCTCACCGACGCTGATACCATGAAACACGCCTTGTCGCTCATGGAGGATGATGACAAGCTCGATGACCGCTCAGTTGTAGTACTTCACGATAAGAGCTGGCACCTCGGTGTGATTGGAATTGTGGCCTCACGACTTGTTGACCGGTTTTGCCGGCCTACGGTAATGCTCAGCACGGTTGACGGACACGTTAAAGGATCGGCAAGAAGTATAAAGGGCTTCAACATTTATAACGCCCTGAAGCAATGCGAAGACTTGCTGCTTCAGTTTGGCGGACATGAGTTCGCGGCAGGTTTAACCATGACAGAAGACAAGCTGCCGGAGTTTAAGGAACGGCTCGAATCAGTAGCAAGCTGCGATTTGTGTGATGAAAGCTTTGAACCCGAGCTTCTTGTTGATGCCGAAATTGACCTCAGCGATGTAGACCTCAAATTCTGGAAAGTTCTTAATCAGTTCGAACCATTCGGACCACACAATATGCGGCCTGTTTTTGTGAGCCGGGGTTTGAAGATAGCGGGCAACCCAACAGTTGTGGGCAACGGACATCTTAAAATGAAGCTTAGCCAAAACGGTTCAGCCCCGTTTGAAGCAATAGGCTTTAATATGCATGAGCATCTGCCCCTCATTCGCAACAGCAATGGCAAGGGCATTAACATCGCTTATGTGCTCGAAGAAAATTTCTGGAACAACCGCCGGTCATTGCAGATCAGGCTAAAAGACATTTCCCTTCCTAAAAACAACTAAGCATTTGCATCTCAGAAATCATTAAACGATAGGCGCCACCGCTCTGTTTAAAAGGTAATTGACAAATGGTGCTTATCTGATAATCAAGCAAAAAGCAATTTTTAAAAAACTCACACTTAAAAATTAAACACGATGGAAATACATATTGGAATTACCGAAGACAACCGCAAAGCTATTGCAAAAGGCTTAAGCGCATTACTTGCAGACTCTTACATGTTGTATCTGAAAACACACAATTTCCATTGGAATGTAACCGGTCCGCACTTCCACTCACTGCA